>CAYVZV010000083.1:0-1576 GCA_964456485.1 uncultured Rhodoluna sp. | reverse complement strand
AAAAGTTTCAAGCAAGCCAGAAAGCGCGCTTACAAAGCAATTTCACGTATCAAACTGGAAGGTTCTCACTACCGCCAAGACATCGCAGCAAAGGTAGCTGAGTAAGTTGCCAGAAACAATCGCTGGTTGGAAACATGTTTATAGCGGCAAGGTAAGAGATCTCTACGAATCCGAAGATGCTGCACTCTCTGATTTGATTTTGATAGTTGCATCTGATCGCATCAGTGCCTTCGATAACATTCTGGATCCAGCTATCCCAGGAAAAGGTGCAAACCTAACAGCGGTAACAAACTTCTGGTTCAAAGAACTTTCCGTGCCAAACCACTTGGCCGCTGGGGCCCCGATTCCGCAAGAGGTTGCAGGTCGTGCAACGGTAGCCAAGAAGTTATCGATGTATCCGATCGAGTGCGTAGTGCGCGGATACATCTCTGGCTCTGGATACAAAGAGTATTTGGCCACCGGTGCAATATGCGGTGTTCAGTTACCCTCAGGTTTGAAAGATGGCGACAAGCTACCAACTCCGATTTTCACCCCGGCGTTCAAAGCGGATCTTGGTTCGCACGATGAGAACATCAGCTTCGAGGAAGTAATTGAGATTGTTGGCGAGGACGTAGCTAACCAACTGCGCGAACTTTCCCTTTCAGTTTTTGAATCAGCCAGTGCAATTGCTGATAAGGCAGGGCTAATCCTTGCCGATACCAAGTTTGAGTTTGGGTCTGATCCAGCAACTGGACAAATGGTTCTAGGTGATGAGGTGCTAACACCTGATTCGAGTAGGTACTGGGATAAGGCTGCTTACGAATCAGGAAATCGCAACGAGAGCTTTGATAAACAAATCGTGCGCAACTGGCTACTTGAAAACTGGGATCCAGAATCAGGAACAAAGCCACCAAAGCTAAGCGAAGAGGTCCTTTCGCTAACAAGTTCTCGCTACTCGGAGTTGCGCGAAAAGCTCAAGGCCACAAACCAGTAAACTGCTGGTATTCCCAAGTTGTTCTAGCTCGCCTTAGGGGGCCAAAGTTGCCGAAAATCATTGTTCAGGTAATGCCCAAGCAAGACCTGTTGGATCCCCAAGGTAAAGCAGTTGCCAGAGCGCTAGAGCGCTCAGGACACAAAGCCATCAGCGCGGTCCGTATCGGCAAGCGAATTGAGCTTCACTACGCAACCACCCCTACCGATGCCCAGCTTCAAGAGGCAAAGAAGATCGCCGAGAGCTTCCTTTCCAACGGCGTTATTGAAGACGTAGTCGAAGTTTCGATCGAGCAAGACTAATTTTGATGAAGATCGGCGTCGTCACTTTCCCAGGTTCCCTAGATGACCGCGACGCGGCCAGGGCTATCCGCCTTGCAGGCGGAGAACCAGTTGCCCTGTGGCATGCCGATAGCTCCATAAAGAAGGTAGACGCGGTAGTTCTACCCGGTGGCTTTAGCTACGGGGACTACCTTCGCTGCGGAGCTATTGCAGCCCAGGCTCCGGTTATGAAGACCATCATTAAAAAAGCAGGCGAGGGACTGCCGGTTCTTGGTATCTGCAACGGCTTCCAGATTCTTGTTGAATCACACCTTCTTCCAGGTGG
>CAYVZV010000082.1:0-1648 GCA_964456485.1 uncultured Rhodoluna sp. | reverse complement strand
ATGGAAGGTGCCAAGATTTCTGTTTCCGAGGTCAAGCCAATCTTTATCGGGGTAGCACTAACCAACATCCCATTCTTGATTTACTTTGCCTTCACAGTTCCACTTGCCGCCATGGGTTGGATCTTGGCCTACGCGTTGTTTTTCTACTTCTATTCCTCACCGCCATTTAGGTTCAAGGCTCGCCCCGTTTGGGACTCGGTTTCTAACACCGACTACGCCTTCCCACTGGTATTCATTCCTCTGGCTTTTGGCAACGAACCGCTGTGGTTTGCAGCAATTGGTCTGATGGTTTGGTCGATGGCGAAGCACACCTTCGATGCCGTGCAGGACATTCCGCAGGATAGCTTCGTCGGCATCAAGACCACAGCTGTCTGGTTGGGCGTCAAGGGTTCAGGCTATTGGGTTGGCTTTTGGTGGCTCATCTCGACTGGACTGTTTGCAATGGTGAACATTCCGGTTGCAATTGTGAACTTTGCAATCGCTGGTTATTTGACATACGCCCTGTTCAAAAACCCAGTTCCTGAAACTGGCCGCAAGCTATATCGTCTATCAATTGCATTCCCTTACCTTGCTGGAGCAGTTGCTGGTGTTCAGCTCGTGTCTTCGATGGTGCTAGGTCTTTATCCGTGAAATCCAGAAACATCATTGTTCTAGGTGCCGGCATCTCGGGACTTGCAACAGCATCGCTTCTTGCTAAAGCCGGACACAAGGTAAAGGTAATTGAAGGTGCCAGCTGGATTGGCGGTAAGTCAAAGCGCATCGTCGTAGATGGTCAGCGCATGGACACCGGACCGGCACTCGTCACCTTTCCTGGAGTGTGGCAAGAATTCATTCGCCGCTTTGACAACTTAGGCTCTGGTCCAAAGGCCAGCGAGATTGCACCAATCACTTTTGAACCACTTTCCGAAGTCGGAGAGTACTTCTATAAAGGCGATAAGTGCTTGCTTCCTGTTGAGCTTGGAAACAAGTGGCACGAGCCATGGGCTCGTTTCGAAGCTGTTCACGGCAAGCTTGATAAAGAGATCACCACTTTGCTGACCAACACCTCAATGAGCCCGAAGGCAGTACCTGCGGTGAGCAAGCTAGTTTCCAACTACGGGTTCAGGCTTACAACCAAGAGCTACCTCGATGGATTGAAGTGGCTACCGGAAGGTCTCAAAGAGGTCATCTCAATACACACTTTGAACGCAGGCGTTGCGCCGGAAAGCACCTTGGCACTATTTGCAACTATGCCTGCGGTTATGGCAACCCAGCAAGTTCTAGTTCCAGTTGGCGGAGTCAACGAGATTCCGTTGACACTTGAAAAGCTTGCTCGTCACGCCGGGGTTGAAATCTGCCTGAACGAGAAGGTCACTGCAATTTCCAAGAACAAGGTCACAACCGCCAAGGGCGAGTACCAGGCGGACCTTGTCATCTCCAGCCTTGATGCCAAGGTCACGGACAGACTGCTGGGTAAGACCACCAACGAATCAGGTCGCAAGATGTCTTGCTCGGGAGTTGCCATCTACGCCGTGCTAGATCAGGACCTACCTGAGGGAACCAAGACTCATTCGGTAATCATGCCTGATGACCCAGCTGCTTTACACAAGTCCCTAGGGGCTAAGCAGCTTCCAAAAGAGTCCATGGTTTTTGTCAATTACTACAAAGC
>CAYVZV010000081.1:0-1715 GCA_964456485.1 uncultured Rhodoluna sp. | reverse complement strand
GTCCTCACGACCTTCATCTAAGCGTCCCCTATCAAATCTTCCGGTTTGATCTGACGGTGCCCCTTGGACAAAGCCTGATCCACCGCACTTTCAATAACCGGAGCAATAACGAGCGCTGGGTTTTCTACTCCCGCTTGCTCCAGTAATCCGATTGCCTGATTAACAATCATTGCGGAAAAATTGCTCGCCACCTCGATTGCCTCGGCATAGCTGGCTCGTGCCTTGCTATCGATAACGATCGGCTCAGCACCCATCTCAATAACCAGAGCCTGGGCAATAGGTAGTGCAACGGCAGGAGCGCTAACGGCAAAGAAGCTTTCCTTCATCCGGTTTAGATCCAAGCTGGTTCCGGTAAAGCGCATCGCCGGATGAATAGCGAGTGGAATAGCACCTTTTGCGAATGCTTCGCTCAAGATCTCGTGATCGAACTGCGCAGCTAGGTGAACAACCAATTGTCCGGCTCGCCAAGAGCTAGAAAGTTCAGAACTAATTGCAGAAATTTCCGCTGCCGGAACAGCAAGCAACACCAAATCAGCTACTTCAACAATTTTTTCGTCCGGTAACTTCTCTGCCTGCGGAAGCAAAACCTCTAATGCATCGTCTAAATCCATAGGGGCAGCGCTAACCGCGACAACCATGTGACCGGCAGCCGCTAGAGCTTGCGCCATGGCTATTCCTGCGGCTTCAGTTCCTAAAACGCCAACGTTTAGTCTTCCCTGCTTCACGATCGCACCGCCTGATCAGGGTCAGGATCTGAATCCTGAGGTAGGCGACAAATCTGCTCGGTAATTAAGGCTGCGGCAATCAGCATCAGGCTCGCGATAAATCCAAGGGCATTCTGCAAAACCAAACCTTGAACAACAACTGCCCCAGAAAGTTGAAACAAAACAACTCCTAGATGCCAGCTAGCAAACAGCACCCCAGCTAGCGAACTTGCCTTGGCAAGAAGTAAAACTCGAACCGCGTAGAACGGATCGACTCGCTTGGGTCGCTGAGTCGAGCTTTGCTTCAATGCATTTCGGTAGCGCCAGATTGGAATCGACAGAGCAAGAAGCACAGCAGCAATTGCAGCCAGGGTAATCAAAAGATTAATTGGTGATACCGGAACTTGAAGACCGCGACCGACCATAAAGCTTGCAGCGAAGAATGCCGCGACTGTGGTTGGCAGGGAAATCAGTAAAAGAAGTGAGAGTTTGGTTGGCTTCATGTCAGCACACTCACCTGCGAGGTCATGGAACTTGATAGATCAGAGACTTTGCCGTGGCCAGGAAGTATTGCATCCTCATCCATTAGCGTCCAGGGCACAAGCACGAAAGGCCTGTGGTGGGTTTGTGGGTGAGGAATGGTTAAGTGCTTGGAGGATTTGAAGACATCTTCGTAGGTGATGATGTCGATATCGAGTGTTCTAGAACCCCACTTCTGCAAACGGATACGCCCGTGCAGATTCTCGATTCTGGTGATTACCTCTAAAAGTTTTTTTGGACGTAGCTGAGTTGCAATCTTGATTACGCCGTTTAGATAACTCGGCAAAGATTCATCAAGACCGGACTCAGTTAGCGCAACCGATTCAACAAGTGGTGAGCGCTCGAGAACGCGAATCTTTTTTTGAGCAGCCAGTTGCTCGATTGCAATCTCGATGGTTTTCTGTCGGTCACCTAGGTTCGCTCCCAGTGCCAGCACCGCAATCTTCCAGGTGCGCACTAGGACTGCCTTTT
>CAYVZV010000080.1:0-1721 GCA_964456485.1 uncultured Rhodoluna sp. | reverse complement strand
ACATGAAGGGCTCCAAGGTTTCTCAGGAGCGCATCATCAAGGGCATGGTTGGTCGTGAGATGGACAACCGCTACCCAGCACGCAAAGCCGACATCGGCGAAGAGATTCTTAGGGTTGAGAACTGGACTGCCTACCACCCGATTGACAGCTCCCGCCTGGTAGTCGATAACGTATCGATGAACGTGCGCAGAGGTGAGATTGTCGGACTTGCTGGAATCATGGGTGCGGGCCGCACTGAGTTCGCAAGAAGCCTGTTCGGTCACTCCTACGGAACCAACATCAGTGGCAAGGTTTACAAAAACGGCAAAGAGATCTCGGTCAAAACCATCTCCGAGGCAATTGCCAACGGTCTGGCTTACGCTACCGAGGACCGCAAGCGCTTTGGTTTGAACTTGATTGAAGACGTCAAGCGAAACATCACCTTGGCATCCCTGAAGTCGTTCGTGAAGTTTGGGCTTGTGAACGGAAACGAGGAATACAAGCGCGCCAGTGAGTACCGCGCCAGCATGAACATCAAGTCCCCATCTGTACTTTCAGTTGTGGGTCAGCTTTCCGGTGGAAACCAGCAGAAGGTTGTTTTATCCAAGTGGATCAACGTCAACCCTGACGTTTTGATTCTTGATGAGCCAACTCGCGGAATCGACGTTGGAGCCAAGTACGAGATTTACCTGATTATCCAAAGACTTGCTGCGGAAGGTAAGGGAGTAATCGTTATCTCCTCTGAGCTTCCAGAGCTAATCGGTATCTGCGATCGAATTTATGCAATCTCAGAGGGAGCCATCACCGGGGAAGTCTTGAGAAAAGACGCCAAGCCAGAATTACTTATGAGCTACATGACCATGGAAAAGAGTAAGAAATAATGAGCACAGCTACCACCCAGAAAAAGAGCCCATTTGACGCAATCAGATCAAGGCTGCAGGGAGTTGATCTCCGCCAAAACGGAATCTTCCTAGCGCTAATTGGTCTTGTTATGTTCTTCGCAGTTACGACACCGAACGCTGCGTCGATTAGCCCGACCAACTTCTCTAACCTCGTGGTACAAAACGGTTATATCCTGGTTCTGGCCATCGGAATGGTTATGGTCATCATCGCCGGACACATCGACCTTTCGGTTGGTTCGATCGCTGCCTTCATTGGTGCGGTTGCCGGAATCTTGACCGTTCGCCCAATTGAGCAAGATGGCTGGGAGTGGCTGCCAGCTGTCCCATGGTGGGCCGGAATCCTTGGCGCCATTTTGATTGGTGCAATCGTTGGAATGTGGCAGGGCTTCTGGGTAGCCTACGTCGGCATTCCTGCCTTCATCGTGACCCTTGCTGGAATGCTTCTGTTCCGTGGTCTTGCCTTGATGACTCTTCAGAGCTCAAACATCGGACCATTCCCTGATGAATTCCGTGCTATTGGAAACGGATTCATCGACAAGGAAAAGACATTCAACAGCTTGGTGGGTATCCCTGAGCAGTTCAATGCAATCGCTTTGATCATTACTGCTTTGGGCATTGTCGCTATTTGGATTTCACAACTTCGCACCCGTGCAGGCAAGCTTCGCTACGAGCAGCCAGTTGAGCCAGTGTTCTGGTTCTACGGCAAGAATGTGATTCTTAGCGTTATGGTTGCGTACCTTGGTTTCCAGCTCTCACAGGCAAATGGAATTCCAATCACTTTGGTTGTTGTTGTGTTCTTGATCTTGCTTTACACAATGATCATGAACAAGACTCCATTCG
>CAYVZV010000079.1:0-1722 GCA_964456485.1 uncultured Rhodoluna sp. | reverse complement strand
TGCGGGAGATTCTTGCTCAGGTAATCGAGACTGAACTTGCGGTAAGTGACCGTTCGCTCAATCTTTCCAACGGGAAACTGCCATACGTGTTTTTAGTCGTTGGCGTAAACGGTGCCGGTAAGACCACGACGATTGGCAAACTATCAAACTGGTTGGTCGAAGGTTCGTGGTCGGTTGTGCTTGGGGCCGCGGATACATTCCGAGCCGCAGCGGTAAATCAACTTGCCACTTGGGCAGAGCGTTCGGGAGCAAAACTAGTTGGACCCAAATCCGACGGGCAAGATCCAGCATCGGTGGCCTTCGAGGCTGTTGAATCCGCAATTGAGTCCGAGGCTGATGTTGTCATTATCGATACCGCTGGAAGGCTCCAGAACAAGACCGATTTGATGGATGAGCTTTCCAAGATTCGAAGGGTTATTGAAAAGCGCGCTGAGATCTCTGAGGTGCTGTTGGTTATCGATGCCACCACAGGTCAGAACGGGCTAACTCAAGCCAAGGCATTTGCAGAAGTTGCAAATGTCACTGGCATTGTCCTGACTAAGCTCGATGGAACCGCCAAGGGCGGAATAGCTTTTGCTATTCAAAGCGAGCTTGGAATACCAATCAAATTGGTTGGAGTCGGCGAGGGAATCAACGATTTTGCATTCTTTGACGCCAAAGAATTTGCTACCGGGCTAGTGGCATAGCCTAATAACAGGAGAAAAAAAGTGTTTGGAAATCTGTCAGATCGTCTCGCGGAGACTTTCAGAAACTTACGCGGTAAGGGTCGCCTTTCACCTGCGGATATCGACGCTACCCTCCGGGAGATCCGTAAAGCTCTTCTAGAAGCCGACGTAGCACTAGAGGTAGTAAAAAACTTTATTCAATCAATTCGCGACCGAGCACTTGGCGATGAAGTATCTGGTGCCCTAAACCCGGCTCAGCAGGTCGTTCAGATTGTGAATGAGGAGCTCATCAAGATTCTTGGTGGTGAGCCACGAAAACTCCGCTACGGCAAGAGCGCGCCAACGGTCATCATGCTCGCCGGGTTGCAGGGTTCTGGAAAGACCACCTTGGCCGGAAAGTTGGCGAAGTGGTTAGTTTCCGAGGGAGAGACACCGCTTCTTGTTGCAGCTGATCTCCAGCGACCAAATGCTGTTGAGCAGCTTCGAGTCTTAGGTGAAAAAATTTCCGTTGAGGTTTATGCCCCTGAGGCTGGCTCTGGAGTCGGAGATCCAGTACAGGTAGCTAAGGATTCAATCGCTCACGCCAAGTCCAAAGCCTTGAGTTTTGTAATCGTGGATACAGCGGGTCGTTTGGGCGTTGACCAAGAAATGATGCAGCAAGCTGCGAGGATCCGCGATGCCATCAAGCCTGACGAGACCTTATTTGTTGTTGACGCAATGCTTGGTCAAGATGCGGTGAATGTTGCAAAAGCCTTTGAAGACGGCGTTGGAATCACAGCCGTTGTTCTATCCAAGCTTGATGGCGACGCCAGGGGTGGTGCTGCCCTGTCAGTTGCTTCCGTTACTGGAAAACCAATCATCTTCTCCTCAACCGGCGAAAGCCTGGATGCCTTTGAGCCCTTCTATCCGGACCGTATGGCTTCTCGAATTCTCGACATGGGAGACGTTCTAACCCTCATCGAACAAGCTCAAAAGGCGTTCGATGAAGACACCGCTCAGGAGATGGCCCTCAAGCTTGCCAAAGAGACCTTCACACTTGAAGACTTCTTGGAACAGA
>CAYVZV010000078.1:0-1832 GCA_964456485.1 uncultured Rhodoluna sp. | reverse complement strand
CCGGAGGCAAGACTGTTGAGGTCTTTGCAGGTAGCGATCAGAACTACATGGTCACTGTTGAGCAGCTCGAGGCTGCAAAGACATCAAAGACCAAGGCGCTGCTTCTTTGCTCACCTTCGAACCCAACCGGTTCGGTTTACTCTCGTGAGCAGATCAAAGCCATCGGCGAGTGGGCACTAGCTAACGAAGTCTGGATCGTCTCTGACGAGATCTACCAGAACGTGATCTACGACGGCAAGCGTGCTTACTCAGTCACCGAGGTAGTTCCTGAAATGAAGGATCTGACCATCATGGTTAACGGTGTTGCAAAGAGCTACGCCATGACCGGTTGGAGACTGGGCTGGATGGCAGGTCCGCAGGATGCCATGAAGGCTGCAGGAAATCTTCAGTCGCACTTGTCATCTAACGTGAACAACATCGCCCAGCGCGCAGCTATCGCTGCCCTTACTGGACCCCAGGATGAGATCAAGGCAATGGTCGACGCCTTTGATAGGCGTCGTCACTTGGCTGTTTCCGAACTTGGAAAGATCAACGGCTGGCTTGCACCAATGCCCGAGGGTGCTTTCTATGTTTACTCGGATGTTCGAGGTCTTCTCGGAAAAAGCTGGGGCGGAAAGCAAATCAACACTTCTTTGGAGCTTTGCGATTACATCCTTGATGCAGCAGAAGTTGCCCTGGTTCCTGGGGAAGCGTTTGGTCCATCTGGTTATGTTCGTATGAGCTACGCCCTAGGCGATGCACAAATCACTGAAGGTATTCAGAGACTACAGAAGCTTTTCAACTAGCTAGACGCTAAAGCCAATCAGGTTCGGCTCGGGAACCAGGTTGATCCCAAACTTTGCTGCCACTCGTTCCTGAATGTATCTTGCAAGCTCGGCAATCTGTTCGCCGGTTGCTCCACCCTTGTTCACAATCGCCAAAGCATGCTTTGAAGAAATAGCGGCGTTAGATCCTGGCAAGCTAAAGCCTTTGCCGATACCAGCTTGCTCGATTAGCCACGCGGCACTTAGCTTCACGGTTAGTCCATCGTCTTCTTGTGATTCCCACTTCGGGGCATCGGAAGAAATGGTTCTTGCGAAGCTGTCGCTAACTATCGGGTTAGTAAAGAAGCTTCCGCAGCTAACTGAGTTTGGATCCGCAGGATCCAAGACCATTCCTTTAGCTGCGCGAAGTTTCAGAACTGAATCGCGTACGTCTTTGAGGCTCACGTGCTTGCCCATCTCAGAATTCAGTGCACCTGCGATCTGGCCTGAGTAAAGAGGTCTAGATAGGCCCTCTAGGTCAATTAGTTCCAGTTCGATCCAGGTGATGATGCCACTTCTTCCGCGCTTGATTGCGCTATCGCGATAGCCAAACTTCAAATCCCTTGGTTCGAGAATTACAAGTTCTCCGGATTCGTAATCTAGAAACTCTGCTCTTAGGAAAACATCGCTTAGCTCCTGGCCGTAGGCTCCGATGTTTTGAACCGGTGCTGCGCCACAAGTACCAGGAATACCGCTCATGCCTTCGATACCTGCGAGCCCTGCTGCAACGCTTTCGGCAACAAGTTCATCCCAGCCAACACCGGCTTGGATTTTCCAAACCTGTTTGCCATCGAGCTTGGTTTTTTCAATTCCGCTGGTCTTAATCTGAAGCACGTGAAGGTTTGAAACATCTTCGGCGAAAACAAGGTTTGTCCCACCGCCCAGTGCAATCCAGTCGTCCCCGGTTGCCCAAAGGTCTTGGGCTTTTGCAATTAGTTCTTCGCGGGTTGAGCAAACGGTAATGCTTGCTGGCTCTCCACCAACGCGCATTGAAGTTAGCTCTTTGAGCGCCTGCACTAGATCTTTACC
>CAYVZV010000077.1:0-1856 GCA_964456485.1 uncultured Rhodoluna sp. | reverse complement strand
AGAACGCAACTACCTTCCGCTTCGACGCATCTGACTTGATGCCAGCAGCTGTTGGTGCCGGTTCATTCTGGAAAGAAATGACCGCATGGGTTGCAGAAGACAAGGCTGACAAAGCTGTTCTAGACGCCATTCAGGCATCTTGGCCAGCCAACTAGTCAAGTAACAACTGATTGAATCGTGTGGGCCCAGAGCAATCTGGGCCCACACTTTTCATCTTCTAGCTTCAACTTTTTAGTCAAAACCCAAAACCCCCAAGCACTGAGCCTCAATAGCTAATGCACCGGTTGGAGTCGGGGGCAAAAAACAACTACCATCGAAACACCAAAGCTTTAGCAACACATCAAGCAAGGGGACACTAGTGCACGTAGTCGACTTGGTCACCAGAAAAACTGGCTGGGAGATCATCGCCCCGAACCTGCTCACGCTAGTACTAGGGCTTGCGGCATTCGCCGCTATCGTCGTTTTGATTTTCCTTCTCGCTGAGCGAACCTCAGTCAAAGCCCAAGAGTGGGCAAAGTATTTAGTCTTTCTAGTTCCCGCACTTCTACTTCTTATTGTTGGGTTGATATACCCAGCGATAAGAACTTTAGTTTTGTCGTTTATGAATGCCGACAGCGAAGAATTTGTTGGATTAGATAACTACGTCTGGGCTTTCACCAGACCTGAAATTCTTCAGGTGCTTACCAACACAGCCATCTGGGTGTTTGTTGTTCCAACGGTTTCTACCTTTATCGGTCTAGTTATCGCATACCTCACCGACAGAATGAAAACTGCCGCGGTTGTAAAGTCCTTGATTTTTATGCCGATGGCAATCTCCATGGTTGGAGCTGCCATCATTTGGAAGTTTGTATACGACTTCGAACCAAACCTAAAGAAAGTAGACATCGGTCTACTCAGCTCCATCAGCAAAGCCCTGGGAGTGAACCCGCCAAACTGGCTACTTGAAAACCCGCTGAACACCTTCTTACTCATCGTCGTAATGATTTGGATTCAGACCGGTTTTGCCATGGTCGTCCTCTCTGCCGCCATGAAGAACATCCCTGACGAGGTCGTTGAAGCCTCGATGCTCGATGGTGCCACCCAGCTCAAGAGATTCGTCCAGATCACAGTTCCGATGATCCGTGCCTCGATTGTGGTGGTGCTAACCACCATCACCATCGGAACCCTGAAGGTTTTCGACATAGTCCGAACCATGACCGGTGGAAACTTCTCCACGAACGTTATTGCCAACGAGATGTATTCCCAGACCTTTAGGGCCCTGAACTACGGAACCGGCTCTGCCCTTGCCGTAATTCTCTTCCTGGGCGTTCTACCAATCATTTGGTACAACATCCGACAGCTGCGCCTTGAAAGGACGGAACGCTAATGAGCATCCAAAACGCTAAGAAGCCAAAGTCCCCTAAGGCAAAAGTGAAGCTCTCAACACCAGAGGGCCGCAAGAAGATGAAGGACGCCTTCAGTTCCCCTTGGGCATCAGCTGCAGCGATCATCATCGCCATGGTCTGGACTATCCCAACCTTTGGTCTACTGGTTAGCTCCTTCAGACCAGAAAAGGACATCAACGCAACCGGTTGGTGGATGTTCTTTGTTCAGCCGAATTTCACACTCGAGAACTACGAGAGCGCCCTGTTCCAGGGAACAGCAGTCACGCCTCCGCTAAGCCAGTACTTCTTTAACAGCTTCGCGATTACTCTTCCAGCAGCAATCTTCCCGCTGACTCTTGCTGTGTTCGCTGCCTACGCTTTGGCTTGGTTTGACTTCAAGGGCAAAAACTTCATCTTCTTCAGCATCTTCGCGCTTCAGGTAATCCCGCTTCAGATGTCCCTTGTTCCACTGCTTCAGCTTTTTGCCAAGGG
>CAYVZV010000076.1:0-1895 GCA_964456485.1 uncultured Rhodoluna sp. | reverse complement strand
CGATCTACCAGACAACTTCGTTTGTGTTTGAAGACACCAAGGACGCTGCCAACCTCTTCGCACTAGAAAAGTACGGCAACATCTACTCCCGCATTGGAAACCCAACCGTTGCAGCTTTTGAGGAAAGAGTTGCCAGCCTGGAAGGCGGCATCGGTGCCGTTGCAACTGCAAGCGGTCAGTCTGCAGAATTCATTACTTTCGTGGCTCTTTGTGGCACTGGAGATCACATCGTGAGCTCTTCTCGTCTTTACGGTGGAACCGTAACTCAAATCACCGTGACACTAAAGCGCTTTGGTATTGAAAGCACGTTTGTTGATTCCTCAGATCCAAAGGACTTTGAAGCAGCGATCAAACCAAATACCAAATTGATTTTCACTGAGTCAATTGCTAACCCATCAACTGCAATCGCAGACATCGAAGGACTGGCAGAAGTTGCTCACCGCAACGGTATTCCGCTAGTGGTTGATTCAACTACCGCTTCGCCTTACCTGGTTCGCCCGATTGAGCACGGAGCGGATATTGTTATTCACTCCGCGACCAAGTTTTTGGGTGGTCACGGAACAACTCTCGGTGGAGTAGTTGTTGACGCTGGCAACTTCCAGTGGGATAACGGCAAGTTCCCATTCATGACCGAGCCGGTTGCCGCCTACGGCGATCTCGAATGGTGGGGCAACTTTGGCGAGTACGGTTTCCTAACCAAGCTTCGCAGTGAGCAGCTTCGAGACATTGGCCCAACACTTTCTCCAATGGCTGCCTTCCAGTTGCTTCAGGGGATCGAAACCTTGCCTCAGCGAATGAAGGACCACGTTTCCAACGCCAAGGCAGTAGCTGAGTGGCTGGACTCCGATAAGCGAGTCAGCTGGATTTCGTACTCGGGACTCAAGTCCCACCCAGATCACAAGCTGGCTAAGAAGTACGCTCCGGAAGGACCAGGAGCGGTTTTCTCCTTCGGTGTTGAAGGCGGCCGCAAAGCCAGCGAGAAGCTAATCAACAACGTTCAGCTGATCAGCCACCTGGCAAATATTGGCGATGCCAAGAGCCTGATTATTCACCCAGCCTCCACTCTTTACCGCCAGCTCGGCCCCGACCAGCTGGCCGCTGCGGGAGTTCCGGAAGATCTAATCCGAATCAGCGTGGGTATTGAAGATATCGAAGACATTCTTTGGGATCTCGACCAAGCCCTTGAGGCAGCAACTGGGAGGAAGCGATGAGCTACCAGGAGCCAACTGCAAAAAAGCGCCTAGAGATTCTGCAGTCTTCCAAGGTTGTAGCGATGGTCGGAGTTTCTTCCAACCGATCCAGAGCTAGCTACTTTGTTGCAAGCTACCTAAAAGGTGGCGAGTACTACAAGGTTTACTACGTGAACCCAATGATTGACACCTTGTTCGATGAGAAGGTTTACAACTCTCTTGCTGAACTGCCAGAAAAACCAGACATCGTCGACGTTTTCAGAAAAGCCTCTGACACTCCTGGAATCCTAGATGAGGCCATTGCCGTAGGAGCCAAAACCATCTGGTTGCAACTTGGTGTTTCTAACGATGAGGTTGGTGAGCGCGGAACCGCTGCTGGACTAAACGTTGTGATGAACCGCTGCATCAAGATTGAGCACGCCAGATTCCACGGTGGTTTGCATCTTGCAGGATTCAACACCGGTGTAATCAGTTCAAGAAGAGCGCTCAAGTGAGTAAAGCCCCAGAACTAATCGGCGATACCTGGTTTGGAACAACAAACCCAAGGTTGGGAATTGCTGATTTCAAAGGAAGATTCCTGCTTCTTGATTTCTGGACACTTTGCTGCGTTAACTGCCACCACGTTCTAGCCGAGCTTCGCCCAGTAGAGAAAAAGTTCAAGGATGTGCTGACTGTCGTCGGCGTTCACTCACCAAAGTTTGAGTA
>CAYVZV010000075.1:0-2046 GCA_964456485.1 uncultured Rhodoluna sp. | reverse complement strand
ACCAGAAACAAGCGAAAAGCCGACCATTTATCTCACGCTTATGACGACCTGGAAGCGCGCATAGAAAAGGTAATGGAGCAGGAAGAGCTAAACGCCATGCGGCCCGATCTAACCGGCGAGCAGATCATGGAAATCCTTGGGATTCCAGCTGGCCCTGAGGTCGGAAAAGCCTATAAGTACCTCCTGGAGCTTCGAATCGAGAATGGCCCCTTGGGTCCGGAGGCCGCCAAAAAGGCCTTGCTTGAGTGGTGGCCGAAGGGCTAGAGTAGGGAAGTTGCCTGAATCCTAGGCAGCAGATGTCATTTATACCCTCCTGTCATGGAACGTCCATGGCCGCTCTAGTCCAAAGGAGGTGGGTTAGCTATGCATCAGTACGAAGTAATGGTTATTCTCGACCCAACCGTCGAAGAAAAAACCGTACAACCATCCCTAGAAAAGTTCCTAAAGGTAATCACCGCTGCCAAAGGCACCGTTGACACCCTAAGCATCTGGGGCAGACGCCGTTTGGCTTATGAAATCCAGAAAAAGTCCGAAGGTATCTACGCCGTCATCAACATGACTGCGCCAGCAGAAGCCGTGATCGAGCTTGACCGTCAGCTGAACCTTTCAGAAGCCGTCATGCGCACCAAGGTGCTACGCGCCGAGGACGTGCAGTTCACAATCACCCCGATTGAGTACGTTGCTGAGAAGCCATCCGATCGTCCAGCTCGCAAGGGTCCAAGAAAAGATTCTGCTGACAAGCCAGCTGCTGCAAAGCCTGCAGCTGAGGCTGTCGAAGTAGCAGCGGAGTAATCATGGCCGGAGAAGTAACAATCACCGTAGTTGGCAACATTGCTGACGACCCAGAACTTCGTTACACCCAGGGAGGCGTTGCAGTTGCAAGCGTAAGAGTCGCATCTACTCCTCGCATGATGAACAAGCAGACCAACGCTTGGGAAGATGGCGAAACTGTTTGGGTTCGTTGCACCGCTTGGCGTGAACTTGCCGAGAACGTTGCACAGTCTTTAACTAAGGGTTCCCGTGTTGTTGTAACCGGTCGCCTAAAGGCTCCTTCTGCTTACACTGCTGCATCAGGTGAAGCTCGCGCTTCGCTAGAAGTTGAGATCGAGGAAATCGGTCCTTCGCTTCGTTATGCAACAGCTGCAGTTACCCGTCGTGCTCGCGAAGGCGGCAATGCACCACAGGCGATGACCCAAGATCCTTGGGCCAACACCCCTGCAGCACCTGCTGCAGCAAAGGCCGATGACGGCTGGGCAAACCCAGGTGCTCCTGCATCCGACGACACACCTTTTTAATTTTTAGAAACGGAGAAATAGAAAAATGGCTGGAAAGACCGACCCACGTCGTAAACCAACTCGTAACTCGAAGCTAGACAAACTAGCTCCAGTTAAATTCATGAAGGTCGGAATCATCGACTACAAGGATGTTGCAACTCTGAGAAAGTTCATCTCAGACCGCGGAAAGATCCGCGCACGTCGCATCACCGGTGTTTCTGTTCAGGAACAGCGCCTCATCGCAACCGCAATCAAGAACGCACGCGAAATGGCTCTATTGCCATACGCCGGTGCTGGCCGCTAAGGAGAACCAGGAATATGTCAAAGATCATTCTCACTAACGAGGTCTCAGGACTTGGTTCTGCAGGCGACGTCGTTGAAGTTAAGAACGGCTACGCACGCAACTACCTACTTCCTCGCGGCTTCGCTGTTATCTGGAGCAAGGGTGGCGAGAAGCAGGTTGCTTCTATCCGCGCAGCTCGAGACGCACGTCAGCTAGCAACCGTAGAAGAGGCACAGACCCTAAAGGCTCGCCTTGAAGAAGGTTCAGTAAAGCTCTCAGTGAAAGCTGGAGTTGGCGGACGCCTATTCGGTTCAGTCAAGACCGGTGACATTGCAGCAGCAGTTGCTGAAGCAGGCATTGGCCAGATTGACAAGCGCAAGGTTGAAATTCCAAACCCAATCCGCTCAGTTGGCGAATACCTAGCCACCGTGCGTCTGCACGGCGACATGGTTGCAACCATCAAGCTAAAGGTTGTTGCTAAGAAGTAAG
>CAYVZV010000074.1:0-2213 GCA_964456485.1 uncultured Rhodoluna sp. | reverse complement strand
ATGAAGCACGGTATCTACAACCAGAACCTGCAGGCAGTTCCACCAACTGGATCTATCTCATACATCAACAACTCAACTAGCTCCATCCACCCAATCGCATCTCGCATCGAGGTTCGTAAGGAAGGAAAGCTAGGACGCGTTTACTACCCGGCCCCGTTCCTAGACCAGGACAACTGGGAGTACTACGAGGACGCCTACGAGATTGGTCCTGAGAAGATCATCGACACCTACGCCGTTGCTACCCAGCACGTCGACCAGGGTCTGTCATTGACCTTGTTCTTCAAGGACACTGCCACCACTCGCGATGTCAACAAGAGCCAGATCTACGCTTGGCGCAAGGGCATCAAGACCATTTACTATATCCGTATTCGTCAGGCGGCCCTCGAGGGTACCGAAGTCGAAAACTGCGTCAGCTGCATGCTCTAGGAAAAGGGAAGATAAATCATGGAACTAGCGAGCAAGCTCATCACCCGTCCAATCAACTGGAACAAGATTGAAGACTCAGTTGACCTAGATGTGTGGAACCGTCTGACCCAGAACTTCTGGCTACCAGAGAAGGTCCCACTATCCAACGACATCCAGTCCTGGGGAACCCTGCGCGAGCACGAGCAGAAGCTCACCATGCACGTGTTCACAGGACTAACCATGCTGGACACCATTCAGGGAACCGTAGGTTCTATGAGTTTGATGCCAGATGCTCGTACTCAGCACGAAGAGGCAGTTATCACCAACATCGCCTTCATGGAATCAGTTCACGCCAAGAGCTACTCAAGCGTGTTCTCAACCCTGTGCTCAACTTCTGACATCGACGAGGCTTTCCGCTGGTCTGAGGACAACCCATACCTTCAGAAAAAAGCCGAGATCATCCTTGGCTACTACAAAGGTGATGACCCGCTAAAGCGCAAGGTTGCCTCCACACTGTTGGAGTCCTTCTTGTTCTACTCCGGTTTCTACCTGCCGATGTACTGGTCATCCAGAGCGAAGCTAACAAACACAGCTGACCTAATTCGTTTGATCATCCGCGACGAGGCCATCCACGGCTACTACATCGGATACAAGTTCCAGCTTGGATACAACGAGTCAACAACCGCTCGTCAGGAAGAGCTGAAGAGCTACACCTACGATCTTCTGTTGGAGCTATACGCCAACGAAGTTAAGTACACAGCTGATCTGTACGACGAGATCGGTCTGACCCACGATGTGAAGCAGTTCCTTCACTACAACGGCAACAAGGCCCTGATGAACCTAGGCTTTGAGCCATTGTTCCCTAAGGATGACTGCCAGGTATCCCCTGCCATCCTTAGCGCCCTATCACCATCAAGCGATGAGAACCACGACTTCTTCTCAGGATCTGGTTCTTCCTACGTCATCGGTAAGCATGAAGCTACCACCGATGACGACTGGGACTTCTAAGAAAGGAAATCTCATGGATTGCAATTGCAGCAAAGACACCTGCGGGTGCGGCACCAGCAAGTAAGTAGCATTATTTGAAACAGCCGGCTAACTGCTGTTAGCCGGCTTTTTCATCCCCTAAAGAAAGGAAACCCAAGTGGACAGCGCGATCGTTTTGGCATTTGCCGTGACGCTGTTTGCTGGACTTGCAACCGGTATCGGTTCAGCTATTGCCTTTCTAAGCAAGACCACCAACAAGGCTTTCTTCGCTCTATCGATGGGCTTTTCAGCAGGGGTAATGATCTACCTCAGCTTCGCTGAGATTCTTCCCAAGGCCTCTGGATACATCACCGAAACCGCAGGTGAAACAAATGCCGCAGCCATCGCAGCAGCAGCCCTAATCGGCGGAATGATCCTGATGGCCCTTATCGATGCCGTTGTTCCTTCGGGAGCTAACCCTCACGAAAACACTCGAGTCGAGCTAATGAGTGAACCTGCTGGAACGCTAGAAGAAATCGGTATTCACCAAAAGAAGCTTTTGCGCATGGGTGTGTTTGTTGCTCTGGCAATTGCCATTCACAACTTCCCAGAAGGACTTGCAACATTCCTACTGGTACTAGACGACCCAGAAATCGGAATCGCTTTGGCGATTGCCGTGGCTATGCACAACATCCCCGAAGGTATCGCCGTATCTGTTCCGGTTTACTACGCCACCAAGAGCAAGATCAAAGCCTTCCGCTTGAGCTTCCTGTCTGGACTTGCAGAGCCTGCAGGAGCGGTTATTGGCTACCTGATCCTTGCTCCATTCCTGAACGACTTCG
>CAYVZV010000073.1:0-2222 GCA_964456485.1 uncultured Rhodoluna sp. | reverse complement strand
GCCTGAAGCTCAAGTGCACGACGTGCCTCGGCTTTGATCTCGCCCTGACCATCGATTGGGTTACCCAACGGGTCAACAACTCGACCTAGGAAGCCATCGCCTACTGGAACGGAAAGTACTTCACCGGTGCGCTGTACTTCCATACCTTCTTCGATGCCCTCGAAGTTTCCGAGCACAACGGTACCGATCTCACGCTCGTCAAGGTTTAGAGCAAGACCCAAGGTGCCGTCAGCGAACTTCAACAGCTCGTTAGCCATCGCACTTGGCAAGCCTTCAACGTGCGCGATACCGTCACCGGCGTCGATTACGTGGCCTACCTCGTTTCGCGAGGCCTTGTCTGACTCATAGGAGTTCACAAATCCCTTCAGGGCGTCGCGAATCTCGTCTGGGCTGATTTTCAGATCTGCCATGTGCTTCCTCTACTTCTGGGGCGAACCCCGGTTAAATGTTGGCTTACGCCAGCATCATCCTTGCTTGCTTAAGACGGTTAGCAACGCTTCCGTCAAGAATCTCTCCAGCGATTTGTACCTTTACGCCACCGAGGATTGCTGGGTCTACCTCAATGTTCAGTCTTAGTGCGTGACCGTGGGACTTAGTTAGCGCACTCTCCAAAGCAGCAACCTGCTGATCGCTCAATGGAGATGCAACGGTCACGTTTGCAACTAGTCGCTGTGCGTAAGCTGCCAGCATCTTGCCAAACTGCTCGAGCACAACTGCCAAACGGCGCTTGGTTGAACCAACCACCGCAAAGCGAATCAATAGACCTGCTTCAGGACCAAACTTGCTGCCTAGAAGTGCATTCACCAGGGCAATCTTCTGATCGCTGGTTGCTTGCCTAGAGGCAAGAGCGATCTGAAGCTCCTGGTCAGAATCAACTACCTGACGGAACTCGAACAGCTCAGCCTCAAGGGCCTCTAGCTTGTTCGACTTAGCTGCGATCGCCGCAACTGAGTGAACAGCTAGCTGCTCTAGAGCGCGAACTAGATCGGAACCGCTAGACCAGCGAAGATCAACCAGCTTTGCAACAAAATCAACAGTCTTTGAAGAAACGCTCTTGCCAAAAACAGCCGCTAGGGCAGCTTTTTTGCCAGCGATCTCGGCGGAAGGGTCCGAAAGAATGTTGCGCAGTTGCTTAGAGTCGGAGACGGCCGAACCGATTGCGAATAGTTCTTCCGCAAATTTTAGGTCGGCGTCGCTTAGCAACGGCGTGATGATTTCCTTCGCCGCTGCTACCGCTTGTCTAGTTGAGCTTGACATGGTCTCTAGTTGCCTGCCTTTGAAGACTCGATGTCCTTTAGGAACTCGTCAACAACCCGAGAGGCTGTTGCACTGTCCTTCAGGCTCTCGCTAACCACTTTCGAGGCTAGATCGATTGCCATGGAACCAACTTCAGCTCTCAAAGAAATCAAAGCGGCCTGACGCTCTGCCTCAATCTGCGCTTTCGCAGTTGAAGTGATGCGAGCTGCCTCGGCCTGAGCTTGCTCTTTCAATTCGGCAAGAATTGCAGCGCCTTCGGCGCGCGCCTCCTCACGAATTGCGCTAGCCTCGGCGCGATTGTTTTCTTGAGCCTTAGAGATCTCATCCGTCTTGGCAGCTGCTTCAGCCTGAGCTTTCTCAGCAGCAGCTAGGCGACCTTCGATTGCCTCAGTTCTCTCATCCAAAGTCTTCTTGAAATTAGGAAGAACTTTGAACCAAAAGAAAGTCAGCATGATCACGAAGACAACCGACGACCAAAGGATGTCGTAGTCAGCCGGTAGCAGTGGGTTTTTTGCTTCACCCTCTGCTGCTGCGGCGACGATGATCCTTGAAATCATTGTTTAGTCCTGACTTGATTTAGGCGAAGATGAATGGGGTTGCTAGACCAATTAGAGCTAGAGCTTCGGTGAAAGCAATACCAAGCCACATGGTGACCTGAAGCTTTGAAGCTAGTTCTGGCTGGCGTGCGATGGATTCGATGGTCTTAGATACAACAAGACCTACACCGATTCCAGGACCGATTGCTGCTAGACCGTATCCAACTACAGCGATGTTGCCGGATAGCTCGGCGATGTTAGTGATGTCCACTTGATTTTTCCCTTCCGTGGTTTTTCCCTGACGGTTGTCAGTTTTCTTTAGTGCTCATCTGCCAGTGCCAACTGAATGTAAACAGTTGTTAGCAAGGTGAACACGTAAGCCTGTAGGAATGACACCAGAATCTCAAAGAGAGTAAAGGCGAATCCAAA
>CAYVZV010000072.1:0-2301 GCA_964456485.1 uncultured Rhodoluna sp. | reverse complement strand
ACAAAACCGAAGTTGGATCCCTAGCGCGTATCGAAAGACTTGAGCGTCGCATGGGCGTTGCGCAAAGTGCTGATGCAGCTCCGGTGCAAACACCACCTCCGGCATCCTCACAACCATCGGCACCTGCCGCAACCAAGCCAGCAGCGGCTGCACCTGTTGCAAAACCTGCTGCACAACCCGCACCTTCTGCTAACGGTGTGACCACTCAGGCCATGATTGCCGCTTGGCCAGAAATTCTTGGACAAGTAAAGGCTGAATCAAAATCAGCTTGGGTTGTTGCCTTCACACTTACGGTGATGGATCTTTCCGCAGATGTTTTGACTCTGAAGTTCTTGAGTCAGAAAGACCTGGATGGCTTCAAGGCCGATAGTCGTTCAACCGATGCACTTAGAAAAGCCATCTTTGCGGTCTTAGGTCTTCAGGTAAAGTTCAAGCCACACGTTGAAGAATCTTCTGCTGAGGTTGCAGCTGCTACCGAAGCTCATCCTCCAACAACTGCAATTCCTGTTGTCAAAGATGAGCCGGTAGCTAAGTCCGAAGCTAAAGAAGAAAAACCTTCAGCGCCGGAATCAAAATCTCGTAACGGCATGGTCAATGAAGATGCACGTTATGGTGAGTCCTTGCTTCGCGAAATGCTTGGCGCAGAACCAATGCAGGACCCTAAAGCCGGTGGTCGATAGATGTACGAGGGAGTAATCCAAGAGCTTATTGACGAGCTCGGAAGACTTCCTGGAGTCGGGCCTAAGTCCGCGCAGCGAATAGCTTTTTATCTTTTGCAAGCCGATGAAGATCAGGCCAAACGATTGGCCGAGGTTCTCATGGAAGTAAAAGAACGGGTTCGTTTTTGTGAGAAGTGCGGGAACGTGGCCGAAGCCGATCTTTGCAACATCTGCCGCGACCCAAGAAGATCTAAGGCAAGTATCTGCGTAGTTGAAGAATCCAAAGACGTTCAGGCCATTGAAAGAACTCGAGAATTCAAGGGTTTGTATCACGTGCTCGGAGGAGCTATCTCTCCGATTGAGGGCATCGGCCCAGACAACCTTCGGATCAAGGAGCTGGTTGCAAGATTGGCCGATCCTGAGATCAAGGAAATCATCATTGCCACCGACCCGAACCTTGAGGGGGAGGCTACCGCCACCTACCTAACCAGAATGCTTTCCCCTATGGGAATTACAATTTCTAGGCTTGCTTCAGGCCTGCCAGTTGGTGGGGACTTGGAATATGCCGACGAGATTACTCTCGGTCGGGCCTTTGAGGGTAGAAGAACAGTCAGCTAGACTTGGGTTTTATCGCCTCAACGTTCGAGGCAAATCCCCAAAATCTAATTCCAGGAGCTGGTGTTGGCACTCATCGTTCAGAAGTTCGGCGGATCTTCCGTCGGCGATGCTGAAAAGATCAAGCGAGTCGCCAAGCGCGTAATCGATACTCACAAAGCCGGGAACAAAGTTGTCGTTGTCGTATCGGCAATGGGAGATACCACCGATGAACTGCTAGATCTTGCAAACGGCGTTTCCAAAGATCCATACGCGACCCCAAGAGAGCTAGATATGCTTCTAACCGCAGGGGAGCGCATCTCAGTTGCACTTTTGTCGATGGCAATCAACGACATGGGTGAAAAATCTAGATCTTTTTCAGGTCTTCAGGCTGGAATCATCACTGACTCGACTTACGGAAACGCGCGTATCGCAGAGGTGACTCCAGATCGAGTCCAGACCGCAATCGATGCCGGTGAAATTGCCATTGTTGCGGGCTTCCAGGGTTTTGATCCATCCAGCGGAGACATCACCACTTTGGGTCGCGGTGGCTCGGACACCACAGCGGTTGCTCTAGCTGCTGGGCTAAACGCTGATCTTTGTGAGATCTACAGCGACGTAGACGGTGTCTACACAGCAGATCCACGAATGATCCCAAGCGCTAAGAAGCTAACCGCAATTGATATCGAGTCGATGCTGGAGCTAGCAGCTGCTGGGGCCAAGATTTTGTATATCAGGGCAGTGGAGTTTGCAAGAAGACACAAGGTAAATCTTCGGGTTCGTTCAACCTTTAGCGATGACCCCGGAACTATTGTCTATTCGACAGGAGAAAACATGGAAGAGTCCGTAGTTGCAGGCGTAGCCGTAGACAAAGGCCAGTCCAAGATCACCGTGGTTGGTGTTCCGGATGTGCCAGGTACCGCTGCTGAGATCTTTACCGTGGTTGCCAAGGCCGATGTGAACGTGGACATGATTGTTCAGAACATCGCCGCTTCCAAGACCCACCTGTCAGATATTTCCTTCACCCTGCCAGCCGACGACTTCAAGA
>CAYVZV010000071.1:0-2423 GCA_964456485.1 uncultured Rhodoluna sp. | reverse complement strand
ATGCCTGTAAAGGGTAACTACTTGCTAGGCCTTACCGCCAACGAGTACTTCATTAACGCAACCGGTGCTCGTAAGGGTAACGCCGATACCGCTATGAAGACTGCTGCTGCCGGTTACCTAACCCGTAGGTTGGTTGACGTAGCTCAGGACGTTATCGTTCGCGAGCCAGATTGTGGAACAACTAAGGGTCTGGATAAGGACCTTCTAGATGACGACCAAGTAGAACTATCGATCTTGGCTCGTACCACAGCAACCGATGTCAAGGCAGATGGCAAGACCATCGTCAAGGCAGGAACCCCAATTGATTCCAAGCTAGTTGAGACCATGAAGGCTGCCGGTCTTGAGACCGTTGCAGTTCGCTCGGTTCTAACTTGTGAATCAGTTCACGGTGTTTGTGCCAAGTGTTACGGTACGTCTTTGGCTACCGGTGACCCAGTTGAGCTTGGTGAGGCAATTGGAATTATTGCCGCCCAGTCAATCGGTGAGCCTGGTACTCAGCTAACAATGCGTACCTTCCACACCGGTGGTGCTGCATCGAGCGCTAAGAAGCAGACCATTTTGAAGTCCATTGGTGGACGTAAGGTTCGCGTTGAGCGATTGATTTCTTACGACATCACCCAGGGTCTAAATGGTGTGACTGACTTGCTAGAAGCTCGTGTTGGATGGCGTCAGGCTGGAAAGGTTGCCGTAATGGCATTCTGGCCTGGAACCGTTGACATCGTTGAGGTTGCTTCAACTACCGGAGCTAAGAAGTACGACGTTTACGTTCGTCCAACCGGTGAAGCTGCTGAGAAGGAAGCCGAAGCTCTTGCGCTTCAGTACTCGTTCTCAAGAACAACTTCAAAGACCTTCAAGAAGCTATCTCCATACACACCAATCACCTCGGTGACATCTCCTGATGACCTACTGGTCGAGAAGGGCGATGCCGTCAAGGCCGGAGATTACCTAGTTGATGGAACTCCAATTCCTCACGAGGTTCTAATGGTTAAGGGAAGCCGCGAAGCTGCTGCCGAAATCATCCGTGGTGTTCAGGCGATCTATGGATCCCAGGGTGTTCCACTGCACGACAAGCACCTTGAGGTTATTGTTCGTCAGATGCTTGGAAAGGTCACCGTTATCGATTCCGGTGACACCGACATGCTTCCTGGTGAAATCATCGACCGCAACCGCTTTACCCAGATCAACCGCGCAGCGGTTGCCGAGGGTAAGAAGCCTGCCTCTGCTCGTCAGGAAGTGATGGGTATGACCCGTGCCTCCCTGGCTGCTCAGTCATGGCTATCCGCAGCTTCCTTCCAGGAGACAACCAGAGTTCTAACCCAGGCAGCCCTGGATAGAAGGTCTGACCCACTGGTGGGACTAAAGGAAAACGTCATCATTGGAAAGCTAATCCCAGCCGGAACCGGACTAGGCGCCTACCGCAACATCGAGGTAGACGGCACCGAAGAGGCCAAGGAAGAGCGCTACCCAAACCGGATGTGGCAGCAAGAGGCAGTAGCCGCTGAAACCGCCCCGGCAGTAGCACTTAGCTTCTCGATGGACGACGATGCTTTGGCTTCGGAAACCGTTGAAGATTCAGCAGATTCGGACTCCCAGCAGGTCTAAATAACCATTTGACCGCTAGGAGCCCAATCAGCTAGGCTGGGCAAAGCGTGCTTTAGGCACGCTTTGTCTTGCCAACAGGCCAATTCTTTGGCCAAAAGAGCAAACTAAAGAATATTTCTTGCAGGATTTTTCCTTGCGAGAAACCTTAAAAGGAGAATGTAGTGCCAACAATTCAGCAGTTGGTCCGTAAGGGACGCAGCGCAAAGGTTTCAAAGACCAAGACGCCTGCTCTTAAGGCCAGCCCACAGCGCCGC
This sequence comes from uncultured Rhodoluna sp., assembly GCA_964456485.1. Taxonomy (GTDB): domain Bacteria; phylum Actinomycetota; class Actinomycetes; order Actinomycetales; family Microbacteriaceae; genus Rhodoluna. The sequence goes on along the minus strand of CAYVZV010000071.1, from coordinate 567 downwards.
GGTGTGTGTACTCGTGTTTACACAACTACACCTAAGAAGCCGAACTCGGCTCTACGTAAGGTAGCTCGTGTGAAGCTCTCCAACGGTATTGAAGTAACCGCCTACATCCCGGGCGAAGGTCACAACCTACAGGAGCACTCAATGGTGCTTGTTCGTGGTGGCCGTGTAAAGGATCTTCCTGGTGTTCGCTACAAGATTGTTCGCGGTGCCCTTGACACCCAGGCAGTTAAGAACCGCCAGCAGGCTCGCAGCCACTACGGCGCAAAGAAAGGTAAGTAAGCATGCCTCGTAAAGGCCCAGTTACCAAAAAGCCAGTTGTTGCAGACCCGGTTTACGGATCTCCAGTTGTATCTCAGCTTGTAAACAAGATTTTGCTTGATGGCAAGAAGTCCATCGCAGAGTCAATCGTTTACGGAGCACTAAAGGGTGCTAACGACAAGTCAGGCACCGAAGCAGTAGTACTTCTAAAGAAGGCTCTAGATAACGTACGTCCAACCGTTGAGGTTCGTTCTCGTCGTGTTGGTGGATCTACCTACCAGGTTCCAATCGAAGTAAAGGCACACCGTG
>CAYVZV010000070.1:0-2471 GCA_964456485.1 uncultured Rhodoluna sp. | reverse complement strand
TAGGCTTTAGACAAATGACCAAGATTCTCGTGCTGGATAACTACGACAGCTTCGTATACACGCTAAATGGCTACCTTCAGCAGCTCGGTGCTGAAACCGACGTGATCAGAAACGATGCGGTCACCCCCGAGCAGCTCCCTACCCTAATGGCTAAATACGATGGCGTCCTAATTTCCCCTGGACCCGGAACACCAGCCGATGCGGGACTGAGCATCCCCGTGGTCAAAGAAGCTCTTCAAACTAATCAACCGGTATTCGGTGTTTGCCTAGGTCACCAAGCCATCGCTGAAGCTATGGGTGCAACCGTCCAGTCAGCTGAAGAGCTGATGCATGGGAAAACATCAGATGTTGAACACGACAACAGCTTGATTTTCAAAGACGTCCCTAAATCATTTCGTGCCACCCGTTATCACTCACTTGCAGTTTTGGATGGAACAGTTCCAGAAGATCTCATCGTCACCTCCCGAACCAAGGGCGGCGTGATCATGGGTTTGCAGCATGCCAGCAAACCTATCTACGGAGTTCAGTTCCACCCGGAATCAGTAATGACCGAAGGCGGCTACCAGATGCTTGGCAACTGGTTGGAATCAATTGGACTCAAAGGCGCAGCTGAGAAAGCAAAATCACTTTCTCCGATGGTTAATCTATAGAATCTCTCTCAATTAGAAAGGTGGGGGCCTTGTCTCGTCTGATGACTAGTATTGCCATAATTTTGGTTTTGTTGCTTGGTGGTGCAACTTCAGCTTCGGCCTTCACGCCAATTGAATCACAAGCAATTAGCGCGAGTGCATTGCAAAACAAAACCAAGGGCTCCTCTAGCGCAGAGGTAAAACCCAGATTTCTAAAAAAGTTCAACGCTCCCCAAATCACCAGGCTTGCGGTTTCCAACTTGCGAAAGTATGTCAAGGCAAATTCTGCCGACAAACCCTTCAAACTGGTGTTCCAGGACACAATCCCTCAGTCCGAGCGCAAGTGGATGACGACCATTGCCCAGAGCACCATTCGAGCTCTTCCAATAAAGTCCGGCGAAACCCCGCTTATCATCATCGGCAGCACCGACTCGTTTGTGAATGAGAATTTAACAGCTAACGGAAAGTCTGGATACTCTTCCGATTGGTGCGGCAGGCCCACTACGTTTGAGGCTTACTGTGCCGGAGCTGGCTGGGCTGGGATGAATTACAAGTACTCGATTGAAAGCGGCAGACCAATTTCAGATTTAGGCAAGCGAGCCGTTGTTGCTCATGAGCTATTCCACGTGTGGCACAAGGGAACGGACGGATCGCCAGGAAACAACAACGTAGATCCTCGTCAACCAAACGGATTTCCACTTTGGTTTGCCGAAGGCAATGCAAACTTCTTTGGATTTGCCATGGCACAGATCAGCTTGAAAGATTCATATCTATCTGGCCGCTCATCTCAAGTAGATATGTACATGCAGTCTTCAAGCCGTCCACTGAAGGAGCACGTTTTCTGGGATAGCAATCCTTACGGGATTGGCCAAGCTGCAGCTGAGTACTTGGTTGCTTCCGTTGGCATGAAAAAGGTAATGGATGTCTACAGCAAAGTTGGATCCGGTCAAACTTTTGCCGCAGCATTTCAGGAGAGCATAGGAATCTCAGTAGAAGATTTCTACACGCTCTTTGAATCCGTACGAAAAAACTTTACGAAGTACTGGTAAGTCTCTGTTGCTAGCCAAATAGCGGTCTTAATTCGACTTTTCTAATGCAAGCCTTCGAGGCATTAGCTGCGATCGTTTCAGCTTCAGAATCACTTGATGCCGTGATTACCCAGAACCCGCTGACGTACTCAGTTGTTTTGTGAAGGGGACCTTGCTTGATAACTCCAGCATCCGCACGATTATCGATAACAATCGACTTCTCAGGAGATTGAATTCCCTCCGCCATCAACAGCTGCCCAGAAGCGATCAGTGAATCATTGAATTCGTCGATGGCAGCCATCTCTTGGGGGTTGCCAGTGCCACTAGCGGTATCGATAACGCAAATCATGTACTTCATTAGCAGTTACCTTTAGCCGCCAGATGGCACACAGTTCAAAGTCAAGGTAATACTTGAGCGCTGAGGAGCAAGCCCTGCTGGAATGGACTGGGTTGCAACCAATGTTCCAACTGTTCCTGTGCAGGCAGTAGGTTGAGCAATCACAACAGTGAACCCAACCTCAGGTGCCTGCATGATTCGCTGAGCTTCCGAGACGCTCAAGTTCTCAACGTTAGGAACCTGAACCTGACCATCGGAAACCAACAAGTTGACAACAGATCCGCCTGGAACTCGCTCGTTAGCGGCAGGAACAGATTCGATTACCGAACCCTTCACAACAGTTGCAGAGTTTCCAGGAGAGATAACGCCAAGTACTAATCCAACGCCTTCCAGGGCAGCTTTCGCAGCTTCTTCGGTAAGGCCGGTAAGCAGCGGAACTATGGCTTCAAGCTTTCCTGAGGAGACCACAACTTCAAT
>CAYVZV010000069.1:0-2542 GCA_964456485.1 uncultured Rhodoluna sp. | reverse complement strand
TCTTTGACTCCAGCTGGTCGAACGCTGGTGGCTGACGGTGAATTGGCCAGCGCTCTTTGATCTCAAGTTTCTCGCCTGGCTTGCCGTTTAGAACCTCGCCTGTCACGTTGAATACGCGACCCTTGGTCACATCACCAACTGGAACAGAGATAGGGGCTCCGGTGTCGTTCACGATGCCGCCACGAACCAAGCCATCGGTTGGCTTCAGCGCAATGGCACGGACTAGGTCGTCGCCAAGGTGCTGAGCAACCTCGAGGGTAAGAGTGGTTGTCTCCCCCAGTAGCGCAATCTCGGTGGTCAGAGCGTTGTAGATCTCAGGGATGGCATCGTGTGGGAACTCGATGTCAACAACTGGACCGTTTACTCGCGCAATGCGCCCGGTTCCTGCCTTTGGGGTGGTCTTTGTCTCGGCCATGTTCTTTTCTTTCTCTTAGTCCTCGTCGCCAGAAGTGGACAGGGCATCTGCTCCACCGACGATTTCGGAAATCTGTTGTGTAATTTCGGACTGACGTGCTTGGTTGCTCAATCTGGTGTAGTTCAAAATCAACTTCTGTGCGTTGTCTGTTGCGCTCTTCATGGCCTTCTGACGGGCAGCGTGCTCGGAGGCTGCGGACTGAAGCATGGCATTGAAGATACGGCTTTCGATGTAAACCGGTAGTAGCGCATCAAGCACCTTGTTCACATCAGGTTCAAACTCGTAAAGCGGGAAAACCTCGGATTTGCTTGGCGGCTCGACACCTTCAACTACCTCAAGAGGCAGAAGCCGAACAACCTCAGGGACCTGAGAAATCATCGACACGAAACGGTTGTAAACCAGGTGAATCTCGTCCACGCCGCCGTCTTTGAAGTCAGTGTTGAAATCTGCGACCACTGCATCGGCGATTTCCTTGGCGGTTTCAAACTCCGGTAGGTCAGTGCCACCAATCCACTGCTTCCTTGCGGTACGGCGGCGGAAGTTGAAGTAGCCAACTGACTTTCGGCCCACTAGGTAGTAAACAACGTCTTTACCCTGAGATCTGAGCAAAGTCGCAAGCTGCTCAACTTCCTTAAGAACGTTTGAGGAGAATGCTCCGGCTAGACCTCGGTCTGAGGTGAAGATAACAATCGCTGCGCGGTCGATTCTTTCAGGCTCGGTGGTTAGCGGGTGATCGATGTTTGAGTAGGTGGCAACCGCTGAAACTGCGCGGGTGACTGCCCTCGAGTAAGGAGTAGAAGCGGCAACGCGCTGCTGCGCCTTGTAAATGCGAGAAGCCGAAATCAACTCCATGGCGCGAGTGATCTTCTTAGTGGTCTGAGCCGACTTGATTTTCTGTCGGTAGACCCGTAGCTGTGCTCCCATTTCTCTCCTTTCCTATACCTAGTTAGCGTTAGTGCCTTAGCGCTTCTGCTTTACGATTTTTTCCTGGTTGACGTCTTCTTCTTCCATGGCAGCAACAGATTCGTTGCCTACAGAAGCTAGAGGAACACCCTGGCCAGTCTGGAAGCTCTTCTTGAACTTCTCGATTGCACCCTCAAGCTCGCGGACAGTGTCGTCTTCGAGGTTGTTGGTTTCACGAATAGTTGTTAGAGCCTGCGAGTTTCGCTTTAGGTAGTCCAAGAACTCAGACTCAAAGCGAAGCACATCTTCAACTGGAACCTCATCGAGCTTGCCTGAGGTACCTGCCCAGATTGAAACGGTCTGGTCTTCAACTGGGTATGGAGAGTACTGAGGCTGCTTTAGAAGCTCCATCAGTCTTGCTCCACGAGCCAACTGCTGACGAGATGCGGCATCAAGGTCAGATGCAAACATCGCAAATGCCTCAAGTGAGCGGTACTGAGCTAGCTCCAGCTTCAAAGTTCCAGAAACCTTCTTGATTCCCTTCACCTGAGCTGCACCTCCAACTCGAGAAACCGAGATACCTACGTCAATAGCAGGACGCTGGTTCGAGTTGAAAAGGTCGGACTGCAAGAAGATCTGTCCGTCGGTGATCGAGATCACGTTGGTAGGAATGTATGCAGAAACGTCGTTTGCCTTGGTCTCGATGATTGGAAGTCCAGTCATCGAACCGGCACCCAGCTCGTCGTTTAGCTTTGCGCAACGCTCAAGCAGACGAGAGTGTAGGTAGAAGACGTCTCCAGGGTAAGCCTCACGGCCTGGTGGGCGGCGAAGAAGAAGCGATACCGCACGGTACGCCTCGGCCTGCTTGGAAAGGTCATCGAAGATGATCAAAACGTGCTTGCCGCCGTACATCCAGTGCTGACCAATTGCGCTACCGGTGTAAGGAGCTAGGTACTTGAAACCAGCTGGGTCTGATGCAGGAGAAGCCACGATGGTGGTGTACTCCATAGCTCCAGCTTCTTCCAAAGCAGCCTTTACACCAGCGATGGTCGAGCCCTTCTGACCGATAGCGACGTAGATGCAGCGAACCTGCTTCTTGGCATCGCCGGTTGCCCAGTTGGACTTCTGGTTGATGATGGTGTCGATTGCGATAGCGGTCTTTCCGGTCTGACGGTCACCAATGATTAGCTGACGCTGTCCGCGACCAACTGGAATCATGGCGTC
>CAYVZV010000068.1:0-2721 GCA_964456485.1 uncultured Rhodoluna sp. | reverse complement strand
CAAGCCGTCACCGGGCGTGTGTCGAAAGACCAGAAGCGAATCAAAGAGAAAAAGAAAGATCGCTCTAAACCATTCGACGCAGGTCGCGATCCAATTTCAGCATCAAATTCAATTGATTCTTTGATGCAAGATTTTCGCTGGCAATCGCAAATGGAAGAAGCAGAGCTTTTTGTTAGATGGGCAGAAATCGTTGGTGATTTAAACGCCAAAAATTCACAACCCGAAAATCTAGCAAATGGCAAACTTACGATTCGATGTAAATCCACAGCTTGGGCCACGGAATTGCGTTTAATGCAAAATCAGATTTTGGACAAAATAGGAGGCTCATTTCCAGAGCTTGAAATTAAGAGCATTTCCTTCATCGGGCCCGACGCGCCATCATGGAAAAAAGGCACTAGATCTGTGCCAGGTCGAGGACCCCGAGACACTTACGGGTAAGTATCAACAGCCTGAAACTTTAAGTGCTTCGCGTGGGGTAAAATAGAAACCAGTTAGCAAACCCCAATGTAAGTCGACTAGTCGCTGTTATGTGGAACTAACTAGGCGACTTACAAGGAGCACAAATAGAACATGCCGGCTAAAAAGGATTCACCGAAATCAAAGCCTTCCTCGACTAAGGCAGTTGCTAAACCAACAACAAAGCCCGCAGCAAAAACTTCCAAGCCAGCTCCCGCCGCTAAAGCCCCAGCAAAAAAAGAAACCTCCTCAACACCCAAAAACAAATCTGGTTATGACGCTGGCAGCATCCAAGTTCTTGAAGGACTAGAAGCTGTTCGCAAGCGTCCAGGTATGTACATCGGATCAACCGGACCCCGTGGTCTTCACCACCTGGTTTATGAAATCGTTGACAACTCTGTCGATGAAGCTCTCGCTGGTCACTGCGATGACATCAACGTCTTTATTACCCCCAAGGGTTGGATCAAAGTCACCGACAATGGCCGCGGAATCCCAGTGGATATGCACCCAGTGGAGAAAAAACCAGCGGTTGAAGTTGTACTAACAGTTCTTCACGCCGGAGGTAAGTTCGGAGGCGGCGGCTACGCAGTATCCGGTGGTCTGCACGGTGTTGGTGCCTCAGTTGTGAACGCTCTCTCTACTGATCTAAAGGTAGAAGTAGCAAGAGATGGCTTCCTTTGGAGCCAGGAATACAAGATCGGTGTCCCCCAGAAGCCACTAGCAAAGGGCAAGAAGGTCGATCGCACCGGAACGACAATCGAGTTCAAACCGGATGGTTCAATCTTCGAAACCGTTGAGTTCGACTACGAAACCCTTCGAGCCCGCTTCCAGCAGATGGCCTTTTTGAACAAGGGTCTTGGAATTACAATCACCGACGAGCGCACCGGCAAGACCGAAAGCTACAAATACACCCGAGGACTAGTCGACTACGTCGAATTCCTAAACGCCTCAAAGAAAATCGAGCTGGTTCACGACGAGATCATTTCGCTTGAGGCCGAAACCTCCAAGAAGGACATGTCCATTGAGGTCGCGATGCAGTGGACCAACGCTTATACCGAGTCCGTTCACACCTACGCCAACACCATTAACACCCACGAGGGTGGTACTCACGAAGAGGGTTTTAGAACAGCAATTACCTCGCTACTAAATAAGTACGCCAGGGCCAATAACTTGCTGAAAGAAAAGGACGAAAACCTCTCCGGTGACGACGTCCGCGAAGGCCTTACTGCCGTTATTTCAATCAAGCTTTCTGAACCCCAGTTTGAGGGTCAGACCAAAACCAAGCTTGGAAACACCGAAGCCAAAACCTTTACCCAGAAAATCGTTAACGATCAACTTGGTGACTGGCTAGAGCGCAACCCTCAAGCAGCTAAAGAAATTGTTAGAAAAGCAATTCAGGCAGCAGCTGCAAGAATGGCGGCGCGCAAGGCGCGCGAAGCAACTAGAAGAAAAGGTCTTTTGGAATCTGGTGGAATGCCAGGAAAGCTTCGCGACTGTTCTTCTCGCGACCCTGCACTTTCTGAAATTTACATCGTTGAGGGTGACTCGGCCGGTGGTTCTGCAGTTAGTGGACGCGACCCTGAACACCAGGCGATCTTGCCACTGCGTGGAAAGATTTTGAACGTTGAAAAAGCAAGACTTGATCGCGCTCTTGCCAACACTGAGGTTCAAGCACTGATCGCAGCGTTTGGTACCGGAATCGGCGAAGAGTTTGATGTTTCAAAGATCAGGTATCACAAGTGCATCTTGATGGCGGACGCCGATGTTGACGGCCAGCACATTCGCACACTTCTACTTACTCTTCTATTCCGCTACATGAGACCTCTTATTGAGCACGGCTACGTGTATCTTGCTCAGCCACCGCTATACCGAATCAAGTGGACTAACGCCGAGCACGAGTATGTTTACACCGACGCCGAGCGAGACCTAAAGCTCAAAGAAGGCGCGAAGGCCGGAAGAAAGATTCCAAAGGAAAACTCCATCCAGCGCTACAAGGGCCTCGGTGAAATGGACTACGACGAACTTTGGGCAACCACCATGGACCCAGCCAGAAGAACACTGCTTCAGGTAACTCTTGACGATGCAGCGTTAGCCGATGAAGTTTTCTCAACCCTGATGGGTGAAGACGTTGAGGCAAGAAGATCATTTATCCAAAAGAACGCAAAGGATGTTCGCTTCCTAGATATCTAGGGGTGAGAAAAAACTTATGGCAGATAAGACACCAACACCAGAGCCTCGTATGGATCACGTAGAGCAGGTCGACCT
>CAYVZV010000067.1:0-2792 GCA_964456485.1 uncultured Rhodoluna sp. | reverse complement strand
GCAAGACCAAAGAACGCAATCGTAGAAGACCTAGCTGCTTTCCTGGCTTAGCTAAGATTGTGGGAAACCTTGTTTCCCGCGAACCTTAAGTGAGCCATGGCAAAACCTACCGGCGAAAGATTCGATCACTGGATCGATAGCTACGCCAAGCGCGCCAGCTCCCTATCAGTTTCTGAAGTTCGAGCCCTATTTGCTGTTGTCTCAAGACCCGAGGTAGTTTCCTTAGCTGGCGGAATGCCAAATGTTTCTTCACTTCCAAAAGAACTAATCACCGAGAGCTTTGAAAAGCTCATGTCGACCAAGGGCGACATGGCATTGCAGTATGGCGGTGGCCAAGGAGACATCACACTGCGTGGACAAATCCACGACATCATGGCCCTTGAAGGAATTAACTCAAGCGTTGAAGATCTTGTAATTACAACTGGCTCTCAGCACGGACTTGAATTACTAGCCGGACTATTTTTGGACGAGGGCGATGTTGTCATCGCCGAAGGGCCTTCTTACGTTGGCGCTCTTGGAATCTTCCGTCACTACCTAGCCGAAGTTGAGCACGTTTATACCGACAACGACGGAATGTCGCCGGAAGCGCTCGAGCAAGCAATCGCGAAGCTGAAAAAAGCAAACAAGAAAATCAAACTTCTTTACCTAGTTCCAAACTTTGCAAACCCATCTGGTGTGACACTTTCTGCTAAGAGAAGACCAGAGATTCTAGCCATTGCCAAGCGCAACAACATTTTGGTTGTTGAAGATAACCCTTACGGACTTTTGTATTTCGACAAAAAACCACCAAAGGCGCTTCGCTCAATGGATGACAACGTCATCTACCTTGGATCTTTTTCAAAGATCCTGGTTCCAGGTTTCCGAGTTGGTTATGTTCTAGCTCCTCCCCCAATCAGGGAGAAACTTGTGTTGGCTCAGGAATCTGCGATTTTGTGCCCGAGTGCTTTTTCTCAAATGTTGATCTCCGAGTATCTGGCAACCGCCGATTGGCAAAAGCAGGTCGATACTTTCCGCGGCGTCTATAAAGAACGTAAGGAGGCAGCGCTCAAGGCGATGAAGGAATATCTTCCAACCCTCAAGACCACCAAACCCGATGGTGGTTTCTACCTCTGGGTTGATTTGCCTGATGGCATGGACTCGAAGGCGATGCTTCCGTTGGCGGTTAAGGAACTGGTTGCCTATACCCCGGGCACTGCTTTCTACGGAGACGGTCAAGGCAAAAACAAACTTCGTATCTGCTATTCCTTCCCAACCCCTGAGCGCATAGATTTAGGCATTAAGCGCCTAAGTAACGTGATCAATTTGCAACTGGATCTTCAACAAACCTTCGGGAAGGCCTAAGTCATGATTCCTAAGTCAAAACTGGCTGGCAAGCTCAAGATCGTGGTTTTGGCTGGCGGGATCTCCCACGAGCGAGACATCTCCTTGAAATCCGGCCGCCGAGTTGCCGATGCCCTGATCGAAAAAGGCGCGCAGGTGATCATGCGCGAACCAGATCACGAACTTCTTTCAAATCTCAAAAAAGACAAGCCCGATGTGATCTGGCCGGTGCTTCACGGTGCCAGCGGTGAAGACGGTGCGCTTCGCGACATTCTTGCCTTCACCGGAATCCCATTTGTGGGGGCAACTGGCTCATCAGCCAAGCTGGCCTGGGACAAGTCGGTTGCCAAGATCTTGGTTGAAAGAGACGGTATCCAGACCCCAAGCTCGATTACCCTGCCACGTGAAACATTCAAAGAACTCGACGCTGAATCTGTTCTAAAGCTTGTGACCAAGTCCATGGCCCTGCCGGTTGTTGTAAAGCCAGCCCGCTCGGGATCTGCCCAAGGCGTGACAATCGTCAAAAAGCAGGACCAGCTGAACCAAGCCATGATTGACGCCTATGTTTACTGTGATGTGGCGATCATCGAAGACTTCGTTGAAGGCACCGAGTTGGCCGTTGGTGTTATCGATTTAGGCGCAGGGCCGATTGCCCTTCCGGCTGTTGAGATACAGCCTCGCTCCGGACACTTCGGTTTCGAGGAGCGATACATCGCTGGCGAGACGGACTTTTTTGTTCCAGCCCGGCTTACCAAAACTGTTGCAGCAAAGGCTGCGAAGATGGCGATAGCTGCTCACGAGGCATTGGGGCTTAGACATCTATGCCGAGTGGATATGATCATTGACGCCAAAGGTGTCCCCTGGTTTTTAGAGGCAAATGTTTTGCCCGGTCTTACTGAGACTTCTTTGTTGCCGCAGGCAATCATTGCTGAGGGTTCGACCCTGGGCGATGTTTACTACTCGCTTGCGCAAGCAGCACTTCGCGGTCGCGGTTAGTCCTTTTTCTTGTAGCCGATCTGATCCAAGATTCGGTTTAGATCTGCGACTGTTGCAAAATCAATCATCAGTTGGCCCTTCTTGCGGCCCAGAACAATCTTGACTTTGGTGTCCAACTGATCGCCCAAACCATCGGCGATTTCCTTTAGAAGATCCTGCTTGGTCCCCTGCTTGATGGTTGGTTTCTTTGTTTCAGGCTTATCGAAACCAACAAGTTCTTCAAGGGAACGAACCGACAAACCTTCGTTGATGGTTTTGGTTGCGAAGTATTCCATGCGTGATGCATCCGCTGCACCCAAGATTGCACGGGCGTGACCAGCCGAAAGAACTCCAGCTGCAACTTGACGCTGCACGCTGGCAGGAAGTTTTAGAAGTCGAAGGGTGTTTGTAATTTGCGGACGAGATCTTCCGATGCGATCTGCAAGTTGTTCTTGGGTAATTCCAAAATCTTCTAGCAGCTGCGCATAGGCACTTGC
>CAYVZV010000066.1:0-2871 GCA_964456485.1 uncultured Rhodoluna sp. | reverse complement strand
GCTGCATCGAAAAGTTGAATCGGTGCAGTCTGTGATGCCTTAGTCCAGGTTCCCTTGACTCTCTTTCCGTTGCTAAAGACCCAAGCAATTCCAGAATCAACCATCACGGTTCTTGGAATTGGTCCGTACTTAGGATCTTTGAATGAGTTGTCGGTCTTGGTCTGCATAACAACTACGTTGGTTGCTCTAAGTATCTCGTTGGATGCAGCGTCAATGTGCTGATCGCCATCTTGAGTTCTGACGAAATAGCTTCCTTCGGCTTTCCAGCCGCTTTCTGCCTGTGGATACTTCACGGTAAAGCTAATTGTTTCTTCACCGGCTTCGGTTGATGCTGCTTCGTAGCTTTCAGTTTCAGGATCAAAGGCAACCATAGGAAGCATTGGCTGTGGTGCTTTAAGGTGTCCAACGTGCTGAGACTGTAGAAGTGCAACATCAACGATGACATTGTGCGGAGCTGAGCGTGAAGAAAGTCTAGAGAAGCTTCCTTTATCGTCTGCTTGTTCACTTGTTTCACTTGCCATGTACTGACCGGTGTCTTTCACGGCGTTCACAAACGGTAGTTGTCCACCGGAGAAGCAAAAGATTCCAGCAAGCGGTGCTGTGATATCAGCATCCATTGGTCGAACAGATCTAACAGGACCTGCCTGATCAACCGGTTGTGATTGCCATACGGCAACAAGTCTTGTGAGACCAAACTCGACCATCTCAACAAAGACAAGATCGGCTTTGTTGAGGTTGAACTGCGGTCTTGCTGCTTCGACGTTGTCGATCTTGCACGCTACTGCTGGCAGCGAGTAGGTCTCGGTGCCTGCGGTGCCCTGTTCAACGGTTGCTCCAGTGAGCGGAGCGGTGACAAACACCTTCGGTTCTGGTGTTGGGGTCTCAGCAGCATCTGGTCTTGGTTCGGCGCAGCCGGCGAGAAGGAGTGCTGAAACGGACAGCAGGACAAGGGCAGATTTTGATTTAGTCTTCACGGCTCTATTGTTGCCCTGTTTAGCCAATCATCGGGTCAGCAATGCCGACATAAACGGTTTCAAGGTACTCTTCAATACCTTCGAAGCCGCCTTCGCGGCCAAGTCCGGAGGACTTGACGCCACCAAATGGAGCTGCTGGGTTAGAGACAATTCCGGTGTTTAGACCAAACATGCCAACCTCGAGCTTCTCAGCAAGTCGAAGGCCACGGTTTAGATCCTCGGTGAAGGCGTAGGCAACAAGACCGTATTCGGTGTTGTTGGCAATCGCTACGGCTTCATCCTCGGTCTTGAATGTGACAACCGGTGCGACTGGACCAAAGATTTCTTCACCCAGGATGTTCGCGTTAGCTGGAACGTTAGCCAAAACAGTTGGCGGGTAGAAGTAGCCATCGCCGGAAGGAATAGCTCCACCGGTTAGAACCTTGGCGCCCTTTGAAACAGCATCTTCAACCAGAGCGTGAACAGAATTTCTGCTCTTCTCGTCGATCAAGGGTCCGATGTTGGCTCCCTCTTCGGTTCCTCGGGAGACCTTAAGAGCTGCCATCTTCTCGGCAACCTTCTTTGAGAACTCACCTGCGACTGATTCGTGAACGATGAACCTATTGGCTGCGGTGCAGGCCTCACCCATGTTGCGAAGCTTGGCTAGCATCGCGCCTTCAACAGCCTTATCCATGTTGGCATCTTCAAAAACAATCAGCGGTGCGTTTCCGCCAAGCTCCATCGAGATCTTTAGAACGCGCTCTGCTGAATCAGCAATCAGTCTTCGACCAACTCCAGTTGATCCAGTGAAGGAAAGCTTGCGAAGTCTTGCGTCCTTGATAATCGGTCCTGTGACATCACCTGGCCTGGAGGTCTGAACAACGTTTAGAACACCAGCTGGAAGGCCACAGTCTTCTAGGACCTTGGCAAACAGCAGTGAAGTCAGTGGGGTAAGAGCTGCGGGCTTGAGGATCATGGTGCAACCGGCAGCGATTGCAGGTCCGATCTTTCTAGTTGCCATGGCCAGTGGGAAGTTCCACGGGGTAATAAAAAGTGAAGGTCCAACCGGCTTTTTTAGAACCATGATGCGGTTTTTGCCATCAGGTGCGGTTCCGTATCGACCGGTGATTCTTGGGGCTTCCTCAGAGAACCAGCGAATGAATTCGTTGCCGTAGGCAACTTCTCCCTTGGCTTCTGCTACCGGCTTACCCATCTCAAGGGACATCAAAAGGGCAAAATCATCAGCCATGGCGGCTACCTTTTCAAAAGCTGCTCGAAGGAGCTCGGCGCGGTAGCGGGGTGCGGTCTTGGCCCAGGCTGCCTGAGCCCTATCGGCTGCATCCATAGCCGCCATGCCATCCTCTGCTGAGGCATCGGCGATGGTGGCTAGGACCTTGCCGGTGGCCGGGTCAATGACATCCAGGGTCTTGCCATCTGAGGCGTCTTTCCATTTGCCGTCGATATAGATCCCCTTCGGGACCATGTCGAGAACGCGCTTTTCGTCTTGAGGGCTGACCATTTATAGGACCTTCTTCATGATTGCAACCACGTCTTGGTGACTTGGTTTCTGGGGATTATTAATTGTAACAGCATCGGCCAGGGTGGTCTCCGCTAGAGCATCTAGGTCTGCTTCGGTGATCTTGTAATCAGACAACGTGGCCTTCAGGCCCACCGATTCAACCAGCTGGGCAATCTTCGCAATGGCAGCCTCGGCGTTAGCCGAAGAGCTGTTTTCAGTCTTTCCAACCCCCAGAGCGAATGCAACATCGGCCATGCGCTCGAGCCTTACGGACAGGTTGTACTTCAGAACTTCTTCCAAAACAATGCAAAGGGCATTGCCGTGAGGGATGTTGAATCCCCCGCCTAGGGCGTGACCAATTCCGTGAACCAGACCTAGGCCGGTGTGTGAAAAGCCAAC
>CAYVZV010000065.1:0-2954 GCA_964456485.1 uncultured Rhodoluna sp. | reverse complement strand
GATACTTCACAACCAGCGTGTGTGCAAATTGCTGAGAAGGCAGCAAAGTTTCCTCTAGTTGGCTGAACAATCATCAATACACCTGCCGAAGATGAAACTTTTAGCCCTCCACCCACTGGAACCTTCGAGCTTTCAACCAACTGACCGGCCGAAGGGGCAGGTGCTGCAGTTGCACCAAGAGTGGCGATCAAAAATCCGTTGGTGATCTTTATATTTACCTTTTCAAGACCTGAGCTAGCCGGACCAGAAACTCTTGCTCCAGTTGATGCGTTGAAAACGCTGGCGTCTGCCGGGCAAGTAATTCGTCCGCCGCGAACGTTAGCTGCCGTGAGCTTTGTGTCATCGCTTGGGCAGGTAGCAATAAATCCAGCAAACTTTCTTGCCGAGCGCCTAAACACCAGAACTCTGGAGGAGGCAACCGAGAACAGCTTCGCTGTTCCGTTTCTGATCTGGTTGATTCGGCCGAGGTTGACCTCGTTGCCGAAAGCTGGTGGGCCAGCGAAGATAAATCCCGCGAGCGCTAGGGCCCCAGCAAGCAGGGATCTTCTTTGAATGGCCATTTCTCAACCCTAATCCCGAGAAGGGAGCTGCTCTAGAGCGGATGGCCCTAGCCCTGGCGGGGCCATTGCTCCTGCCTGCAATGTCCGAGGTTGCATCCAGAATAAGAGCCCACCCGAAGCCCAAGTTTCAGAAGAAATATGCCCCTTTGGGGCAATTTCGGCGACACGCCTGAGAATGAGCTGATAGAAGCCTCAAGTTAAGGTTTAGTCTTCGGATTACAACTAAAAAACAACTAAATAAGTGAAGATTTTCCCGTGTCGGTACTAGATGTAGTGGTTTAGTGCTAATGTAGGGAATCCGAACTTCGAGAGATTTTCACAAATTTAGCTCAAAATAGGGGTTTCTCGACCCCGTAAGCAGAAGGAACCACCATGGCAGTAACCGTTTACACGCTCCCAGCTTGTGTCCAGTGCGACAGCACTAAGCGCATGCTCAAGAGCATTGATGTCGACTATGAAGAAGTAGACATGAGCCAAGATCCGGTTGCTCTAGAAATGGTGAAGACCCTGGGCTATACCGCAGCTCCTGTAGTTGTATCTGGCGATGACCACTGGAGTGGTTTCCGCATGGAAAAAATCCAAGCTCTAAGCGCCTAGATAAAAGGGCTGGAGTTTTTGAGATGTTCGACTTGGTTTACTTCTCGAGCGTCTCAGAGAACACAAAAAGATTTGTAGACAAACTAGGCACTAACGCAATTCGGATTCCCCTAAAGTCCGAGGAAGCAGCAGAGTTTGTTTATGAGAGGGACAACGTTTTAGTTGTACCTACTTATGGGGGCGGAAACGACGGATCTACTGTTCCTAAGCAGGTCATAAAATTTCTGAACAATCCTGAGAACCGCAAGCACATCAAAGCGGTAATCGGCGGAGGCAATACCAATTTCGGTAGTCACTTCTGCAAAGCCGGCGACATTGTCGCCACCAAACTAGGTGTTCCACTGATTTACAAATTTGAAATCACTGGAACTCCTGAAGACGTAATCGAAGTTAAAGAAAGGCTGGCCCAGCTGTGGCAAACCAACTCGTAGAGATCGCTGACGATCAAGGCAACCTAGTAGGAAAAGCTGGAGTTGAGTCTGCCCTGAGTTATCAGGACCTCAACGCCATGATCAACCTGTGGGGTGACGACCAAAAACTACAGTTGGAAAAGGACAAGCTTGCAGTACGCAAGTACTTCCTAGAGCACGTGAACCAGAACACCGTGTTCTTCCACAGCCTCAAAGAGCGCCTGGACTACCTAGTTGAGAACGAGTACTACGAGAAGGAAATTCTCGACCAGTACTCCTTCGAGTTCATCAAGGCTCTAGAAGAGCTTGCCTACTCAAAGAAGTTCCGCTTCGAAGCTTTCATGGGTGCCTTCAAGTTCTACACCGGCTACGCACTAAAGACCTTCGATGGCACTCGCTACCTAGAGCGCTTCGAAGACCGCGTAGTAATGGTTGCACTTACCTTGGCTGCCGGCAACGAAACAGTTGCTACCGACCTAGTTGAAGAAATGATCTCGGGACGCTTCCAGCCTGCGACCCCAACTTTCTTGAACTGTGGAAAGAAGCAGCGCGGTGAGTTCGTATCCTGTTTCCTACTTCGCATCGAAGACAACATGGAGTCAATCTCTCGCGGAATCAACTCAGCTCTGCAGCTATCAAAGCGCGGTGGCGGTGTTGCACTTTCACTTTCTAACATCCGTGAGTACGGTGCTCCGATCAAGAAGATCGAAGGCCAGTCCTCTGGAATCATTCCAGTGATGAAGCTTCTGGAAGACAGCTTCTCCTACGCCAACCAGCTAGGTGCTCGTCAGGGTGCAGGTGCGGTTTACCTAAACGCCCACCACCCAGACATCCTTCGCTTCCTGGACACCAAGCGTGAGAACGCTGACGAGAAGACTCGTATCAAGACACTTTCTATTGGTGTTGTTGTTCCTGACGTCACCATGGAGCTAGCCAAGAACAACGAGGACATGTACCTGTTCTCTCCTTACGATGTCGAGAAGGTTTACGGCATTCCGTTCGGAGACATTTCGGTGACTGAGAAGTACAACGAGATGGTTGATGACCCACGTATCCGCAAGTCCAAGATCAAGGCACGTGAGCTATTCGAGCGCATCGCTGAGCTTCAGTTCGAATCTGGCTACCCATACGTAATGTACGAAGACACCGTGAACCGCGCCAACCCAATCCAGGGCCGCATCAACATGTCTAACCTTTGCTCTGAGATCCTTCAGGTCAACACCCCAACCACCTACAACGCAGACCTTTCCTACGACAACATCGGTAAGGACATCTCCTGCAACCTAGGTTCGATGAACATCGCCATGGCCATGGATGGACCTGACTTCGCAAAGACAGTTGAGGCATCTATCCGTGCCCTAACCGCTGTTTCTGACATGTCAGACAT
>CAYVZV010000064.1:0-2964 GCA_964456485.1 uncultured Rhodoluna sp. | reverse complement strand
ACTGAGGTGAAGCGTCTCTACCAATCCTCTAGGGGTAGTTGGCAGTTGTGGCTCGGTAGCTCAGCACAGAGATTCATCTCCGCAGACAAAGTCTTCGTGGGCGCTGGTGGTTGGGCGCTGAAAATGCTGCAGGGCGCAGGGCTTGAAGAAATCAAGGGCTACGGGACATTTCCAGTGAGTGGCCATTTCCTTAGAACAGATAATCCGGACCTAGTGGCCAAGCACGATGCGAAGGTTTACTCACAAGCTCCGGTAGGAGCACCGCCTATGTCTGTTCCTCACCTAGATAAAAGAGTGGTGGATGGTAAAGAGAGTTTGTTATTCGGTCCCTTTGCAGGAATCAATCCGAAATTCCTGAAGAAAGGTTCCGTGCTAGATCTTCCACTTTCTGTGAGAGCACACAACCTTCTCCCCTACCTGTCGGTAGCGGTAAAGAACTTTGACCTTCTCAAATACTTAATTCGAGAAGTAACCAAGTCCAGAACTGCAAAGATTGCTCAGCTACGCGAGTTTGTTCCTACCGCAAAGGCTGAAGACTGGACTTACTACGAAGCTGGACAGCGGGCACAAATCATAAAACCGATCGGTAAATCTGGTTCCTTGCAGTTTGGAACAGAGGTAATAGCCTCAAAAGACGGCTCTATCGCAGGACTACTCGGAGCAAGCCCGGGTGCCTCGGTCTCCGCGCACATCATGCTTGAGGTCTGCCAAAGACTCTTTGGTGAGTCAGCCGCTGAAAAACTAAGACTCAAGATTCCTGGCATGAGTGGAAATCTGAACACCGATCCGGTCAAAGCCAAGCAGCATCTGTCATCAACGGCAAAGGTCCTGAAACTTAAGGCATAAAAAAGAGGGAGGGTTTCCCCTCCCTCTTCTTATTTGCTGTGCTACTTGATGACCGTCATGCGTCCATCTAGCTTCATCTCGGTAACCTTACCTGCGGCTGCATCGGCGCGGAGCGCTTCTGCAATCACTTCGGCATCAAGGTCTCGAACCTGAAGCTTCGACACGTCAAACATGTTGTAGCCATCTCCACCCTTAGCGACAAAGTCGGTAAGAGCGAGGGTGTACTTCGTGCCATCCTTCGGAATATCCTTGCCGGCCAAATCGGTAATGCTTACGATTCTTGACCCAGCTGGTTTGGTCACGTTCACCGTGAACTTCATACCCGAGACATGCGGCCATCTTCCATCCGATGGGTAACGAGATACACCGTTTTCAAGCGCTGCCCAAATCTGGGTGCCAGTCACTTCAATAACGCTGAATACGTTGCCGAATGGGTGAATTGTGTAGATGTCACCGAGCACGATGTCGTATGGGCCAGTTGCTCCGCTTCTAACAAGAGTCTTGTCAGCCGGTGCATAGGTTGAAGCGGGGAACGTGGATCTAATTCCACCACCATTCATCAGCGCAAAGTCAGTCTTGTATTTTGCTCTGACAATGTCAGCTGACCAGTTACCAAATGCGTGCTCACCGGAACGCTGAACTGGTGGTGTACCACCAATTGGAGTGATGGTTGCAACTCTTCCAACCTTGACATCCATCTTGGCGTTTAGCGAGGCCTTGTAGCCAGCGATCATCGCAGTGATGGTTGCGTCGGTTCCCGTCTTTACAGGTGCGGTGGTTCTAGTGACAACCTCGTTTGAGGATCCAAGAACTTCATTGGTCTCAGTGTTCACACAGACCTGAGTCTTGTTGTATTCGACACCGGCGTTTCTCACCATTGCGGTGAGTTTGCCATTGTGAACCGATGAGTAGGTCTGGTGTGAGTGTGCACCGTATACAACATCTACATCGAGGCTCTTGGCGTAGTCAATCAGTGGACCGACCGCCTCTCCTCCGGTGTTTGAATTCCAACCTTCGTGAATCAAAGCTACGACCATGTCAGCGCCAGCAGCTCTTGCCGCTGAAGCTACAGAGTTGATACGAGAGACATCGTCGGAGATTTCAATCGAATAGCTCTGCCCTCTGAAAGTGAAGTCAAGATTGCCAGGCATAATCTGGTCGGGTGTGTCCTTGGTGTTTATACCAACAACACCAACCTTGACTCCGCCGCGATCAAGAATGACGTAGCTCTTTGCACGCTTGCCATTTCCTGCATCCAAACCGCGCAGCGTGTTGTAGTTACTGGTAACCCATTGGAAATCTGAGTAACGAATCATTTGGCGAAGGTGTGAAAGCGGCCTGTCGTGCTCGTGGTTACCAAAATTTGAGACATCAAACTTCATCAGGTTCAGAGCCTTGATGGTCGGTAGCTCCGCGAACTGCGATGAGATTGGAGGGGCTGCACCAATGTTGTCTCCAGAGGAGAAGGTAAATGTGGCTGAGTTGTTTGCCCGCTCGGCCTCAAGGTTTAGTGAAAGCAGCGATGCGCCGAAGCTGTTGTTCGCTTCAACCTGACCGTGGAAGTCACTTAGCTGCAGAAGCTGGACACTCTTTAGCGGCAACTTTGTCGCAGACATTGGCATTACAACGTCAGTGGTCGATCGAGCGGTTGAGATTCCGTATTCGTTTACAGCCTGGACCGAAACTTTGATGCCATCGGTACTTAGAGTCGGCATAACAGCACTGGTGGCATTGCCATCGACAATGACTGGACAGCTGTTGACTCCACCAGAAACGATGTAGTGAGAGATGGCTGGTGATCCAGCAACTCGGCTCCAGAAGACTTTAAATGCTCCGTCTTGAGGAAATACCGAAACGCGGAAAGGGGCTTTCGGAGCCGAGTAGTCACCCGACGAGAAAGCGGGAGCACTAAATGTCGATGCCCCGATTGCTAACGCTGCAATAACAGAAAGGCCGAGTCTGACTCGGCGCTGAGTTTTCAACTTCATAGTCGCAAAAATACCGCTGTAGAGATTGAAAAGTAGTTAACCAAGTAAAAACTCGGTTCAACCGTTCCATGAAGGTTTAGTGGGCGATACTGGGTTCGAACCAGTGACCTCTTCCGTGTCAGGGAAGCGC
>CAYVZV010000063.1:0-3078 GCA_964456485.1 uncultured Rhodoluna sp. | reverse complement strand
TGAAGGCCGGGAGATTTTTTATCTTTTCTACCCGGCCAACATCTTTGTAATGAGTGCAACTCAACCTAAATAGCTACAGAGAGGTAGTCGACTAAATGAGTAGTTTCATTCCAAGCGGAGCTGGCACCCACACCGGGTGGCGTGCAGCAGTCCAGAAGCTGGGTGGAAACCTTGCAGGTATGGTGATTCCAAACATCGGAGCCTTCATCGCCTGGGGTTTGCTAACAGCCCTGTTTATCCCAACCGGATGGTTGCCTAACGAGCAGCTCTCCGCCATGGTTGGCCCAATGATTATCAACCTTCTTCCAATTCTGATTGCCTACACCGGTGGTCGTATGGTTCACGGTCAGCGCGGTGCCGTTATCGGTGCTGTTGCAACCGTAGGTGTAATCGTTGGTTCCACCATTCCTATGTTCCTTGGCGCCATGATTATGGGCCCATTGGCTGCATGGGTTCTAAAGAAGATCGACGATGTCCTAGACCCAGTAACCCCTGCTGGTTTCGAGATGCTGATTGGAAACTTCAGCCTTGGAATCTCCGGAATGCTATTGGCTATTGGTGGCTACTACGGAATCGGCCCAGCCGTGACCGTAATTTCGGACACCCTTGGTGCCGGAGTGAAATTCCTGGTAGATAGCTCGCTATTGCCACTGGTTTCAATCCTCGTTGAGCCTGCCAAGGTACTGTTTCTAAACAACGCCATCAACTTCGGAGTTTTGGCTCCGTTGGGTGTTGCAGAAGCTGCAGAAACTGGCAAGTCAATCGCGTTCATGATCGAGACCAACCCTGGTCCTGGTCTTGGTATCTTGCTTGCCTTCTGGCTAGCAGGTCCAAAGGTGCTACGCGGTTCCGTACCGGGAGCAATCGTGATCCACTTCCTTGGTGGAATTCACGAGATCTACTTCCCTTACGTACTACTAAAGCCAAAGATGATCTTGGCTGCAATTGCTGGTGGAGCCACCGGTGTTGCAACCTTCATGGTCACCGGAGCAGGACTGGTAGCAACACCATCACCAGGTTCGATCTTCGCATGGCTTGCAGTTACCCCTCCGGGAAACCACGTTGGAGTATTGCTAGGTATTGTTCTTTCAGCTAGCGCATCATTCGCAGTCGGATGGGTACTACTAAAGACCGGCGCTCAGGATGACTACGCTGACCTAGCCGGAGCAAAAGCTGCATCAAAGAAGATGAAGAAGGGCTAGAAAAAGCCATGTCTTCAATTTCCGGAGCAAAAGTAAAAAAGTTAGTGGTGGCTTGTGAAGCTGGCATGGGCTCGAGCGTGATGATTGCCAAGCAACTGGCAAAGCAGCTAAAAGCTCATGGCGTCGAAGTGACACATTCACCGGTGAACCAATTGGAAGATGCTAACCCAGACGTAGTGCTATGTCACCGCGGTCTCGGTCAGCGTGCCAAGCAGGCCATGCCAAACACCCCAGTTGTGGTGTTTGACATGTTTCTGGGAGATCCAAGGATCCAGGGAGTTGTCGACTCCATTTTGAATGGCGACAACATTTCGGATGACTAACTTTTTACAGTTGGCCGGAATTCGCTTAGGCGCTACGGCCTCCTCGCGAGAGGAGGCCGTACGTCTGTGCGGAGATTTACTTCACACCCTCGGGGCAGTGGAGAAGCAATACGTCGATGCAATGTGGGAGCGGGAGAACATCATTTCCTCTTTCATGGGTGAGGGAGTAGCTCTTCCTCACGGCACTGACGCATCAAGGCAGCATGTGAATTTTGCACAACTGGTATTCGTTCGATTTTCGGAGCCAGTGGATTGGGAAGGCGAGGCAGTTAAGCTTTGTATTGGCATTGCCGCCATGGGGGACGAACACGGAGAGTTATTGGGGAATCTAGCTGAAAAGCTTCTGGAGCCTAGCTCGTACAAGACCCTCATGGAAACTTCTTCAACCACAGAATTACTTGCACTTATCAATCTTTAGAAAGGCAACAAGACACGTGAAGGCAGCAATCTACCGCGGGGCACAGGATCTAAAAGTTGAACAGGTCCCAGAACCAGAAGCTGGTGCCAACGAGGTAAAGCTTCGTATCCATGCTTGCGCAACCTGCGGCACAGACGCGAAGATTTACAACCATGGTCACCCGCGCCTAACTCCGCCGCAGATCATCGGACACGAAATCGCGGGTGAGGTTGTTTTTGTTGGAGCGGATGTGAGTTCCGTCAAGGTTGGAGACCGCGTACAGGTTATTGCGGCAATTCCATGTGGAACCTGCTGGGCATGCCTTGCCGGCAAGATGACGATCTGTCCAAACCAACTTTCGATGGGTTATCAGTTCCCAGGTGGATTTGCCGAGTACATGGTTGTGCCTCATGAAGTAGTCCGTGTTGATGGATTGAACCTAATTCCAGAAGGCGTCTCGTATGAAGAGGCATCGGTAGTTGAGCCTTTAGCCTGTGCACTAAATGCTCAAGAACTTGTTCGAGTTGGAGAAGGCGATGAAGTATTAGTAATGGGAGCTGGTCCTATCGGGTGCCTTCACGTTCGCCTTGCCCGCGCGCTTGGGGCAAAGAAAGTTTTCCTGGCAGATATTAACGGCGGAAGATTGAAGCTCTCGGCAGATGTAGTAAAGCCAGATCGCGCAATCGACATGTCGACAGAAAATCTTGCGGAGATAATCAAGGCAGAAACCGATGGAAAGGGACCATCGGTAATCATCACCGCTGCCCCATCTGGTCAAGCTCAGGAGCAAGCCATCGAGATGGCTCGTCCTGGAGGAAGAATTAGTTTCTTTGGTGGATTGCCAAAAGATAAGCCGATGATTTCGGCTGATTCGAACCTTGTGCATTACAAAGAGCTGATGCTTATGGGAGCTAACGGATCATCGCCCTCCCATAACCGACAGGCTCTTGCTCTGATTGCCTCGGGCAAGGTCAAGGTGGCTGATTTGATTACCACTCGAGTCGGTCTGGACGATGTCCAGCAGGGTATCGAGGCCGTGCTTTCAGGAGAAGCCATCAAAGTAGTGGTGCTTCCAAGCAAGTAAACTTGAGGGTATGTCCAGGCCTCTAAATCCAGCGTCTTTGCCTGCGATTGCCAAGGCCCTGAAGCTTTTCAA
>CAYVZV010000062.1:0-3182 GCA_964456485.1 uncultured Rhodoluna sp. | reverse complement strand
CTACCCCGATAAAGATTGGCTTGACCTCGGAAACAGAAATCTTGGCACCTTCCATCCCACCCTTACGGGCGTTGATGTTGTCAGTTTCCTGATCGAAGATGTCGTTGATGCCGTAGATAAGCAAATTGAATGGGAAAGTGACCCAAATAAGGAACGGGATGATGTCCCATCGCCACAGGTCTCCCCCAAGCCACATGGCCATTACGGTGGTTCCGATGGTGTTGATCCATAGAACAGGACGAGAGATTTCCACCAGGCGCTTGAGCATAGTTTCAAGCATAGAGGCGCATTTGCAGCCGCTGAAACGGCTCAAAATGCTGGTTTAGACTTGTTATAAAGCGGTAACAACCTAAGTACTTCGATGGAGAGTAAATGCCAGAGCTAAAGAAACTAGAAGCCGGTGACAAGGCTCCCGATTTCACCCTCGTGAACTTCGATGGCAGCAAAGTAAAGCTCTCTAGCTTCAAGGGACAGAAGGTTATTGTTTATTTCTTCCCAGCCGCTCTGACTCCTGGATGCACAAAAGAAGCTGAGGATTTCAATTCCAACCTGAAGGCCCTAAACAAGGCCGGCTACGAAGTTCTCGGCGTCTCTCCCGACTCTCAAGCCAAGATGGCCAAGTTCCAAGTTGCCCACAAACTCAAGTTCGCACTTTTGGCCGACGAAGACCTAGCAGTTCACAAAAAGTATGGAGCCTACGGCACCAAGAGCATGTATGGCCGAACCTACGAAGGCGTACTTCGATCAACTTTCGTAGTTGATGAAAAAGGAAAGCTTGAGCTTGCTCTATACAACGTCAAGGCAACCGGTCACGTCGATAGCCTGCGGAAGCAGCTGGGAATTTAGCTAAACGAACCGTCGTTTTCGCGATTGGTATCAGCAACAAATTTCTTGTTGAACAGCAAAATCACAACTACCGCCGAAAGCACGACGAGAAAAATACCAATTGATCGATTACTGCTTTGTTCAGCGAGTGCTCCGGAACCAACCACTCCTTGAAGTAGTTGCCAGAAAAAAGCCGCACTTCTAGCCCAACGTTTTCCCTGCAGAATTCCACGTGCAAAATGCAACACCCAGGCGATGGATCCGGCCGCCAAAACAATAAGGAAAATTTCGGCGTAAATGTTTAGCACGTTTCCTGACAATAATTCAAGTAAAAGTGCGAAAAAAACCAACGCAATAATCAGGGCCTCAATAAACAACAGTGAAACTACAAGTTTCACTAAAGAAGGGGCTTGGCTAAAGGCTTTCATGAGTCCTTACAAAGTTGGGTATTTACAAAAGGCGGTGGCTATGGAATTATATGAGTAGAACATGTGTCGTGCTTCAAGCGTAAATCACAAGATTCGCACCAAACCATCAAGTTTGAAGAATTTTTCAGTGCCCGTCGTATTGGTTCCTAGAGCCAAGAATAAGGATAAAAGCATATGGATATGCAGTGGCTAAACCAGGCTCGTTGCCTAAACGAAGACCCAGAACTATTTTTTCCGGTTGGAAACACCGGTCCTGCGGTTGACCAGATCGAGCAAGCAAAAGCAGTTTGCCGCGAGTGCAACGTGACCAGCCAGTGCCTTGAATATGCCATCAAAGAAAACCAGGACACCGGTGTCTGGGGTGGCCTTAGCGAAGACGAGCGCAAGTCCCTAAAGCGTAAGTACGCCAGAGCTCGTAGAGCCAGCTAATTCCTTTGTTGCCTCTTTATAGAGGTATGTTGATGGCCACCTTCGTGCCACCTTCTTTTGGCGAGAACCAGCTGATCTTTCCGCGCAGCTCCCCCTCGATCAGTGTCTTTATGATCTGAGTTCCAAGGCCTGTTCCAATCGAGTCTTTCTTTAGTCCAACACCGTTGTCCTCAACCTCAATCGAGAGCGCCTTGGCGGTTCGTTTGGTGTTGATAGCGATAAGTCCCCCGTGAGAACCAAGCCCGTGGGTTGCCGCATTGGTGACTAGCTCAGTTAGGGCAACTGCCAAAGGTGTTGCCAAATCGCTGTTCATTTTTCCAAACTTGCCATCAATGCGAAGCTTCAGGGTCTTAGAGTTCTCGGATGCCAACTCACCAACCAGGCGCATACTGTCTGCAAAAACCTCGTCAAAGTTCACCTCTTCACTGAATCCTTCGGCAAGGGTGTTGTGAACCAGTGCGATTGCTGAGACTCTACGAATAGCTTGTTCGAGTGCATCCTTTACTTCTGGATTGTCTGATCTTCTGGTTTGAATCCGCATCACCGATGCCACAGTTTGCAGGTTGTTCTTCACTCGGTGGTGAATCTCACGAATAATCGCGTCTTTGGTAAGTAGCTCCTGCTCCTGGCGTCGAAGCTCGGTGATTTCACGACACAAAACAATCGCTCCAGTTCGAGCTCCCTTTTTGAGCAATGGAATTGCTCGAATAGAAAGAGTCAAATTAGTGGACTCAAGATCTGCTCTCCATGGAGCCTTGCCGGTTAGCACCAGAGGCAAAGATTCATCAACGGTTGACTGTTTTTTGACTATTTTGGTGGCAGCTTCAGCGAGGGATTTTCCTTCGAGTTCTCCTGCGATTCCAAGTCGATTGAAAGCTGATAATCCATTCGGGCTCGCGAAAGTCACAATCCCGTCAACATCGAGTCTTAGCAATCCATCATTAGCTCTAGGAGCACCTCGCCTTGGACCGGTTGGGGTTGAGAAGTCTGGAAAGCTGCCTTCCGAAATCATCCCGAGTAGCTCATTCCCACAATTCACATAGTTGATGTGGAGCTTGTTTGGAGTTCTACTGTCGGCGATGTTTGTGTGTCGAGTAATAAGTGCAATTGGAGAACCCTGTTCGGTAGAAGTCGAGCCTCGACGAACTGGAATAGCACTGAGCTTGGTTGGAAGTCCTGCAGTTGAATCAGAGGTCTTTAGAACTGCAATCTCACCAGATTCAAAAGCTTGCTTAGCAAGCGGCAGCCACTCCTTCTTTATGTTTTCTCCGGTGATGTCGCGAAAGAAGATGGTGGCTGCACTTGATGGTCTTGCGTGACCTACGGCGATGAACTCGCCTTGTTTTGAAGGAACCCACAGAACTAGATCGGCAAATAGAAGGTCGGCTGCTAATTGCCACTCCGAAAGCAACAGAGTCAACCACTCGATGTTGGCTTTGTTTGGCTCGCCGTGTTTGGCAATTAGCTCGGATAAGGTCGACACTCACCCAAGTTTAGCCA
>CAYVZV010000061.1:0-3395 GCA_964456485.1 uncultured Rhodoluna sp. | reverse complement strand
CAAGTTGTTCTTGGGTAATTCCAAAATCTTCTAGCAGCTGCGCATAGGCACTTGCCTCTTCGAGTGGATTCAAATCACTGCGGTGCAAGTTTTCTAGCAGCGCATCGCGCAACATGTTTTGATCTTCTGTTTCACGTATAACCGCAGGAATCTTTGTTAGTCCTGCTTCTTTGGAAGCGCGAAGTCTTCGCTCACCCATGATTAGTTCATACGCACCTTCAGATTTTTCGCGAACAACAATCGGCTGCAAAACTCCAAGCTCACGAATTGAGTGAACTAATTCTGCAAACGCTTCTGGTTCGAAAACACTTCTTGGTTGTTTTGCGTTTGGTGTGATCGAAGAAATATCTAGGTGACCAAAACGTGCACCTGGAACTGTTGCAAGAGAAGACCCCTTGGTTCCACCGGCAGGAAAGAAAACATCAACTGGTCGTTCAGATGATTTATCAGAGGTTGGAATTAGTGAGCCGATGCCTCGACCGAGTCCGCCTTTTTTCTCAGCCACGTTTTGCTCCTCTGCTTGCTAGTTCAATTGCTGCTTCTAAGTATGCGATTGCACCTGGTGATGATTGATCGTAAGAGATAACGGTCTTGCCGTAGCTTGGTGCCTCAGAGACTCGAACCGATCTTGGAATGATGGTTTGCAAAACTTGGGTGGGGAAGTGCGACTTAACTTCTTCCGCGACTTGAGAAGCAAGCTTTGTTCTCGAGTCATACATCGTCAACAAAATTGTTGAGAGCTCAAGTTCTGGGTTTAGGTGCTTCCGAATCATTTCGATAGAACGAGTTAGTTGTGACAGACCTTCGAGCGCGTAGTACTCGCACTGAATCGGAATCAAAACTTCTTTAGCCGCTACGAAAGCGTTTACCGTTAGAAGTCCAAGACTCGGCGGGCAGTCAATAAGCACGTAATCCGGCGGAGTCATTGTGGTCTGCAAATAAGTTTCGATTGCAGTGCGAAGTCTTTGCTCACGAGCAACCAGGGATACAAGTTCGATCTCGGCACCTGCTAAGTGAATGGTTGCAGGAACACAAGTAAGTCCTGGGCGTTCAGGAGAGACCTGAACTACTTTCTCGATTGGGACATCATCGATTAGAACCTCGTAGATGCTCTTGATGTCCGCGTGGTGATCAATACCCAAAGCAGTTGATGCATTTCCTTGAGGATCCAGGTCAATTACAAGAACTTGTAGTCCCTTGGAGGCCAGGGCTGAGGCCAAGTTGACTGTGGTTGTGGTCTTACCCACGCCGCCTTTTTGGTTGGAAATTGTAATTATTCGGGTAACCGAAGGTTTTGCTACGGTTTGTGCGCCAACATTGACCAATCGACGAGAGTTTTCCACAAGCTCACGAGCAAGTGGGGTATCTGTGAAATCGGCTAGATCTCCAGCTAAATCATCAGGATGTTTCACGTGAAACCTCCTTTATTTCGGAGTTATCCACAAGCCAACCGGTAGGTTGTGGAGAACTTGTCTCTCGGCCGTTTGGATAGCCCAAGCCTGCAACAACACTCGGTTTGGTAACCGAGGTTGATTCTGCTGGCTGCTCTGACATCTATTTCTCCTGTGAAGAATCTAGTCTAGTTTCAACCACCGATGTGGGTTCAGCCAAAAACTTTTCCCCACAAACCACGATCTCGAAACTTTCAATCTTGAGCTTTTTTTGAAGCTTCTTGGCGTCCAAAATCTCCTCCGGAGCCTTGGATCCCTTTAGGGCAATTACTCTGCCCCCGGGTTTCAAAAGCGGAACGCAAAGTCTGAGCAGTTTATCCAAAGCTGCCACGGCCCTGGCCGTGACCACTTCAAACTGTCCAGCTTCAACCTCTTCAGCCCTGGCACGAACCACTTCGACGTTTTCTAGACCCAGCTCGTCGACGACCTCCTGGAGCCAGCTGGCCCTTCGGTCCATCGGCTCAATTAGGACAAAATCGGTCTCTGGAGCAGCAATTGCCATCGGTATGCCTGGAAGCCCCGCTCCGGAGCCCACGTCGGCCACCAGTTCCCCTGGCTTCACAAGTTCGGCCACTACAGCCGAATTCAGGATGTGTCTGGACCAAATCTTGTCCAATTCCCTTGGGCCCAGTAGCCCCAGCTCATCGCTGTCTTGGGCGAGCTTGTGGGCGTAGGCTCTGGCGAGCTTGATCTGGGAGCCAAAGATCGCCTCGGCTGTGTCTGGCTCAGCCTCGAATTGTTTCACGTGAAACTATTCAGGTTTTGAGATGACAATGTGGCGGTCGCGGCCTTCGCCTTCAGACTCTGAGTGCAGCCCGGCCTCGGCAATCAAGTCGTGGGCTAGTTTGCGCTCGTAGGAGCTCATTGGCTTTAGGTGTTGAGGCTCTCCGGTGTCCTTGACCTTGTCGATGAACTTTGAAACGGCCTTGGTCAGCTGGTCGATCTTGGCCTGGCGGGAGCCGCCAACATCCAAAATCAGTCTTGAGTAGCTTGAGGTCTTCACCTGCACGGCCAGGCGGGTCAGCTCCTGAAGGGCTTCGACGGTGTCTGGGTGAGAAATCAGGTCTAGGTTGGAGTCGGCTCCTGCGGTTACGGCCAAGTAGGCGCGTCCCTCGCGGACGTCGATGTCAATATCGCCGTCCAAATCAGTTATGTCAAGTAATTCCTCTAGGTAGTCAGCGGCGACATCGCCCTCTTCTTCTAGCTGCTTGACGGTGCGGTCTTTGCTTTCATCTAATTCGGCCACTTTGGCTACCTACTTCTTCTTTTTCTTGTCGTCTTTTTTGGCGCGGTTTTTGCCCTTTGGCTGCTCGCGCTGAGTCTTTTCTTCGGCATCGGCTGCTGCCTTGGCTGCTGCTTCGGCGTCTAGCTTCTCCTGAAGCTCCTTTGGAAGCTTGCCCTTCTTTGCCAGGCGTTCAATTCGGGCCTGATAAGCAGGGGATCCGTCAGTTGGCATGTTGCGGATAACAATGAACTGCTGGCCCATGGTCCAGAAGTTCGAGGTTAGCCAGTAAGTGATCACGGCGATCGGGAAGGCAACACCGGAAATCACAAAGATTAGGGGGAATATGTACAGCAAGATCTTCTGGGTCTGCATGTACTGGCTGTTCTGGACAGCTGGGTTCTGGTTCTTGGCGATGATCTGCTTCTGGGTGATGAACTGGGATGCAGACATCAAAACCACCATTACACCGGCCAGAATCTGGACCTGGATGGTGGTTGCGGTCAAGAAAGTCTCGGAGAGCTTGGCCCCCAGGAAGGTGGCGTCCGAAAACTGCACGGCAAGCTCGGAGTTCATGGGTCCAACACCGGACTTCTTAGCCTGGGCATCGTTCAGGGTGAAGAAAAGACCCATAAAGATTGGGATTTGGACCAAAATCGGAAGACAAGAGGAAAGCGGGTTGGATCCAGTTCTCTTGTAGAGATCCATCTGCTCCTTGGCAA
>CAYVZV010000060.1:1803-3413 GCA_964456485.1 uncultured Rhodoluna sp. | reverse complement strand
GTAGGTTACGTCTTTATTGCCATCATCTTCTTAGCCATCATCATGTCGGGAATTCAGCGCGGGATTGCCGCTGTGGTTGCCCTAAACGAGCCACTTGACCCGGCGACCTACTTCTTTAGTTTCTGGGATGCCTTCACCAAAATCTTAGGCATCGGTTCAACTGCTGCCTGGGGCACGCAGTTAATTAACACCCTCTATTGGGCAATCGGCATCGCGATCTCAGGTGCCGTTATTGGTTTTATTTCAGCACAAATTATTCGCGCCGTTGCCAAGCTGCAGGAGGGCAAAAGCGCTGTCATCGAATCCGGTCACACTCTCATCCTTGGCTGGTCTAACAGAGTCTTCCCGATTCTCTCCGAGCTAGCTATTGCTAACGAGAACGTGCGCAAGCCTCGAGTTGTAATCTTTGCTCCAACAGCAAGGGCTGTAATGGACGCTGAGATTCGCTCACGCGTTCCAAACTTAGGCAAACTGAAGGTAATCACCCGTACTGGTGACACCACAAACCCAGAAGACCTGAAGCGCGCAAACGTCTCCACTGCAAAATCCATCATCATCCTGGACGCAGATGAAACTGGAGACTCAACTATTGTTTCGACTGTGCTGGCCGTAAAGGCAGTAAATGCCACCGCCTCAACCAGAATCATTGCTGAGCTAGATGATGATCACACCGCCGAGGCAATCACGTCTGCCACGAACGGACAGGTAATTGCTGTTCGATCACAGAATGTTATCGCTCGAGTCACAGCTCAGGCTTCTAGGCAGCCTGGTCTAGCTGCAGTCACGCTGGACCTGCTGGATTTTGCAGGGGACGAGATTTACATCTCGGCTATCCCCGAGCTAGTTGGAAAGACCTATGGCGAAGCCCTCATGAGCTTCAATGAGGCATCGGTGATTGGTCTCGTAGATTCAAATGGCGTTGCATCCCTAAACCCAGCGGCTTCAACAAAGATTCAGGCTGGAACCAAGGTGATCGCCATTGCCCTGGACGATGACAAGATCATCTACTCCGGAACTCGAAGTGACCTTGCTTCAAAGAAAATCACCAAGAAAGCTAGCAGCAAACCAAAGCCTGAGCACTTGCTGTTCATCGGTTGGTCTTCGATGGGACGAGCCGTTGTCAACGAGCTGGCACAGTTCTTGCCAGTTGGTTCAACTGTTCACATCGTTGCAGAGTCCCGCCACGTTGACCCAGCAGAGCTCAAGGCCCTCAAGTTCGGAAAGAACATCAAGGTCACCTTCGCGTCTGTTTCGGGCGACATTGATGATTTGATCAAGGCAGCCTCGGCAAAGAAGTACAACGAAGTTGTAATCCTTGGCTACCGCGAGGCAATCAGCGAAGCTGAAGCCGACTCACAGACCATGCTCACCATGCTGCAGATGAACCAGCTATTTGAAGCCAAGGGGAACGGTGTTGAGCCAACCAGGTTGGTAGCTGAGATTCTAGACAGCCGCAAAGCGGAGCTGGCACGAGTCGCCGCCGTTGATGACATGGTGGTCAGCGATAACCTTGCCGCCTTGCTCATCGCGCAGGTGTCAGAGAATCCAGCCCTAGCACCTGTGTTTGATGATCTGTTCGATGCCGATGGCGCATCCATCAGCGTGAACGA
>CAYVZV010000060.1:0-1703 GCA_964456485.1 uncultured Rhodoluna sp. | reverse complement strand
GCAATTCGCGTTGCTAGTGCCCTTTGGGGTGCCAGACGGTCTTTATCTCCATAAAGGCAAGGATTTGCTGAAGTGAACCCTTGGATCCTGACCTTGAAAAAGCCCCTGGCCGAACCACGCGTTTTAGGGTCTCAGCGGCGCGAATTTCTAGATCAACCGGGTCGGAGGTTCCTTCTAGATCCACAGCGTTAACGTCTTGATGTGAGGCAAGCCATGGAGACAAGTCCTTTTCTTTACCGGTTAGCACGTTTACTACTCCACCTGGCAGATCACTAGTTGCTAGCACCTCGGTGAGTGTGATTGCTGAAAGCGGAAGTGATTCGCTGGCAACTACGACAACTGTATTTCCAGTGACGATAATCGGAGCGATGGTGTTCACCAGTCCAACCAGGCTGCTTTTTTGTGGCGCGAAGCCAGCAACAACACCAGTTGGCTGATTTGTTGAGATGTTGAAGAAAGGCCCTGCCACCGGGTTCATTGAACCTGCAACAGAATCGACTTTGTCAGACCAGCCAGCGTGCCAAACCCAAGAATCAATCGCGGAATCAACTTCGCTATTTGCAGCTTTTTCAGTTGCTCCGGTTAGCTCACGAATTTCGGCTACGAACTGCTCGCGTCTTCCTTCCAGCATTTCGGCGATGCGGTACAGAACTTGACCACGGTTATAAGCGGTTGCGCCTTCCCAGCCTGGCTGAGCAGCTCTTGCCGCAACAACTGCGTCTCTGGCATCTTTTCTAGATGCCAGAACCACGTTGGCAACGAACTCGCCCTTAGGATTTGTCAGTTCGTAGGTGTGACCGGATTCGCTTCTCGGGAATTTGCCACCGATGAAAAGCTTGTAAGTTTTCTTCACATCAAGACGCATTAGTTATCTCCCTTCAAGTAAGCAAGCAATCCGTGCCTGCCTCCCTCGCGGCCGTAGCCAGATTCTTTGAAGCCGCCAAAAGGGCTGGCTGGATCAAACTGATTGAAAGTATTAGCCCAGATAACACCGGCATTAAGCTGATCGGCAACCTTTAGGATTCTGGAACCCTTCTCGGTCCATATTCCAGCGCTTAGACCAAATGGGGTGTTGTTGGCCTTGGCTACCGCCTCGGCTGGAGTTCTGAAGGTAAGTACCGATAGCACTGGGCCAAAGATCTCCTCGCGGGCAACGGTGTTGGTTGGTGCAACGCCAGTGATAACTGTCGGTGCATACCAGAAGCCCTTCTTCGGAATCTCGCAGTTTGGAGCCCAGGCCTCGCCACCTTCTTTGACACCGAGTTTGACCAGTTTGGTTATCTTGTCGAGTTGGACTTTGGAGTTGATCGCTCCGATGTCTGTGTTTTTATCAAGTGGATCCCCAAGTTTTAGGGTCTCCATGCGGCGCTTGAGCTTTTTCATCAGCTCATCCTGGATGGATTCTTGCACTAGCAATCTAGATCCAGCGCAGCAAACGTGGCCTTGATTGAAGAAGATTCCGTTGATGATGCCTTCGACTGCTTGATCAAGCGGGGCATCATCGAAGACGATGTTGGCGGCCTTGCCGCCAAGCTCCAAAGTGACCTTCTTGTTTGTTCCAGCAACCTGCTTGGCAATTAGTCTTCCTACTCCTGTGGAACCAGTGAAGGCAACCTTGTTGACGTCCTTGTGAGCAATCAGATCTGCTCCAGTTTGGCCAAAGCCAGTAATGATATTCACAACACCATCTGGCAGACCTGCCT
>CAYVZV010000059.1:0-3433 GCA_964456485.1 uncultured Rhodoluna sp. | reverse complement strand
GCTCACGCATACCTTCAAGCAGGTCATTCAGTTTGTGTTTTTCCGGAAGGAACCCTAACTCGTGACCCAGATTCTTGGCCGATGAGAGGTAAGACTGGTGCCGTAAGGCTCGCGCTTGATAGTGGAGTACCGGTTTACCCGGTTGGCCAGTGGGGTAGCGAAAAAATCATGGCCCGATACTCCAGTAAGTTCCGTCCAGGGTTCTGGAAGAAAGTCACTGTTTTGGTTGGCGACGAAATAGACCTTGCTCGATTTAGAAAGCCACACCCAACTCCTGCCGAGGTTCTTGAGGCAACTGAAGTTGTCATGAGTGCAATCACCAAGCTAGTTGAGCAGCTGCGTGGGGAGAAGGCACCAGATCGCCGTTGGGATCCAGTTGCTGCCGGTCAGTCCACCACTGGAAACTACATCAAGAAAGCTAAGAAGGGTGTGACTGAGTGAGCAAGCTAGCGGTAATCGGAGCAGGAAGCTGGGGAACTACCTTCGCTAAAGTTCTTGCCGATGGTGGGGCTGAAGTTGCCCTTTGGGCAAGACGCCCAGAGCTAGCCGATGAAATCAACGCCTCCCACCGAAACGGTGACTACCTTCCGGGTGTGAACCTACCTGCCGGCGTCACTGCTTCTTCAGACATCGCAGAAGTCTTAGCTGGCGCTAGCCAGGTCTATCTTTCAGTTCCTTCCCAGACTCTTCGTGAAAACCTTGCTGAGTGGGGAAAGCTAATTCCTGCGGACGCGCTGGTTGTCAGCTTGATGAAGGGCGTTGAGAAAAACTCAGGTTTGCGAATGAGTCAGGTAATCGCTGAGGCTGGAATTGACGATTCGAGAATCGTTGTTGTTTCGGGCCCGAACCTAGCTGCTGAAATCGCAGCCGAGCAGCCAGCGGCATCGGTTGCAGCTTCGGCATCGCTGGATTCGGCAAAGCAGGTAGCATCCGCTGCAACAAATTCTTACTTCACTACCTTTACCAACACCGATGTGATTGGAACCGAGTTCGGTGGAATCTTGAAGAACCTGATTGCGGTAGCAATCGGTATCGTCAACGGAGTTGGTTATGGTCAAAACACAAAGGCGTCGATTATGACCCGCGGTGTTTCAGAAATCTCTCGCTTTGCTGTCGCCTTCGGGGCAAAGCCTAAAACCATGGTTGGTTTAGCAGGCCTTGGAGACTTGATTGCAACCAGTGAGTCTCCGCTATCTAGAAACCACAAGGCTGGAGAAATGCTCGGTAAGGGATACTCCAAGCGCGAAGTGCTAGCTCGGCTTTCTCAGACCGCTGAAGGTCTGGCCTCGGTTTCAACCATCCTCGAGCTAGCTCGTGCCAAGGGCATCTCGATGCCGATCGTTGAACAAGTTGAGCTGGTAATCGAGGGCAAAATGAGTCCGAAAGACATCGCACCTCACCTGACCAATCAAACCGAAGAGCCACAGGGCGAATAATGAGCAAGATTCGCGTAGCTGTTTTGTTCGGTGGCAAATCAAACGAGCATTCCATTTCGGTAGCTTCCGCTGGGGGAGTTATAGGTGCAATCGATACTTCAAAGTATGAGGTGATTCCAGTTGGAATCACAAAAAGCGGTGAATTCGTCCCTTACCCAGTGGATCCAAAAAAGCTTGCTCTTTCCGAAGGCTTGAAGACCATAACCTCGAAAGGTGAAACCATCCGCTTTGCTCTTGATGGTTCGAAAGAAATCTTTGAGGTTGATAAATCAGGCAAGGAAACAAGCCTTGGCGTTATCGATGTAGTGTTTCCGGTGCTTCACGGCCAATTCGGTGAGGATGGAACAATCCAGGGCTACCTAGAACTTGCTGGCATTCCTTATGTTGGAAACGGCGTATTGGCTTCCAGCGTTGCGATGGATAAAGAGTTCAGCAAGACACTTTTCAAGGCAGCTGGCATCCCAACTCCTGATTTCAAAGTTATTACCGCAAAGCAAATGGTCAATGATCCCGAGTCAGCTCTAGAAAAACTAGCTGAGCTCAAGCTTCCAGTTTTTGTAAAGCCTGCTCGAGCTGGCTCATCGGTTGGAATTACAAAAGTCAAGAGCGCAGACAAGTTAGCGGATGCCGTAGCTGAGGCGCTAACTCACGACGACAAGGTAGTTGTTGAAGTTGGAGTTGTTGGCCGGGAGATTGAGTGCGCGGTTCTTGAGGGTAGAGGCGATGAACCGGAGAGAGTTTCGGTAGCCGGCGAAATCATTGTCACAGGACGTGAGTTCTACGACTTTCAGGCTAAGTATCTGGATTCTGATGCAGCCAAACTTACCTGCCCAGCAGAGATTTCCGATCAGGAACTAAAGCAGATGCAGCAGCTAGCTAAGAAGGCTTTCCGCGCGCTTGGCTGCGAAGGCCTTGCCAGAGTCGATTTCTTCTTGACCAAAGAAGGCTTTATGTTGAATGAAATCAACACCATGCCAGGCTTTACTTCGATTTCAATGTTCCCGCGCTGCTTCAGCGAATCGGGAATCGGATTTACAGAGCTTGTTTCAGAACTTATTGAACTAGCGCTAGAGAACTAATTTGTAGTTTCCGTGCAGCGTTTAGTTGCAGGCAGCACCCCAATTGTTGAGCTGAGTTGCTCAAGGACTGTCACCCCAGCCAACTTGGTCGAGTCGATAATGACTTCGGTAGCGGGGGTTCGGGCGTAGCTGATAAATCTAAAGCTCGGTGCGTTTGAATCATCGACCAGCCAGTCAATTTCCCCTGCTGTGACGCAAGGCAAAGCCGACACTTCAACCGGCTCTAGTCCGCAGCGCAGAATCACCGATACTGGCTCACCCCAAGCGCCAGTTGATTGAGCGTTTACTCGACGCTTTTGTTCTCCTGCGAGCTCATCGGGTAGGCGAACAATGATCTCGGCACACTCGGCGTTATTGGCGTCCTCGGCAGGCTCGAGTGTGACCATGGGGGCGCAGCCGGTTAGAAAAACCAGGGCAAAGCCCACAATAGAAAGTTGAAGGTGTCTTTTTCTCATCTGAAATAAGGCTACCTTTGATTTGTGGATGATCTAAGCCTTGCCGAGTTAGGCGAAATTGAGAGCCTTCGGCGCACCGTCAAAAGGCTAAAGCCGGGCGAGCACGCCCTGGTGGGCTCAGGCGATGACGCAGCTGTTGTTTCTGCAACCGATTCCTTTCTGGTTTCAACTGACACCCTGGTTGAAAACCACGACTTCAAACTCGAGTGGTCCACTGGCTTTGATCTGGGCTTCAAATCCGTTGCCTCCAACCTGGCCGACATCGCAGCCATGGGAGCTACGCCAACAGTTCTAGTTGTTGCGATGGTTGTTCCAAAAACCACCAAGATTTCTTGGCTTGAAGCATTCGCCGACGGTCTGCAAGCAGCCTGCAATCAGTTATCGCCAGGTGCCGCAATTGTTGGGGGAGATCTAGCCTCCGGCGAGCAAGTAGTTATCTCCGTCACTGTCCACGGCAAGCTCG
>CAYVZV010000058.1:0-3455 GCA_964456485.1 uncultured Rhodoluna sp. | reverse complement strand
GGAGCTAAGAAACGATCTGGTCCAACCCCTGGAACTTCTTCACGAAGTTTAGCCAGTAGTGCTCCAGTTATTAGAGCTGGCTTTAGTGGGGATCTCATATCTAACGCACGGGCTGCGGTGACCAATTCGATAGCAACAACTCTTCGCAGGTTGTCAACGACTTTGCGAAGTTTACGTCCAGCATGCCAACCCATAGATACATGATCTTCTTGCATTGCAGAAGAGGGAATCGAGTCAACGCTTGCAGGAACTGAAAGTCTCTTGTTTTCAGAAACCAATCCGGCCTGGGTGTATTGGGCAATCATCAAACCTGAGTCCACTCCTGCATCCCCAGCTAGAAACGGAGTTAAACCATTTGAGCGATAGCGATCGAGCATGCGGTCAGTTCTTCTTTCGGAAATTGAAGAAAGATCTGTTGCCGCTATCGCTAGGAAATCTAGAACGTAAGCAACAGGGGCACCGTGGAAGTTACCGTTAGAAGTCACCTCACCCGAATCCAAAACCACTGGGTTATCAACTGTTGCTGCTAGCTCACGAGTTGCAACCAAGCTTGCGTGCGTGATGGTGTCACGCACCGCACCTGCAACTTGCGGCGCGCAGCGAAGTGAATAAGCGTCCTGTACGCGGTCATCGCCTTCGCGATGTGATGCAACTACTTCGGAACCAGCGAGTGCTGCATACATGTTTGCAGCACTGGTTGCCTGACCTGGGTGTGGACGAAGTGGTTCGTGTAGTTCTGGTCTAAAGACCTGATCGGTTCCCATTTGAGCTTCAACGCTCATCGCGGCAACAACATCAGCCTGATCGCAAAGTTTGTTTAGATCGTGGAGTGCGAGAATCAACATGCCGAGCATGCCGTCGGTTCCGTTGATTAGCGCTAAGCCTTCTTTTTCACGAAGTTCAATTGGTTTGATTCCTGCTGCTGCAAGAAGGTCAGGTACTGGCTTTTCAATACCGTCTGGACCAACAGCTCGGCCTTCGCCCATAAGAACTAGTGCACAGTGTGACAGTGGTGCAAGGTCGCCGCTACAACCCAAAGATCCGTACTCGTGAACTATAGGTGTGATGTGTGCATTCAATAAGTCTGCATAGGTAGTTGCAAGCTCTGGTCTGACTCCCGTTCTTCCGCTAACTAGGGTCTTTAGTCGAAGCAGCATTAGGGCGCGAACAACTTCTTTTTCAACCGGGTCGCCCATGCCTGCGGCATGGGAGCGAATCAAAGACTTTTGAAGTTGCACGCGATCTTCAGGTGCGATGTGCTGGTGAGCAAGAGCACCAAAGCCGGTTGAAATTCCATAGACCGGAACTTCTGCTTTAGCCAGAGTCTCGATGTGTGCACGGGTAGCCGCCATCTTCTCTAGGGCTTCCTTGGAGATTTCGATCTTGGCGCCGTTTCTGGCAACCTCAACCACCTGCTCCATAGTTAGTCCGCTTGAATTCAGTGTGATGGTCATTTGATTCCGTCCTGCTGCTTATAAATGGTTTTGCCGCTCTTTAGTACTTGTGCAATTTGGTCTACCCCTGGCCGGTATCCAAGGTGTCTAAAACTTGGAGCCGACAAAATTGTTAGATCTGCACTCATTCCAACTGAGAGTGCTCCGACATCAGTTCTCCTTAGTGCCTTGGCTCCGCCAAGTGTTGCCGACCAAAGAGCCTGCTCGGGACTAAAACCCATGTCCCTGATGGCAACCGCAATACAGAAGCTCATTGAAGTTGTGTAGCTAGAACCTGGGTTGCAGTCGGTTGCCAGAGCTACTGTGACCCCGGAGGCAAAGAGCTTCTTGGCATCTGGGTAAGTGGCGCGGGTTGAGAACTCGGCTCCCGGAAGCAAGGTGGCAACGGTATTGGAGCCCGCTAGAGCTTCGATGTCTGAAGAAGAAAGGTGGGTGCAGTGATCGGCCGAAGCGCAATCAAGTTCAACTGCCAGTTGCACACCACTACCTTGAGCCAGCTGGTTGGCGTGGATGCGCGGTTTCAGGCCCTTAGCGATACCTGCCTTGAGAACCGCACGCGACTGATCAACATCAAAAGCCCCAACATCGCAGAACACATCCACCCATTTGGCGTGAGGTGCGGAAAGCTCCAGCATTTCGCCAGTTACCAGTGACACGTATTCATCCGCTTGCCCTGCGTAGTCTTCTGGAACAACGTGGGCTCCTAGGAAGGTAGTTTCGCTGGTGTGCTTGGCAGCAATTGCAAGGGACCGGGCCTCATCGGCTACCGAGAGCCCGTAGCCGGATTTTGATTCGAAGGTTGTGATTCCAGAGCGAATCATTTCGTTTTGCAAAGAAATGAAGTTTGCTTCTAGTTCGGCATCACTTGCCGCTCTAGTTTTTGCAACGGTTGATTTGATTCCGCCGGCTGAATATTTCTCGCCGTTCATGCGAGCTTCAAATTCTTTGGATCTATCGCCTGCAAAAACCATATGAGCATGGGAGTCAACAAAGCCTGGGATTACGCCCATTCCCCCAGCATCGATGACTTGATCGGTTGCAGGTGCTGAGGAAGAACTCCCAACCCACGCTACTTTTCCGTTTTCAATTACCACTGCAGCATTTTCTAGTTCACCGAGTATGCCGGAACCAAGATTTGGATCATTGGTGACAAGTGAACCAATGTTGGTAATTGCAAGCGACATTTATTTATTCGGTGTCGAGCATTGGCACATGTACATGCTTAGCTCTTGCGACGCCTTCTGCTTCCTTGTAACCGGCATCAACGTGACGAATCACACCCATGCCAGGGTCATTGGTTAGAACTCGGTTTAGTTTCTCTGCAGCAAGATCAGTTCCGTCAGCAACGGAAACTTGGCCAGCGTGAATGGATCTTCCGATGCCAACACCACCACCGTGGTGAATTGAAACCCATGAAGCACCGCTTGCGATGTTGATCATCGCATTTAGCAGTGGCCAGTCGGCGATGGCATCTGATCCATCAAGCATCGCCTCTGATTCGCGATAAGGAGATGCAACCGAACCACAGTCCAAGTGGTCACGTCCAATAACAATCGGAGCTGACACTTCTCCCTTTTTGACAAGATCGTTGAACACAGCTCCAGCTTTGTCACGCTCACCGTAACCTAGCCAACAGATTCGTGCGGGAAGACCTTGGAACTGAACGCGGTCCTGAGCCATCTTGATCCAGCGGTGAAGGTGCTGGTTGTCAGGGAACAGATCAAGAATTGCCTGGTCGGTGCGATAGATATCTTTCTTATCTCCCGAGAGAGCAACCCAGCGGAATGGACCCTTACCTTCACAGAACAAAGGTCTGATGTAAGCGGGGATAAATCCAGGGAACTTGAAGGCGTCTTTGAATCCACCCTTGCGTGCTTCGTCGCGAATTGAGTTTCCGTAGTCGAATACTTCGGCACCCTTGTTCATAAAGCCCACCATTGCCTCGACGTGCTTAGCCATTGCGGCTTCCGCGCGGATTGTGAAATCGGCTGGGTCTTTCTC
>CAYVZV010000057.1:0-3541 GCA_964456485.1 uncultured Rhodoluna sp. | reverse complement strand
GCATCTGACTACGGATCAGAAGGTTGGGGGTTCGAGTCCCTCCGAGCGCGCAAACCCGCCAAGAATTTCACGACTTGGCGGGTTCTTACTTAGCTACTGTTGACTGGTGAGCTACACAGGCTTGACTAGTCAAGAGGCTAACGCTCGCCTTGCCTCTTTCGGTAAGAACCAGATTGACGCGAATCGGCGTTTTTCAAGCGCGAAGCTGCTGTTTTCACAGTTCACGGACCCGATTATGTTGCTGCTCTTGGGTGCGACTTTGTTGGCGATGCTCCTTGGCCAAGTTATTGACTCCCTCATAATCCTGGGGATTGTAATTCCGACAGCTCTACTGGGCTTCTATCAGGAGCGGCGGGCTGGCTTAGAACTGTTAGCTCTCACCGAGAGAGTGAAACTGACAGCAAGGGTCTACAGGGATGGTAAGGAAGTGGAGGTACCGACAGATTTAGTTGTCCCTGATGACCTGGTTATCTTGAGACTCGGAAGTCAAATCCCTGCTGATCTTGAACTTATTGAAAGCAACCAACTACTTGTTGACGAATCGGTTTTGACAGGTGAGTCCTTCGCCGTTGAGAAGAACCCTCCCGACCAGGTCTACCTCGGCACACATGTCGCAGGCGGTGGGGCAGTTGGAAGAGTTATTGCAACCGGTAGGTCAACAAAGTATGGCGAGCTGGCTCAGAGGCTATCCGCCCGTGACAGCGTTACGAGCTTTGAAAAGGGATCTGCTGAATTTGGTCGCTTCTTAATGAAGGTGATGCTCGTCCTGGTCATTGCAATATTTATCGTCAATATTTTTGTTCAGCGATCGCTCTTTGATTCACTTCTATTCTCACTGGCCCTGGCTGTTGGGCTAACGCCACAGTTTTTAACTGTCATCATTACAATTTCACTGACCCACGGCGCCTCCAAGATGGCGAAGCAGAAAGTCCTTGTAAAAAGACTTGACGCAATTCAAAACTTTGGAAGTATGACCGTGCTGTGTTGTGACAAGACAGGAACCTTGACCAAGGGTGAAGTAACGCTAAGTGGCTTCAAATCTGTTGACGGAGCATCCTCGAAAAGAGTGCTTGAACTAGCAGCAATAAATGCGTCGACACAGCTGCATTATCAAAACCCAATGGATTCAGCAGTTCTGCTGGCTGCCGAGGAAAATCAGTTAAATGTTTCGAGCACCAGGGCCTTGGCAGAAGTGCCGTATGACTTTGTTCGTCGCAGGCTTTCAGTCGCCGTTACAGATCCAGCCGGAGATGGAAAGCTGCTCATAACAAAGGGTGCATTTATCGATGTTCTGGCCCTTTGCACGACGGCAAACTTGAATGGAAACGAAGTCAGCCTTCACGAAGTGCGAGAGAAGTTGCTAGCCGATCACGAAGAGCAGGCAAGCAAAGGCAACAGAGTGCTGCTACTTGCAACCAAGAAGATCACGTCAGTTGAAAACCTCTCGGAGCAAGAGGTTGAACTCACGGCCGAGGGGATGTTGATATTTGTTGATCCAATAAAGACCGGTGCCGTTCAATCTGTCGAGAAACTTAAAGAGCTAGGGATGCGCGTAGTAGTCGTCACCGGAGACAATCCCCTAACAACCGCAAGGGTTTCAAAGGAAGTTGGGCTTCAGGTCGAGCCATTTTTCACCGGTGCGCAGGTCGAAGAAATGAGCGAGCAGCAGCTCGTCGAAGCAGCCAAGAACGCGGCTTTCTTTGCGTCGGTTAATCCAATGCAGAAAGAGCGCATCATAAAAGCGATGTCTCAGGTGGAGGAGAGCGTCGGTTACTTCGGTGATGGCATCAATGACTCCTTGGCTCTTCGGGCCGCGGATGTTGGAATCTCTGTCGAGAACGCTGTTGATGTTGCTCGTGAATCAGCAGACATAGTTTTGCTGGCAAAAGACCTAGATGTCCTCTCAGATGGAGTCAGGATTGGAAGGCAAACGTTTGCTAACACCATGACCTACATACGCGTCACAATTTCTGCCTCTTTCGGAAACGTAGTCTCAGTTGTGGTGGCTGCCGCCTTTCTGCCCTTTCTTCCACTGTTACCCATGCAGATACTGCTGCTCAATTTCCTCTCAGGTTTCGCCCACATAGCCATTGCTACCGATCGAGTTGACAAGGAAGACCTCGGAAGACCTAAGCGCTGGGATCTGAAGAGCCTGCGTAAGTTCATGCTGATCTTCGGGTTCCTCTCATCTGCTGTCGACATCTTTCTCTATTGGCTTTTGGTTGGAGTCTTTGATGTTGCTCCTGAAATTTTCAGAAGCGTGTGGTTCATTGAGTCTTTGTTATCAGAGTCGGTAGCCATGCTTGTTCTAAGGTCCAAGAGGCCGTTCTGGAAATCTCGACCAAGCACAGCTCTAATTGTCTTTTCAATCCTTTCCGGAGTGACTGCCATTGCTTTGACATTTACCCCAGTTATTGGACCGACCCTTGGGTTTGGTCCCTCACCTTTATATCTGCTCGGTGCGGTGGCCGTTCTACTTCTCGGTTACGCCCTGGCCAACGAAGTGGTTAAGCGCAAATTCATGGTCTAAATGCCTGTTTGACCACTCAGTAACCTTTATGGCTAGTGTGAGACTGTTAGCTATTCGAACTTGAGGAAGACATGCGCAAAAAGCGTTGGCCACTGGTACTAGCAGCTGCTGTAATCGTTAGCGTTGCTGGGGGAATTCTGACTGCACCACTATTCACACCAACTGTTGAGTATGAAACCTACGAGGTCCAAGAGACAGAGGTTGTGAAGACAGTTTCTGCTAATGGACAGCTGGCAGAGACCCAGCTGTTGGCCTATGGAACAGCTGAGCAACCCATCCTGGTTGCAGCAAATGGAAACTCGCTGGCAATCGCACAGTTTGGCGCGAGCCTGGAGGTCGAATCCATTGCCGTTGAGCTGGGTGAAGAGGTCACCAAGGGAGACTTGCTCTTCACATACCTGAGTCCATTTGGTCAAGAGGTTGATGTAGTGGCGATATCAGACGGTATCGTGCGCTCGGTAGACACATCCAGCGGCCTGAGAACCTCGGCCTCTGTCGTGACAATTGGTTCGGCTAAACCTATCGTTTCAGTTTTTGTCAGTGAATATGATGCAGACCTTGTTCAACTCGATCAGGTTGCCACCATCGAACTTGATGCAATCAATGCTGTTTTTGAAGGTAGCGTCGAGACAGTGGGCCAGGTGGCTCAGTCGCTTAGTGGCATAAAGCAGTATGAGGTGCTGCTCTCCGTGGCTTCAATTCCAGAAGGTGCTCGTTTCGGAATGAGCGCAACAGCCGAGATTGTTGTTCAAACTAAAGAAAATGTTCTTGCCGTTCCACTGAGTGCTCTGGTTGGCGAAGATGAGCCTCAGGTAGATGTCTTAGTCACCGAAGGCGAGAATCAATCAATCGAGAGAATGACTTTGAAGTTAGGTTTGATTGGAGATAGCTTTGCGGAAGTAACGCAAGGTGTTATCGCTGGTGATCAAGTAATTACTGGAATCAGTGGAACCATTCCTGCTCCAATTAACTTTGGTCCACCACCAGGAGTCAGACAAGGTGGATAACCCT
>CAYVZV010000056.1:0-3659 GCA_964456485.1 uncultured Rhodoluna sp. | reverse complement strand
CCAGTTTGGCCAAAGCCAGTAATGATATTCACAACACCATCTGGCAGACCTGCCTGCTGGCAAATCTCGGCGAACAATAAAGCTGTAAGCGGAGTAGTTTCGGCGGGTTTTAGGACCACTGTGTTTCCTGCCGCTAGGGCTGGGGCAATTTTCCAAGCCAGCATCATCAGTGGGAAATTCCATGGAATCACCTGAGCTGCAACACCGTGAGCTTTCGGGTTGATACCTAAGCCTGCGTAGTCGAGTTTGTCTGCCCAGCCGGCGTAGTAGAAAAACCATGCGGCAACTAAAGGAATATCTGCGTCCCTGGTTTCCTTGATTGGCTTGCCGTTATTGAGTGTCTCGGCAATTGCTAGCTCGCGAGCGCGCTCTTGAATGATTCTTGCGATTCGATAGAGGTACTTTCCTCGCTCGGCACCAGAGAGCTTAGACCAAACCTTTTCGTAAGCGCCTCTTGCTGCCTTGACAGCCATGTCTACATCCTTGGCGCTGGCGGTTGATATCTCAGCTAGGACCTGCTCGGTGGCTGGTGAAATGGTCTGGTAAGTGTTTGATGGCTTGGTGAACTTGCCTCCGATGAAGTGGCCGTAGCTACTCTGGAAGGTAACCTGTGCCCTTGATTCAGGGGCGGGTGCGTATTCGAACATCTTTTATACCTCTTAGTCCACGGTCACATAGTCGGGACCGGAGTAGTTTCCGGTCTTGAGTTTTTGTCTTTGCATCAAAACATCATTTAGCAAGCTTGAGGCTCCAAA
The DNA here is from genome assembly GCA_964456485.1 of uncultured Rhodoluna sp. Taxonomy (GTDB): domain Bacteria; phylum Actinomycetota; class Actinomycetes; order Actinomycetales; family Microbacteriaceae; genus Rhodoluna. Next base: position 2,904 of record CAYVZV010000056.1, on the reverse strand, counting down.
CCGGAACAAATCTGGGGTAAGCCACTTCTCTCCCGCCACTTCCTTGACTACGACCAGGTACTTAATAGCATCCTTAGCCGTTCTAATGCCTCCGGCAGGCTTTACACCTATTAGTACACCAGTCTGGTCGTACCAGTCCCGAACTGCCTGGAGCATCAAGAGAGTAATAGGTATGGTCGCATTGACCGTGACTTTTCCGGTTGAGGTCTTTATGAAATCTCCACCGGCCAACATGGCTAGGTAGCTAGCCCTTCGAATGTTGTCATAAGTTTGTAGCTCACCAGTTTCCAAGATCACTTTTAGGTGCGCTTTGGAACCATCGGCTCTGGTGCAGGCGTTCTTGACAGCCTGAATCTGCTTGTAGACCTCTAGGTAGTTGCCAGACAAAAAAGCTCCGCGATCAATAACCATGTCGATCTCATCGGCACCAGCCTTGACGGCATCTTTGGTGTCTTGCAGCTTTACCGCTACCGATGCTCTTCCGGAAGGAAAAGCTGTTGCAACTGCTGCAACATAGATGCCGGATTTGCCAAGAGTTTGCTTGGCTACTGAGACCATGTCTCCGTAAACACAAATTGCTGCAGGTCTTGGGCAATCAAGATCAGTTGGGTCAGGAGTTAGGGCTTTTAGGCAAAGTGAGCGCACTCGATCAGGAGTATCCATTCCCTCGAGGGTTGTTAGATCCATCATCTTGATTGCGGCATCTAGTGCCCATGCTTTAGAGGTTGTCTTTATAGATCTGGTTCCAAGGCCAGCGGCACGGGATTCCAAACCGACCTTGTCGACCCCTGGAAGAGAGTGCAGCCAGCGCCGAAGGCTCAAGTTGGTGATCTTGCCACCAACTAGAGCCTCTGGTTCAAATTTGGGCACTGTCTCACTCCTTGGAAGTCTTCCTAGAGTCTAAAGCAAAGGCGTAAATCGGCCTTCAGCTGCGTATCGCAACGACTTCGGACCCGAGGATTCACCTACTTTATGGAGCTTGGACTGAAGGTGATTGGCAGTACCGTTGGGCCCGTATTACCGCTATCGGGCAAGTAAGCAGCACCGGATCCAATCTTCATGTTGGGAAGCCTTCGAGACAAAGCCTTGAAAGCTTCTTTCATATCAAGTCTTGCCACATAGTGACCGATGCAGTGGTGCATTCCACCCCCAAATCCAAAGTGAGGTGCACGGTCAGCGGTTATGTCGAACGCGATGTTTTCAAACTTTCTAGGATCGCTGCCGGCTGGGATGGTCAGCAAGTGAATCGTGGTTCCCTGCTTGATGCTCAATTCTTTGTACTCAATGTCAACTGAAGCTTCGCGAGAGACCCAAGTGATTGTTGGATTGACCCGCATGACCTCCTCAACGGCAGCTCTTGCTAGATCTGGAGTCTTTCCTAACAATTCCCACTGATCTGGGTGGTTAGAGAAAGTCTGCATGCCTAAGCCGATTTGGTTGCGAGTGGTATCAAAGCCCGCAAATATAAGAAGTGAAATAAGGGAAAGCAGCTCATCTTCTGTTATCTTCTGACCTTCGTAATCTGCTTTGACAAGCGTTCCCACGAAGTCGTCTCGATCGCTACCCTCGCGGCCATCAATCAAATCTTTAGCTAAATCCAGGATTCCCAGCAAGCCTTCCTCGATCATCGGAAGATCTTCTTTGATGGTAACGCTGAACACGTATCCAAGCTTGGTAGCGAGATCTGCCACCTTGGGCCATAGATCTTCTTCTAATCCAAGTAGGCCAGTAATAACTCTTGCTGAGAAAGGCTCGGCGAACTCACTCATAAACTCGCATTCGCCGCGTGCTTGAAAATTGTCGATTAGTTCGTTTGCCAGAGATTCAAAGAATGGAGCCAGAGGTTCTATAGTCCTTGGAGAAAAGGCAGGTCCGGATAAACGGCGTAATCTTAGGTGGTCATCGCCCTCAACACTTAGCAGCATGGACTTCCACCAGGAGGCCAGTGGGCCTTCGGTTATTCCGTAGTGAGAAGGCCACTTTCTAGTGCCCTGATACAGTCTTTTATCTTTCAATAATGCGCTGGCGTCTTCGTAGCGAAGCACCGCGATTCCAAAAGGAGTTCTTGCATACCAATTGTCTTCCCTTGCATTCATAACCTGCTCTGAGCGAATGGAAAAACCAAGCTGATTGAAATCAAGGTACGCGACTTGACTCATTCTGTGCTCACTCCTTGTTGATTTCTGCTTTTTTGGCTCAGGTCATTGCTGGTGAAGTTCTAATGGTAGCCCCAACGCGTGCTAACTCTTAGTCCGTTAACCTCGAAAACTCTGCGGCGAGTTGATAGCTCTAACCTTACCCCTGCCCACCTAATCCTAAAATGCGTGCTGTCGATTAGTTTCGCAAGGAGATTATCAAGAGCTTTCCTGAATCAGTCGTGGCGACAACCTGGGTGGAGGTAAGAACCTCAAGGTCCCGGATTCTTTCTCCGACACTGATAATTTCTTGGTCAGTCACGACAAGGTTGCGATCAAGCTGGATAAGCACCAGGGACTCCCGTGCCAGGGTTCCCATCATCAATTGACCACCCCATTGGCCCCAACCTTGATTTGGAAGTTGAATTAGCTCAGTTGGTGCAATGGATGGCGTCCATTGAGTCAGGGGCTCTATGAAACCAGCATGGGTTCCGGTTTTAGTGGGACGAACATAATCTCCAAGACCATAAGGCTGTCCGTATGTGACAAAAGGCCAACCGTAGTCTCCGCCCTGTCGGATCCGATTCAGCTCGTCGCCTCCTCTAGGACCGTGCTCTGCTGCCAGTAAATGTTTACCGTCATACAAAACAATTCCCTGAGCGTTTCGATGCCCTTGGGACACTTTGACTGCTCCGCGAGAGCTCACCTTGAAAATGGAGCCGAGGTCGCCTCTTTTGTCACGGTTTCCAATCTGTCGATAACCCAGATC
>CAYVZV010000055.1:0-3677 GCA_964456485.1 uncultured Rhodoluna sp. | reverse complement strand
GCCGAGGCGTAGCCTTCGGCAGCGTGACCGGCACCTTGTTCGTGGCGAACCAGGATGTGGCGGATCTTCTTGGAATCCATCAGTGGGTCGTAGGTGGGCAAGATAGCTCCACCTGGCAGACCAAAGATGGTGTCAACACCTAGTAGCTCAAGCGATCGAACGATTGCTTGAGCACCGGTTAGGACCTCGTTTGGCATTTAAATTCTTTCTCGTCTTTTTCTCTAGAAATACTTGAGCTAGGTGAATCGCTTTATTAGCCGCAGTAGGCACCCTCGGAAGCCGAGCGCACCACCTTGCTGAATTTTGCGAGCACACCTTTTGTATAGCGTGGTGGAAGTGGAACCCATGCTTTCCTGCGGGTTTCCAGCTCTTGCGCATCAACGAGTAGTTCGAGCGAACGAGCTGCGATGTCGACCCGAATAAGGTCTCCATCGCGAACCAGAGAAATCGGACCACCTTCGGTCGCCTCTGGAGCAATGTGTCCGATACACAGGCCGGTTGTGCCGCCTGAGAATCGTCCGTCTGTCAATAGTAGAACATCCTTGCCCAGTCCTGCACCCTTGATTGCACCGGTTAGGGCCAGCATCTCGCGCATTCCAGGGCCTCCCTTAGGGCCTTCGTAGCGGATAACCACTACATCGCCCTTTTGGATCTTGCCCTCAACTAGGGCATCCATGGCAGGGCCTTCGCGGTCAAAGACCCGAGCTGGCCCTTCAAAGAAGTTCAAATCGAATCCTGCGGTTTTTACAACCGCCCCCTCCGGAGCCATTGAGCCTTTTAGGATCTGAATGCCACCGGTTGTGTGGATCGGATTATTCATGGCACGGATGATCTTGCCGTCTGGATCTGGTGGGTTAATGCCCTCAAGGTTTTCAGCCATGGTCTTGCCAGTGACAGTCATCACGTCACCGTGAAGTAGTCCTGCATCAAGAAGTGCCTTCATCAAAACTGGAACACCGCCGACTCTGTCGACGTCGTTCATGACGAACTGACCAAATGGCTTTAGATCTCCAAGGTGTGGCACCTTGTCGGAGATCCTATTGAAATCATCGAGCTTTAGATCTACCTCTGCTTCGCGAGCAATGGCCAAAAGGTGAAGCACTGCGTTGGTTGATCCACCAAAGGCCATCAAAACCGCGATTGCGTTTTCAAAAGCCTTCTTGGTCATGATCTGTCTTGCAGTGATTCCCTTATCAATTAGGTTCACAACTGCTTCACCGCTGCGCTCAGCCCAGGTGTCACGTCTTCTATCAGCAGAAGGAGGAGCTGCTGAGCCTGGAAGGCTCATTCCGATTGCTTCTCCGATTGAAGCCATGGTGTTAGCGGTATACATACCGCCACAGGCACCTTCGCCAGGACATACTGCTCGTTCAATTCTTCCGAGGTCTTCCTCGCTCATCTTGCCGACCTTGCAAGCACCGACCGCTTCGAAGGCGTCGATGATTGTCACAGGCTTTTCTGTTCCGTCGGTTAGCTTGACCCAACCAGGAGCAATCGATCCTGCGTATAGAAATACTGAAGCAAGATCCAAACGGGCCGCTGCCATGAGCATGCCAGGAAGTGACTTATCGCAGCCGGCAAGTAGAACGCTGCCATCGAGGGCTTCGGCTCCCATCACGGTTTCAACAGAGTCAGCGATTACCTCACGGGAAACAAGAGAGAAGTGCATACCCTCGTGTCCCATGGAGATTCCATCTGACATCGAGATGGTTCCAAACTGCATCGGGAAACCACCGGCACGGGAGACTCCAACTTTGACAGCCTTGGCTAGTCGATCAAGGGATAGGTTGCACGGGGTTAGCTCGTTCCAACTTGATCCGACACCAATCTGGGGCTTATCCCAGTCATCGTCGCCCATACCAACCGCGCGGAGCATGCCTCGCTGGGGAGCCTTCTCGATTCCGTCTGTAACGGCGTGGCTGCGGGGCTTCATATGGTTTGTCATGTGGCTTGTCATGCCCTTAAGTCTAACTGCCTACTTGAAGCCTTGGCATGGGGAATATTTGGGCAGGAAGGTCCGAAATAGCCTGAATAATAGGTAGTGATGTCAGACAAATCCCAACCCAGCTCTTTAGAGCTTTATACCCTTGCCGCCGAGCGTTCCTCGAACGCCGTTATTGCCTCTTACTCAACTTCCTTCGGGGTTGCCACCAAGCTTCTTGCCCCAGAAATCCGCCAGCACGTTAGAAACATCTACGCCCTGGTTCGAGTTGCCGACGAGATCGTCGATGGGGCTGCAGCAGAGGCAAGAGTTGGCGGCGGAAACGTCGAGCCATCGGTTGCTCTTGATCAGCTAGAGGCTGAAATCTACAAAACCCTGCGCTCTAGATTCTCAACGAATCTTGTAGTTCACGCTTTTGCAAGAACCGCAAATGAAACTGGCTTTGCCAGAGGCATCATCGAGCCTTTCTTTGCTTCGATGCGAATGGATCTTTGGCCAAGAAAGCACTCCCCTGAGTCATTCAATAAGTATGTCTACGGTTCCGCTGAGGTAGTAGGTCTTATGTGCCTGCACGCCTTCATCAAGGAATCTGATTTCTCCTCTGAGGATTACAAGCAGATTGTAAAAAGTGCCAGGGCACTTGGAGCTGCGTTCCAGAAGGTGAATTTCCTAAGGGATCTATCTGCTGATTTTGAAAAGCTTGGCCGCAGCTACTTCCCTGATGTAAACCCAGCAAGCTTCAACGAATCTCAGAAGGCCGAATTGCTAGCCGATATTCGAGCAGACCTCAGCACCTCTAGCCAAGCTTTGAAGTTCTTACCTGTTAGCTCCCGCAAGGCCGTATCAGCAGCTCAGATGCTCTTCACCGAGCTTGCTAACCGCATCGAGAAAACCCCTGCCGAGCAAATGCTTCGGGCACGTATCTCTGTTCCAAACAGCACAAAGTTATTTATCGTAATCAAAGCCCTAATTGGAGTGGTCCCTAAATGAGTCAGAAAACCGCAGTTGTAGTCGGCGGCGGTATCGCCGGTCTTGCTAGCGCCGCATTGCTAGCCAAAGCCGGCATGAAGGTGACACTTTTGGAAGCCCGTGAAAAGGTAGGGGGTCGTGCTTACATCTGGGAAAAAGACGGCTTCGTTTTCGACATGGGACCTTCTTGGTACCTGATGCCAGATGCCTTTGATCAGTTCTTCAAGCTGATGGGAACTACTGCTGACAAGGAGCTAAAGCTGGTTCAGCTTGAGCCTGCCTACCAGACGAGAAACGAAGGCCGCGACGAGAAGCTCATGATCGTTCAGGACCTTGAGAAGAACAAGGCTCTGTTTGATTCTCTTGAGCCAGGTGCTGGAGCGAAGCTCCAGCAGTATCTGGACTCAGCCAAAGAAACCTACGACCTGTCGATGAAGCACTTCCTATACACAAACTTTGAAAACACCAAGAGCTTCACTAATAAAGAAGTATTGGGTAAAGCCCCTAAGTTTCTATCTCACCTGGTGACTTCGCTGTATGCCTTCTCGGGCAAGTACGTCAAGGACGAGCGACTCAAGAAGATTTTGAACTTCCCTGCTGTATTTCTTGGTGCTTCTCCTTACGACACCCCGAGCATGTACCACTTGATGACTCACGTCGATCTAAATGTTGGAGTGTTTTACCCGATGGGTGGTTTCTACACGCTGATTGAAGCCATCGAGCGAATCGCAAAGCAGCACGGTGTTGAGATCAAGACCAACTCCCC
>CAYVZV010000054.1:0-3717 GCA_964456485.1 uncultured Rhodoluna sp. | reverse complement strand
TCGCCGTGTTTGGCAATTAGCTCGGATAAGGTCGACACTCACCCAAGTTTAGCCACCCTTGAATCAAGTGCTCCAGGTCGACCTAATAGTTCAGTCCGAACAAAGCCTGTGAGGGCTTGCCGAAAGGTTCCAGACCTCGAAAGCGTCGTCGCTGGAACTCCTGTGCGGACCGCCTGATCAATGTGAATCGGGTCATCAGGTAAGTACGCAATCGGTTCAAGCGAACTGAGTCTTTGAAGCGTGATTCCGATTTCCCTGCGTGCTGAGGCAATCACTGAGTTTCTCACCCGATTCATAACCAGATCAGGAAGGCTAGACAGTTTTGAAATTGAAGCCTCTGCACTTAGTAGACGGAAGATACCTATCGGATCAGCCAGGCAAACAAGAATTGTTCGATCGGCCAAGCCAATTAAGTTGCTAGTTAGTAGCTCTTGGCTGGACACATTCCCGGCGCTTAGGCACCCGAGATCTACAACGGTGTAATCGAAACCGCTCCGGGCGGTTTCTAAAAGCATTGCAAGAGCACTTTCCTCAATCGCTTGATCTGGCAGGTCTTGACTCCCGGGCATGATTCGCAAGGTAGTTTTCTGAAACTGGAAACTCAGCCGCTCAAGCTGATCAAGATCGAATCTTTGCTGAGCAGCAATCCTAAGCGCTGCTGCCAACCCCGCAGGCTGCTCACTCAATAGAAAGTGATTGGATACGGCCGGACCAGCCGAATCCGCATCAATCAGCAGGACTCGTGCCTTTTCGGCCGCAAGCTCAAGGGCGATGTTTATAGCGACCGTGGTTTTGCCAGTTGAGCCGTAGGGGCTGGTGACGGCTACAACAACCGAGGAAAGTGATTGTCTAGGGGAAACCCGGGAGGTAATTGATTTGGCTAGTCGATCAAGCATCTAGTTTCCAAGGGTTGAACCAGATGCCATCAAGGCAATGGCATCGCCGTTTGCCATGGCGCGAAGGAGGGACTGAATTGAGGCTATGGGCACTCTGAGTTCTACGGACTTACCTGATTGAGTAAAGCTTCCTTCTGGCTCACGAATTGCCACGACTTCAACGTCGAGAGCGGCAATTGATGGCTCACCAAAGTTTTGATAGTCAAGGGCAGGGCTAGACCAGACCGATACGCGACTTCCGGAGGTTATTTGCCCACTTAGCTCAACAGCGGGCGTAAGGACGATGTTTGAGAAATCATCCAACTGCTGCGTTGTGACAGAAGATCTTGGGATTGCCTCCCCTGCTGAAATAGACCTGGTCAAGTAGGAACCTTCGGGTAGCTCACCGGGTCGGAGGTAAGAAGAACCGATTTGAAACAGCGCTAAGTCAGCGGTTGCTAATTCTGTCTCCAACAGGGCACTTCCAGAAGCCATATCGGTACTAGTTACCAGATACACCTCTGTAATCTTTGAGCTTTCAATCACGAACCATGCCCCGACCACAGAACCTGCAATCGCCAAAGTTGATAAGGCAAGCTGCATCGGGCGCTTCCGAACTGTTTTGCTTTGGAACATCACTGCGACCTCTCAAAATTCCAAGACTCAAAGTATGTCTAGGGCAGAGACACTGTGCTGAAAGTTATGCACAATCAAGTTCGATTGAGCCCAGCGAGGCAATTGGTATTGCTGGATTTTGGTAGTAATCGGTAAACAAGAATCCCCTTGCAACGCCAATCAATCTGATCCTCTGCTCTGGTGACTGCGGCTCCAGATAGCAAACTTTGGCCTGGGTAGGAAAGCGCTGCCGAGCTAGCAACTCCCCAATGGCTCCTCTGGTGTACTGCAAGGGATGAGAGCTTAGTTCCGGCTTGTCTAAAAACTCAACACTTCTTAGAGTGCTTCGCCTAAAGACACCAAACGACTTACCGTCTTCCAGTTCTCCAGCCAGGAAGTCTCTTCCTAGCTTTGGACTTGAAAGCTCGCGGCAAACGCCATTTAGCAGCTGCAGTTTGACCAGATTGCAGCCGGCAATTCTGGTGCTCAGATTGGAAAAGGAAATTTCTTGTAATTCCATTGGTGTTATCGATTTCATCTGCAGATTGTTGCCCAAATACGAGATAAAGAAATTTCTTTTCCACAGCTTCGTTCCGAGTCACAAATTGGTCGACAAAAGTTCTAGTCTCAAACAATCTCAATTGGGGGTTAAAAGTTGAAAGGGGTACCATGCGAAGGCACATTGTCAGAATTGACGGCTCTATCCACTCACGTGGATACGAAAGCCAAAGGCACTTGGAATTCGGACCTGATATTCCAAGGGCTGCGCCACTAAAGTCACCGAATGTATTTCTGGCGAGTATGGCTAAGGCCATCAATGAAGTTCTAGCCGGTGTTAGGTCAGTAGATCAGCTATCGAGAATTGTCAGTGAGCAGGTGTATGAATCACTTCGTGCACGAGCAGCCTCTGGAGCGCAGGCAAGGTTGAAAGCTGGACGGAAGCCTGTCATTCAACCAACAGATGTCCTGAAGGTTCGATACCAATCCCCTGCTGAGGATGTAATTGAGTCGGTGGTTCTTCTTTCGAATCGGCAACGAGCTAAGGCTGTGACAATTCGGCTGGAGAGTCAAAACGGTAGCTGGCGAGCCACCAACATCGGTTTTCTTTAATCCTTGAAGAAGGAGCTGCCCTTTTCCTGTTTTCCAGCAGCCTTACGATTTGCCTGCTCTTGCTTCCTGGCCGCTGCTCTGTTAACCGGAGCTTGGTTCAGAACCGGCTTAGCATCCTCTGCTGGCGCGCCTGGAGCGCTGTAGGTCAAATTGCCCTGCGGTCTAATCTGTTCAACAGGTGACTCATCGAGCTTTACCTCAACGTTGAATAGGTACGTAATTGCTTCTTCGCGGATTGAACCCATCATCTGCTGGAACATAACGAAACCCTCGCGCTGGTACTCAACCAGTGGGTCACGCTGAGCCATCGCACGAAGACCGATTCCCTCTTTGAGGTAATCCATCTCGTATAGGTGATCTCGCCACTTGCGGTCAATAACTGACAAAACAACGCGTCTCTCAAGCTCGCGCATTGCCTCTTCGCCCAAAGACTCAGTTCTTCTCTGGTATTGAATCTTGGCATCGCTAATGATTTCGCTTGCAAGGAATGCAGCAGTTAGCTTGCTTCGGCTTCCAGCCTCAGCCAAGACTTCGTCAATCTCGATAGAGATTGGGTAGATCGCCTTTAGCTCGCTCCACAGCCCCTGGAGAATCGCGTCGGTGTCTTCCTTGGTTTCCATCGCAGCATTGGTCAGGTACTTGATGGTGTCTTCCAGGAAGCTCTCAACGCGACCTTGGATGTCATCGCCTTCAAGGATGTGACGACGGTCACCGTAGATAGCTTCACGCTGACGGTTTAGAACATCGTCATACTTCAAAACGTTCTTTCGAATCTCAGCGTTTCTGCCTTCAACCTGTGACTGAGCACTGGCGATGGCACGAGAGACAACTTTCGACTCAATAGCAGTGTCGTCTGGAACGCTGGCACGGTTCATCAATGCAGATGCAGCACCTGAGTTGAATAGGCGCATCAGGTCGTCGGTTAGTGATAGGTAGAACCTAGACTCACCAACATCTCCCTGGCGACCGGAACGACCACGTAGCTGATTGTCGATACGTCGAGACTCATGACGCTCGGTACCAAGAACATACAATCCGCCAACTGAAAGAACCTTCTCGGCCTCAACAGCAACTTCTTGCTTGATGCGCTCGAACTCCGCAGCCCAGGCAGCTTCGT
>CAYVZV010000053.1:1996-3968 GCA_964456485.1 uncultured Rhodoluna sp. | reverse complement strand
TGAACTACGAACAACTTGGCCTACTTGGCGTTTTCATCGCCGGTGCAATCCCGTGGCTTGAAGCCATCGGGGTTGTGCCGGGGGGAATCATCTTCGGTCTAGATCCAGTCCTAGTGGTTATCGCAGCCGTTGCTGGAAACACCATCACAATTTTTGCTTTTGCCTATGGTGGCGATCAGATTCGCTCCTGGCTCAAAAAGCGTCGAGCAGCCAAGGGCAAAGAAGGCGAATCACCAAGGTTTGCCAAGGCTCAAGCGTCCTTCGACAAGTACGGGATCTACGGAATGGGTCTACTTGGACCCATCTTGATTGGAACCCAGTTCGCGGCAGCAATTTCTGTGGCTGCCGGTGTGAAGCCGCTAAAGACGTCACTTGTGATCAGCGTTGCCACTTTGCTTTGGGGATCAGCTATCGCAGTAGCGATGGTTTTCTTTGGACTCGACGAGTTAGTCGTTCCAAGCCAAGGCTAATTCTGCGGGAAGCCTAGGTTAAGTCCGCCGTGACTTGGATCTAGCCAGCGAGAAGTAACAACCTTTGTTTTGGTGAAGAATCGGAAACCCTCTTCGCCGTGAGCCCTGGAGTCACCAAACAGCGAGTGCTTCCAACCACCGAAACTGAAGTAGGCAACAGGAACTGGGATCGGGACGTTGATTCCGATCATTCCAACCTCAACCTCGTTCTGGAACTTGCGGGCTGCACCACCATCGTTGGTGAAGATGGCGGTTCCATTTCCAAAGGCTCCTGAGTTGATCAGCTGCAGGCCTTCTTCGTAAGTCTTTACTCGAACGATTGACAGCACAGGACCAAAGATCTCCTCGGTGTATACCTTCGAGGAGGTAGGGACCTTGTCGATCAAGGTTGGACCTAGCCAGTAGCCACCAGGGGCTCCGTCGGCAACCACTTTGCGGCCATCAACCACAACGCTCGCACCGTCTTGCTCTGCAATTTCGATGTAGGAAGCAACCTTGTCGCGGTGGACCTTGGTGACCAGTGGACCCATGTCACAAGATCTTCTGCCATCGCCGACTTTGATTTGGGCCATGCGGGAGCTGATTTTTTCAATCAGCGCATCGGCTACCGGCTCAACAGCTACAACAACGGAGATCGCCATGCAGCGCTCACCGGCTGAACCAAATCCTGCATTCACAGCTGAGTCTGCAACAAGGTCTAGATCCGCATCGGGCAGAACCAGCATGTGGTTTTTTGCTCCACCCAGTGCCTGAACACGCTTTGCGTGCTTTGCAGAAGTTTCGTAAATGTACTGGGCAATTGGCGTTGAACCAACAAAAGAAATAGATGCAACATCAGGGTGGGTGAGTAACCCATCAACGGCTTCCTTGTCGCCGTTTAGAACGTTGAAGACTCCATCTGGCAAGCCAGCTTCTTTCCAAAGCTTTGCAAGCCAGAGAGCTGCGGAAGGGTCTTTCTCACTTGGCTTTAGAACTACGGTGTTGCCAGCTGCAATAGCAACCGGGAAAAACCACATCGGGACCATAGCTGGAAAGTTGAACGGGCTGATGATTCCAACAACACCCAAAGGCTGCTTCAGGGAGTAAACATCAACGTTGGTGGAAGCATTTTCAGAGTATTCACCTTTGAGCATCTGCGGCATTCCGCAAGCAAACTCAACTACTTCTTGACCGCGAGTAATTTCTCCCATGGCATCGGAAATAACCTTGCCGTGCTCGGCGGTGATTATTTCTGCCAGCTCGCCCTTCTTGGCCTCCAGCAGTTCGCGGAATTTGAACATGATCTGAATTCGCTTGGTCAGCGACTGATCTCTCCAAGCTGGGAAGGCAGCTGCAGCGGCTGCGATGGTCTGGTTGATCTCTGCTTCGTTGGCAAAGCCAACGGTTGCTGACACTTCGCCTAGGGCTGGATCGAAGACATCGCCTGATCGACCGGATTTGCTTTCAACAGCTTGGCCGTTGATCCAAAGTGGGATGGTCTTCATTGATTCACCGTTTCTTAG
>CAYVZV010000053.1:0-1896 GCA_964456485.1 uncultured Rhodoluna sp. | reverse complement strand
TTAGTTCTTTACAATTCTGATGGTCAACGGGTACTTGTAGTACTCGCCCTGGGAAGTTTTATAGGCGGCAACGATTCGAAGAACAATCCAAATAATCGGTGGTACCCAAAGCAGCAGCCAGCCAATGATCGAAATTAGCAAGACAAACACAGCCAGAAGCATTGTGATTCCAAAGTTCAGGGATTCACGAACGTGGTGGGAGATAAAGGGACCCTTGCCGTTGAAGATGAGGTACCCAATAAGAGGCGCAAAGAACTCAAAAGGAATTGCTAATAGGTGAGAAGCGATTGCCCAAGCCTTCTCGGTCTGCGGCGACATTGGCTCGCTCGAGGCGTAGGGGTTTGGAGTGCTCATGAGTTTGAGTCTAGCTTTGCCTTCAGTTTGTTGAACTGACCGGGGGTCAAAAACGTCCTGTGCACATCGGCATCTTTGGTGTTTCCGGTGTTCGAGGCTGTACGAGAGGTTCCGGTGCCAACTACCTTCTTGGTCTTTAGATTTACATCAACGTAGTAGTACTTGTCAGGCATTCTCTACTTCTTTCCTATTGCTTTCTTCACGAGCGCAGTAATCGCCTTGGAGTTAGCAGGGGTTAGCTTTGTAAGGGCATATGAGGTTGGCCACATGGAGCCATCATCTAGCTTGGCGTTTTCGTTGAATCCAAGCACTGCGTACCTAGTGCCCCACTTATCTGGACTTTCGTAGAAGCAGATCAACTTCCCGTCTTTGTAATAAGCGGGCATGGAGTACCAAGTTTTTGATTCAATCCCTGGATCAACATCCTTGATCAGCTTGTGTACTGCCTTGGCAATCTCTCTGTTTTCGGGCTTCATAAGTTTCCACTTAGCCTCAACCTCAGCTTCGCCCTTGATACCAAGTGCCTGAGCCTTTAGCTCGGCTGCACGTTCCTTCATAGCTTGCTTCTCAGCAGCTGACATTCCAGCAGTTTTAGCTGGCTTTTTGGCTGGGGCTTTTGCTGGGGTCTTTGCGGGCATGGGAAAGTCCTTTCACGGTATTTGGCACATTAAGGCTAGACCTTAGAGCGTTGGAAGCCAAATAATTACCCCCCCGAACGGTGTTGCTGGCTCAAATCCAAGAGGCAACTTGCTTTGCACCCTAGGGTTGGGGCAAGGCTACTAATAGGAGGCACCACTTGGCCAAGAAAAAAACCCTTTCACCAAACCAGAGAATTGACGGTCTGCGAAGATACAACATCGTCGCAGGGGTCTTGCATCTAGTTCAGGCAGCAGGTTTGGGATACGTCCTGACTTTGCTTGATAACCAGATTCTGTTCCCAACCACAATCGATTACCCAACCGGCCCTCCAGGGGTTCCAGTTCCACCAGAGCGCGTTGAGTTGTTCGATGTAAACATCGGAGCAGGTGTAGTTGGATTCTTGCTGCTGTCAGCATTCTTCCACTTCCTGATCTCATCCCCACAGTTCTTCCCTCGCTACAAAGCAGGACTGAAGCTAAACCACAACTACTTCCGCTGGGTTGAGTATTCACTGTCCTCATCGATCATGATTTGGTTGATTGCTCAGCTAACCGGAGTTTCTGACTTTGCCGCACTGGTTGGAATCTTCTCCGTCAACGCTTCGATGATTTTCTTCGGTGCACTGCAGGAGAAATACGAGACACCAGGAAATGGCAAGGGCTTGCCATTTATCTTCGGTTCCATGACTGGAATCGTTCCTTGGCTAATCATTGGTCTATACACAGTGCAGCCTGGTGGCGAGAACGCAGCTGAGATTCCTGGATTCGTTTACGGAATCATCGTTGCACTATTTATCTTCTTTAACACCTTCGCCTTCAACCAGGCCTTCCAATACAAGAAGATTGGTCCTTGGAAAAACTACCTATTCGGTGAGGCAACGTACATCACCCTTAGCTTGGTAGC
>CAYVZV010000052.1:0-4042 GCA_964456485.1 uncultured Rhodoluna sp. | reverse complement strand
CGCCTACAAAGCCGAACCAGTTGTTCCAAACATCACCAAGGCACCAACCGGTTGCGAAGCTAACCAGCAGACCGCTTACTTCTGTGACTACGTAGTTTGGACAATTAGAAACTCCCCTGAGTTTGGTCTAGCCATTGAAGACCGCGAGAACCTACTTCGCCGCGGTGGCCTAGAGATTTACTCAACGATGGACATTGATCTGCAGACAACTACCGACAAGGTAGTAAAGCGCGAGATGCCAATAGATAACGAGTGGGAACTTGGAGCGGCGTCCGTATCGGTTGAAGTTGGAACCGGAAGAGTTTTGGCGATGAGCCAAAACCGCGTCTTTGACCAAAACCAAGACGAAGACCCAACCACCACCAGCGTGAACTACTCAACAGATCGAGCATTTGGTGGATCCAGCGGATTCCAGACCGGTTCGACTTACAAGATCTTCGTCCTTGCCGAATGGCTAAGCAGAGGATTCCTGCTTGGAGACCGAGTTGATGCCCGAAAGCGGGAATGGAACGCAGAGGAATTCTCGGCTCGCTGCGGTGGCCTAGTTGGAGTTTGGGAGCCCCAAAACTCCAACGATGAGAAATACGTAAACGAAAACGTCCTGCGTTCAACCACAAGGTCGATTAACACCTCTTATGTATCTATGGCAGCCCAGCTGGATCTTTGTGACATTAGGGATATGGCTCAGCGTCTAGGAGTAAAGCGCGCCGACGGTGAAGAGCTCTCATACGTGCCATCGTCGGTTCTTGGAACCAATGAGCTCTCAGCTCTTTCCTTAGCGGGTGCGATGGCTGGCTTTGCCAACCAGGGCACCTACTGTTCCCCAATTGCAATTGACCGAGTGGTGATTCGTTCAACTGGTGAAGACATGCGCGTGCCTGTTTCACAGTGTGCTCAGGCTATGAGCCCTGAGGTGGCAGCTGCTGCAACCTATGCTTTCGAACAGGTCATCAAAGGTGGAACTGGAACACGTTCACAAATCGATGACGATGTCCCGATTGCCGGAAAAACTGGAACTTCGGATAGCTCCGTTCAAACTTGGATGACCGGTTATTCAACTGAGGTAGCAACAGCCGCCTGGGTTGGAAACGTATCTGGTGCAGTAAAGGTTGACAACACCTCAGTTCGAGGCTTGTTTGGTGGAGCAGTTCGACACGAGATCTGGCGCAAGGTAATGAAGCAAGCCAACTCCATCTACGGAGGCTCTGCCTTCCCTGAGCCTCCAGCTATGTACCTTGGAGCGTCTCAGGTGGTCATGCCTGAAATCAATGCTTTGCTTCCTGCGGACGCAGAAGAATTCGTAAAGCTTGCTGGTCTTTCGGTAAGAATTGCAAAAACTCAAGTGCTGTCGTTGAATCCGGTTGGAACAATCGCTTACGCAGACATCGAACCTGGGTCTTCTGTCACCAGAGGATCACTTGTGACTCTTTATGTCAGCAAGGGCGGGTCGGTTGTGGTGCCTGATGTTGCAGGCCTAACGGTAGCCCAAGCTAAGGCCAAGCTTTTGGAAGCTGGTTTCGCAGCTGTCAGCGAGCCGCAGGCTAGCCAAAACACCTACTTCGTGAACTCGCCAACGGTGCCCAAGGGCAGTGTTGTTGGAACCAGTCCAGCTGCAGGAACTCCGGCCGAAGGTCTAGGAGCAATCCTCCTGATAATCAGCAAGGGCCCTAATTAGCCTTGTGTTTGCAGCGGTTCTAATTGGAATCGTTGTCTGGGCAGTGTTTATTGAGCGACAGCTTTATGTAATTCGCAAGCAGTCGATAAAGGTTTTACCAAGTGGTTCAAAACCTATTCGAGTGCTTCAGATAGGTGATATCCACCTAGCCCCTTGGCAGAAAAACAAGATGCGTTTTCTGCGCTCACTCGGCTCTCAAGAAGTCGATCTGGTAGTCAACACCGGAGATAACTTAGGACACAAAGATGCCATCGAGCCACTGCTTGATGCCCTCGGCCCTTTGCTTTCCAAGCCCGGCGTATTCGTTCACGGCTCCAACGACTACTTCGCTCCGGTTGCCAAGAACCCCTTTAGCTATATCTTTCATTCCTCATCAAAGCCAAACTCTGATGCCCTAAATACCCAAGAGCTAACCACTGGTTTTGAAAAAGCAGGCTGGGTGAATCTCAATAACCGCTTCATCGATCTTGAGCTCACCGGCGACCGAATTAGGTTTCTCGGAATCGATGATTATCACATCGGTTATTCAAAGTTCGAACTTCTGGTTTCAAGCGAGAAGTTCTCAATTGCCCTCACTCACGCACCGTATATGGAAGCCGTTGAGAAACTCACCTCCCTGGGAGCTCAGATGATTTTCGCCGGACATACCCACGGCGGTCAAGTGAGACTGCCGTTTATTGGCGCGCTAACTACAAATTCAGATCTGCCAAATAAGTTTGCACGGGGACTCTCGGCCTGGGAGTTTGAAGGAAGAGCTTCTGTGCTGAGCGTTGTAGCTGGTCTAGGCAATTCGATATTTGCCCCGGTTAGATTCTTTTGTCGACCAGAGGTCAGAATTGTGACATTGCTGCCGAAAGACTAGGTAGCCTTACTCACTCATTGCCCAGGCCTCAGGCCCAAGCACAATAAAGTCACCCAACGCGTTTTCGCATCGAGCTGCTTGCTTCTCTACGAAACAGCTAAATCCAAAAGTAGTAATTCTCTCGCCACTGGCAAGCACAGGTGCCGTTGAAGGATCAGACCAGTTGGCGTTCGCGCAAGTGAACTCCGCCATCTTGGAACCCTCTACTGGAGCTCCACGTAGACGAAGCTGGTAGCCGTAGGTGTATTGGCAATCTGCAGGAAGAGGAAGTTGCTCATACTTCGCATCGAATTCTCTGTGCTCGCAGATCACGAAGTTATCGAACTCGCTCATGGTGCACCAGGTTGGACCATCGCCAACTTTGAAAATGATGTCACCGTAGCTAGTTAGGAATCCTTCTGGAATAACATCCACTACCTCTTCAGGTGGTGCTGTTGGGATCAGCTCCGGAGCGATTGTTGGGCTCGGCTCAACACCTGGCGTTGCAGTCTCGGTTTCGGACGCGCAACCTGAGAACAACAGGGCCACCACTAGCAGGCTGGAACCAAGGGAAAACTTGCGCATACCTTGATGATAGCTGCGCCGAATCTGGAAACCTGTGATTCAACCCTCGTAATCGATAACGGGTCAGTAAAGATTTAGGACTGCTTTTTGCCCCAGTTAACTTTGAGCCAGAATCTCTCGTGGATGTAGTACAGGACGAAGTTTATGAGGTTCGAAATCAACGACAAGGAGGCAGCAAACTGCCAGCTTCCTGTCATGACGAACCCAACAATAAAGGTGACGGCTATGGCAATCAGGCGCCAGGTGATGGATTTAGCTAAAGAGCGTCTTTTAGTGACCGTGGGTTGGCTCAATTAGAACTCTTTGGCAACGAGCTCGGCGATTTCGTAGGTGTTCAAAGCTGCACCCTTCCGAAGGTTGTCGCCAACCACGAACATGTCGATACTGTTCTCGAAATCCAGTGCCTGTCTGACTCTTCCAACAAAGGTCGGGTCCTGCCCTGCCACGTGGGCTGGGGTTGGGTAGATGCCATTGGCAGGATCGTCCATCAGTACAACGGTTGGCTGCTTCTCCAGCTCGGCGTGCACCTCGGCAACGGTTAAAGGGTTTTTGAAGGTCGCGTGCACGGCCAAAGAGTGAGATACCTGAACTGGAACGCGGACGCAGCTAGCTGCGACCTTTAGATCCTTGATGCCTAGAATCTTGCGCGACTCGTTGCGCACCTTCAGCTCTTCGGAGGTGTGTCCACCCTCCTTTAGAGAACCTGCGAAAGGAATAACGTTCAGCGCAATTGGAACCGGCCAAGGCGAATCAGACTGGGACAGTCCGGCTGCCTTGATGGCATCAGAGACGTTGTCAGAGGTGATTCCGGCCATTGGGTCTTTGGCTACCGCTGCAGTTTCTTTCTGAAGCTGATCGATTCCGGCAGCACCCGCTCCAGATACTGCCTGGTAGCTAGAAACAACCAACTCGGTGAGTGTCCACTTGCGGTGCAGGGCACC
>CAYVZV010000051.1:0-4104 GCA_964456485.1 uncultured Rhodoluna sp. | reverse complement strand
ACGAAGCTGTCGTAGTTATCCAGCACGAGAATCTTGGTCATTTGTCTAAAGCCTAGTTGTAGAATTGTGGTCATGTCTGAACTAAATAACCTGCCAAATGCAAAGCCATCCAAGTCAGCTAAGAACGAGGGTGACTCTGGTGAGCCGCTAAACCCAGTGTGGTTTAAGCCTGTGATGTTTGGCTTCATGATTGTTGGGCTTATCTGGATCATCACTTACTACGTGACCAGCGCTCAGTTCCCACTCGGTGGTGCTCTAAACGAGGTTGGCCTAAACGTCGGCAACTGGAACATCCTGATTGGTTTTGGAATTGCAATGGTGGGCTTCATGATGACCACCCGCTGGAAGTAATTAGTTAGAAACCAACCGGCAGTCGGAAGATAACTCCGGCAACTGTTGCAACGGCAATGAGCCCAACTACACCAAGCACCTGAATCTTTTGACTAAATCCTGATTTGTATCTGGTCCTGGCATAAACGGCGGTCACTGCCATTCCCGCAAGCAATCCGCCTAAGTGTCCTTGCCATGAAATTCCAGGAACCAAGAATCCAAAAGCTAGGTTCACGGCAATAAGGCCAACAAGCAATCCTGAGTTATCGCCAATTGCTCTAAGCATGATCAGGTACGCGCCCATGAGGCCGAAGAAAGCACCGGATGCGCCAACCACCGGAACAACCGGTTCACTAAGCCACAGCACCATCGCTGATCCACCGAAGATGGAAATCAAATACAGAGCTAGAAACCTTGCCGGCCCAAGCATTGGTTCGATTACTCGACCGAAAATGTAGATCGAGTAAGCGTTCAAAAGGATATGCCAGAAACTATCAGGGGAATGAACAAAGCCTGCGGTAATCATCCGCCACGGTTCGATAACCGTCAGAAGTGGTGCGTAAAGAAGTGTTGTTGTGACAGTAGATCCTGGAATCACCTGCAAAAGCCAAATGACCAGATTGATCATTATCAGCGAGACAGTAACTCTCGGCTGATCTGATCTCAATCTGGCCATTTGGGTTTAAAAGAACTAAACGGTTTCTACAGAGATGGACTCGATGACAACATCGTCCAGAGGCTTGTCTTGGGCCCCGGTCTCAACAGCTTGAATCTTGTCAACGACCTTGCGGCTGTCCTCGTCAACAACTTCACCGAACACGGTGTGCTTGCCAAACAACCAGGTGGTAGGAACGGTGGTGATAAACCACTGTGAGCCGTTGGTGCCAGGTCCTGCGTTAGCCATGGCTAGCTTGTAAGGCTCGTTGAAGGTTAGCTCTGGGTGAATCTCGTCACCGAAGTTGTAACCAGGTCCTCCCATACCGGTACCGGTTGGGTCACCGCCCTGAATCATGAAATCAGGAATGATGCGGTGGAAGATCACGCCGTTGTATAGGGGTGTCCCCTTTGGCTGTGGTCCGCGGTTTGGATGGACCCAATCTTTGGTTCCATCTGCAAGACCGATGAAGTTTTCAACGGTCTTGGGTGCGTGTAGAGCAAAAAGGTTAACCTTGATGCTGCCGTGGTTGGTTTTGATTGTTGCTACATGGGTATGTGAAGTCATGGTTACTATTGTGCCATGAGTTCAAATCGCCCGCTTGGCCGCATGCTGGTTTCCAAGGCCAAGAATCGAACTGTCGAGGTAGATATCGACAAAGTTTCCTTGGGCTCTTTCTACACAACCAAATCCGGCTGGCTTACCAATCAAGTTAGAGGCTTTCTCGAAAATGCCCTGACTGAATCAAACGGGACTTTGCTTGACCCGTTCGCAGGCGATGGCCACTTGCTTGAGGCAATCAAACAAGATACACCTCTTGGAAGGGCTGTGAGGCAGGTAGCCGGTTTTGACATTCAAGGAGATGCCTGGCCCATAAACGATTCGCTAATTGAAATTCCAAATAAACAACGAGCTGTTATTGTCACAAACCCGCCGTATCTTGCAAATCACTCAGCTAAGCGCAAAGGTGTTGATCAGTTAGTTGCAAAGTACTTTGCTAACTCAACCCAGAAAAACCTCTACAGAATTGCGCTTGAGAACGCTCTTGCCGCAGCCGATTACGTCGTTGCGATTATTCCCGAGACATTCCTGCTTTCGACCTTTCCCAAGCACCGACTAGAACTTGCTGTCGTAATTCAAGACTCGTTGTTTGGCGATACTGACGCTCCCGCATTGGTTGCCTGCTTTGGGAAGGAGGTGCGCGATGACGCGCACATCTTCACCGGCAACCAAAGCATCGGAAAGCTAAGTGAAATTCTGGCTCTGCGGGAATCAAGCGCACCGAAGCACAGAATGGTGTTCAATGACCCAGCCGGTCGAATTGGATTGCGTGCCGTTGACGGCAGCGATGGAAGGACGCCGATTGCGTTTGTTGCTGCTAAGGACTTTGAGTACCCGAGTGCTTCGGTAGCTGTTTCTTCGAGGCTTATGACTTATTTGGATTTACCCGATCTCAAGCCTTCGGACATACCCTTCGTTATTGAATCCGCCAATTCCGAGCTAAATAGAATTAGAAAGGCTTCAGGAGATTTGGTGCTTGCTCCTTTCAAGGGCAACGATCGAAACGGTAAGCGCCGAAGGCGCCTCGATTACGCTCTGGCGCGACGGATTCTGAACCATGCGACCCAAGTGGTTGCAGGAAAGGTAAGCCATGGCGGCAATTGAGTTTCACGAATTAGCTAAGAAATACGGCAAGGTTCGAAGTGTTCGAAAACTAACGGCAAGTATTGCCGAAGGAAGAATAACTGGCCTGTTGGGTCCAAACGGAGCAGGTAAATCTACTTCTCTTCGTTGCTTACTTGGACTTGCCAAACCAACTTCCGGATCAACAAAAATTCTGGGCGTTGCATACAAGGACCTGAAGAATCCGCTGTCTCAAATCGGTGCGGTTCTGGACTCACGTGGTTTTCACGGTGGACTAACCGGTCGTCAAAATCTGAAGGTTATGGCAGCTGCTGCCAAGATTCCTGATGCCAGGGTTGATGAAGTACTTAAGCTTGTTGACCTTGAGCAAGCTGCGAACAAGCGCGCTAAGGGTTACTCGCTCGGAATGAAACAGCGACTTTCTCTAGCCGGAGCACTTCTTGGAAACCCTAAGGTGCTTATTCTTGACGAGCCAGCCAACGGTCTTGACCCAATTGGTATTGCATGGCTCCGAGGATTCCTTCGTCAGCTCGCTGCTGAAGGCAAAACGATTCTGGTTTCCTCGCATCAGCTTGCAGAGATGCAGCACACAGTTGACGATGTGATCATCATCAATCACGGTATGACTATGGCGCAGGGCAGCATCAAGGAAATTATTGGTGATGGAACCTTAGAAGAAGCGTTTTTGAAACTCACCGCGGGGAGCACTCGATGAATCTTGTAAAAGCTGAACTAAGAAAACTTTTCTACTCTCGCTCTACCTATGGATTGTTGATCGCGGCAATCTTTGTTGCGGTCCTAAGCACCGTGGTGACACCAATTGTCATCGAGCAGGATGAAACAGGGATGTTTGGAACCTTGCAGGATCCTGCGATGGTGGATGGGGTCTACGCCAACGGAATCAGCTCATACATCTTTGCTTTAATTCTTGGCATCTTGATTATGAGCGGCGAGTTCCGTCACGGAACTGCAGTTGCAACTTTCCTGGCTTCTCCTAAGCGTGCTCGGGTGCTTGTTGCAAAGCTTGCAGTTGCAGCATTTGCCGGAGCATTGCTGCAGATACTTTCCGCTGCAGCCTCGGTTGGTTCTGGCTACTTGACTCTTTCTTACTTCGAGGATGTTGCTGAGCCAAGCGAAGGTGTGTTTGTAAACCTTGCTTTAGCAGCGCTACTGTCAGGAGCAATCCTTGGACTGGTTGGGGTGGCAATTGGTTCTTTGATTAGAAACCAGCTGATTGCAATTGTTTCAAGCCTGGTATGGCTATTCGTCTTGGAACCAATCATCCTGCTGGTGTTTGTTGATGCTGGTAAGTGGCTGCCGACTGGAGCGATCACTGGAATGCTTGCAATTGAATTTGAGTCTGAAGCACTTGGTGTCTCAACTACCGAGTACTTGTCCCCTGGCCTATCAGCCCTGGTGCTGCTTGGTTATGGAGCGGTGTTTGCGAGCATTGCTCTTGTCACGAGCATGAGACG
>CAYVZV010000050.1:0-4175 GCA_964456485.1 uncultured Rhodoluna sp. | reverse complement strand
CCGGAAGGTAGGTTCTCAACCTTGTCAGCAACAACGCCTGGCTCAAGTCCTGCGTTGATGGCGATCTGCTTCAAAGGAGCGGAGATAGCAACGCGAACAATGTTCGCACCTGTTGCCTCGTCGCCTTCAAGCTTCAGCTTGTCGAATGCGGTCTTGCCGGCCTGTAGCAGAGCAACTCCACCACCTGCAACAATTCCTTCTTCAACGGCAGCTTTGGCGTTACGAACTGCATCCTCGATGCGGTGCTTGCGCTCTTTAAGCTCAACCTCGGTTGCTGCTCCAGCCTTAATGACTGCAACTCCACCGGCTAGCTTGGCTAGACGCTCCTGTAGCTTCTCGCGGTCGTAGTCAGAGTCGGTAGCTTCGATTTCGCGACGGATCTGCTCAACGCGGCCAGCAATCTGAGCCTGGTCTCCCGAGCCCTCAACGATTGTGGTCTCGTCCTTGGTGACAACGATCTTGCGAGCGCGACCCAACATGGTTAGGTCGGTGTTCTCAAGCTTTAGGCCAACCTCTTCCGAGATAACCTGTCCACCGGTCAAGATTGCGATGTCCTGAAGCATTGCCTTACGACGGTCACCAAAGCCTGGAGCCTTTACGGCAACAGACTTGAAGATTCCGCGGATCTTGTTCACGATCAAGGTAGCCAGTGCTTCGCCTTCGATGTCTTCAGCGATAACAAGAAGCGGCTTACCAGCCTGGATGACCTTGTCAACAACAGGAAGTAGGTCCTTGATGTTGGTGATCTTTGAGTTGGCGATTAGAACGTAAGCATCCTCAAGAACTGCTTCCTGACGCTCTGGGTCGGTGACCATGTAAGCAGAGATGTAACCCTTGTCGAATCTCATACCTTCGGTTAGCTGAAGCTCAATTCCGAATGTGTTTGATTCTTCAACGGTGACAACACCTTCGCGGCCAACCTTGTCGATAGCCTCGGCAATGATTTCACCGATCTGAGTGTCTCCTGCAGAAATAGATGCAGTAGCAGCAATCTGCTCCTTGGTCTCAACTGGCTTGGCGTTAGCAAGTAGCTCAACAGTTACCGCCTGAACAGCCTTTTCGATACCACGCTTTAGGCTGATCGGGTCAGCGCCGGCTGCAACGTTGCGAAGTCCTTCGCGAACAAGAGCCTGGGCCAAAACGGTAGCGGTGGTAGTTCCATCTCCTGCTACGTCGTCAGTCTTTTTTGCAACTTCCTTGACAAGCTCAGCACCGATCTTCTCAAACGGGTCCTCAAGCTCGATTTCCTTAGCGATTGAAACACCGTCGTTGGTAATTGTTGGTGCTCCCCACTTCTTCTCGAGAACGACGTTACGTCCACGAGGGCCGAGGGTTACCTTGACGGTGTCAGCCAGAATGTTTAGGCCGCGCTCTAGGCCGCGACGGGCCTCTTCATTGAAAGCTATGATTTTTGCCATTTTTGGGTTTCTCCCGAAGTTGGTATGTAGGTAGGTTTTAGCACTCTATTTGTTTGAGTGCTAACTCTATTTTTAGCACTCTCTGGGCGGGAGTGCAAGTGGGGTCTGGGTATGAAAAAACCGCCTCCCCGAAGGAAGGCGGTTTTTTAGTAAGCCTAGATGGTCCTAGATTACGTTTACAGCGTCGGCCTGAGGGCCCTTGTCGCCGTTCTTTACTTCGAACTCAACGCGCTGGTTCTCCTTGAGCTCCTTGTAGCCATCGCCCTGGATAGCTGAGAAGTGAACGAATACGTCCGCTCCACCGTCCTGAGTAATAAAGCCGAAGCCCTTCTCAGCGTTGAACCACTTTACGGTTCCTTGTGCCATGTGTTTCTCCTGTTACCTTGTGTTTGAATGCAGCTTCGAGAACCCTTGGGTTTTCTAACTCAGTCGCTTCCAAACCGGGGGATCCAGGATTGCATTACTAAACCAACAGCTTTTGGGGCTAGGGCTTTTTCTACGACCATTTATAACTCTAGCCCTGAAAGGGCTCGAATAGTAAAGAAGTTTTTTGAGCCAATAATTGGCAATTTAACCCAAATAATCAGTGCCGATAAGCACCGTTACCGGGGTCAAAAACTGGTCTGAGACCGTTATTGGGGCGTTTGGGAATGTGGCCAAAAGTCCCGCGGCGTCTGCCCTGTAGGCCTCACTCGAAAGGAAAATCAGGGTTGAAACTGCGGGCTCCAAGGCTGGGTCTAGATCGGACAAGCTGGTAGCCGAAACGATGTTCCAGCCCTCCTCGAGTAGTTCATCCCCTATCGCCAAGGCCTTGCCGGAGTTAGTTCCATCCACGATTGCCACCTCGAGCTGAGGGACTCGGTCATCCTGAGCAACTAAGCCAGAAAGAATCACACCGGTATCCCAAAGCTGAAGGCCCAAGATTCCCCCTCCTGCCAAAGCGGCAGATAGAAAAGTCAAAGTCAGAAAGGAAACGATGTAATCGAGAGCCCTTTTCGGGGCAAGGTGCTTTCCTCCAACGCCGGTTGCGGCGTCGAATTCATCCTGGAAAGACTTGGACATGAGGGCTCTTTAATTCAAAAAGGTCGGGGACCTTTATATTAGGCATCAAGACCTTAAGAAAGGTAGCCCCAATATGAACTACCCCATGGATAAGCCTGATTCCCAGTGGCGTGAGGAACTTAGTGAGTTTGAGTATCACGTGCTTCGCGAAGCTGGCACGGAGCGCGCTTACACTGGTGCGCTATTGGATGAAAAGCGGATGGGGATATTCCGATGCCGTGGTTGCGAAGCTGAACTGTTTAGATCAGAAACCAAGTTCGATTCACACTGCGGTTGGCCAAGTTTCTATGAACCAAAATCAACCGATGCTGTTGAGCTCCTTGAAGATAACTCTCTGGGAATGAAACGCGTTGAGGTTCGATGCCGAGCCTGCGGCTCGCACCTAGGCCACGTATTCGAAGATGCACCGCAGACACCAACCGGAGATCGCTACTGCATCAACTCCGTTAGCATTACCTTCGAAGAAGCAAACTAAAGCCACCAAAAAGGAATCAATCAATTGATTATTGGCCTCGGAACAATTCTGAACGTCGTCACAATACTGGCTGGAACTGTAGCCGGGGTATTGATTGGGAACCGGCTCAGCGAAAAAACTTCAAGGGTTGTAACCGACGGGTTGGGTCTAGTTGTCTTAGTGCTAGGTGGACTAAACGTCATCTCACTTTTAGATGCTGAGTTTGTAGCAGTGGTTGGCCCTGGCATTCCCTTGCTTATTGTGATCGGGGCAATCCTGATCGGCGGAATTATTGGTTCTGCACTCCAAATTGAACAGCGCCTTGAAAACTTTGGAGCGGTCTTGCAAAAGCGTTTTGCAGGCAAGGGCTCCAAAGACGCCAAGGAGAAGTTCATCACTGGATTTGTGAACGCTTCCCTTGTTTTCACAATTGGTCCCCTAGCAATCCTTGGGGCATTAAGTGATGGGTTGGGCCAGGGTATCGAGCAGCTGGCAACCAAATCAATCCTCGACGGATTTGCCTCCTTGGCCTTTGCAGCAAGTCTTGGTTGGGGTGTTGCGCTTTCGGCAATTCCGGTGGGAATTTGGCAAGGACTTCTTACAGTCTTGGCATTCGCAGTTGGTTCAGTGGTTTCGGCTCCGGTCATTTCAGCGTTAACAGCTACCGGAGGTGTTTTACTTCTGGGTGTGGGACTTCGACTTCTTCAGATCAGAGCAGTTGCAGTTGGAAATATGTTGCCGGCGTTGATAGTCGCGCCACTTCTTACTCTGCTATTAATCTCGCTCTAGCTAGAACGAAGCGATGATGGATCCCATAGCCGCCAACGAGGCAATGTCCTGACCTGCCTCAAGTACCCAAGCCTTGATGGCGAAACCACCAAACAAGTGATGGCTCAGCGAGGCAGTCGCGGCGAAGCCGGCCATCGGAGCACAGTTTTCGGGCGCCTTGGGGAATTAGAAAAAGGCGACCGCATTCTGATTGAAACCAGTGCAGGAACTTTTGTTTACGTCATTTCTAAGTTCAAGGTTGTGGACCGAGACGATCAAACCGTTATCCAACCGGCGGATGATCCAACCCTTACCTTGACTACCTGCTACCCGTTTGGGAATGTGGCAAACACGACCGAGGCTTACATCGTCACAGCGGAGCTTGTTTCTTCAGATTTGAAGGATTAGTTTTTCAACAAGTGGGGCCGACCAGGGGACTTGAACCCCTAACCCCCGCATTACAAGTGCGGTGC
>CAYVZV010000049.1:0-4191 GCA_964456485.1 uncultured Rhodoluna sp. | reverse complement strand
TACTCAAACTTTGGTGAGTGAACGCCGACGACAGTCAGCACATCCTTGAACTTTTCCTCCACCGGCCGAAGCTCAGCTAGAACGTGGTGGCAGTTAACGCAACACAGTGTCCAGAAATCAAGAAGCAGGAATCTTCCCTTGAAATCGGCAATGCCCAACCTTGGGTTTGTAGTCCCAAACCAGGTATCGCCGATTAGTTCAGGTGCTTTACTCACTTGAGTGCTCTTCTTGAACTAATCACACCAGTGTTGAATCCTGCAAGATGCAAACCGCCGTGGAATCGGGCGTGCTCAATCTTGATGCAGCGGTTCATCACTACGTTTAGTCCAGCAGCAGTTCCGCGCTCACCGACTTCTTCGTTTGAAACACCAAGTTGCAACCAGATGGTTTTGGCTCCTACGGCAATGGCCTCATCTAGGATTCCAGGAGTGTCAGAGGCTTTTCTGAAAACGTCGACGATGTCTGGTTTTTCTGGCAGTTCAGCAAGAGAGTTGTAAACCTTCTCATCGAACAAGGTGTCAATCATTGGGTTCACGTAGTAAACCTTGTAGTACTCGCCACCTTTTAGGTAGCTTGCAACAAAGTAGCTAGCTCTGGATCGGTTGGAAGAAACTCCGACCATCGCTACAACCTTGGAAGACTGCAGAATCTCTAGGCGCTTTTTTGCAGTTGGCTCCTGGTAGCTCATCGCTTCCTCCCAGTTGCTGCCTCAAGGGCTTGGTCGAGATCCCAAAGAATGTCTTCGATATCTTCAATACCCACGCTGATTCGGATTAGATCTTCCGGAACTCCCGCAGCGGCCAGCTGGTCGGGGCCGAGCTGGCGGTAAAGAGTGGAGGCTGGGTGAATAATCAGGCTCTTGGCATCGCCAATATTTGCCAGGTGGCTGATCAGCTGAACGTTGTTGATTAGCTTCTCGCTGGCTTTGCGGCCGCCTTCAACACCGAAGGAGAAAACCGCTCCTGGTCCTTCCGGAGCGTACTTCTTAGCCAGCTTGTGATCTGGGTGGGACTTGAGTCCAGAGTATGAAATCCAGCTCACTCGCTTATCGGAATCTAACCACTCGGCTACTGCCTTGGCGTTCGAAACGTGGTCCTTCATTCGCTGAGGCAAGGTCTCGATTCCCTGAAGCAACTGGAAAGCAGCCATCGGAGAAAGTGTTGGACCAATGTCTCGAAGTTGCTCACTACGAAGCTTGGTTAGGAAGCCATACTCGCCAAAGTTGCCCCACCATTCAAGATCGCCGTAGGCGGCAACTGGCTCGGTCATAAATGGGAACTTGCCGTTGTCCCACTGGAAGTTGCCAGCGTCAACAACCACTCCACCGAGAGTTGTTCCGTGACCACCCAAAAACTTGGTCGCGGAGTGAATAACAATATCTGCTCCGTGCTCAATTGGGCGAACCAGGTAAGGCGATGCTGTGGTTGAATCAACCACCAACGGAATACCGTTGCGATGGGCAACTTCCGCCAGTCCTTCGATGTCTGCGATTGCTGTTGATGGATTAGCAATTGACTCAGTGAAAATCAATTTGGTGTTTGGTTTGATTGCTGCTTCATAGTCCTTTGGATCTGATGAATCAACAAACGTGCTTTCGATACCAAAGCGCTTTAGTGTCACTGTGATTTGAGTGACGGTACCCCCGTAAAGACGAGAAGAACTTACGATGTGATCACCGGTTCCACAAAGCGCTACAAACGTGATGAATTCTGCAGACTGACCGCTTGCGGTTGCAACTGCTCCGATGCCGCCTTCCAGGCTGGCAACTCTTTCTTCAAAAGCTGCAACGGTTGGGTTTCCAATGCGGGAGTAAATGTTGCCGTACTTTTCTAGTGCGAATAGGTTGGCAGCGTCCTTGGTGTCTTCAAACACAAACGAAGTTGTCTGGTAGATCGGCACAGCCCTTGCCCCGTAGACCGGGTCTGGAACGCTACCGGCATGAAGTGCTCTGGTTTTGAACCCGAACTTCTTTTCTGACATGAGTTATCTCCTTGTGTTTTTCGAGTCTAAATCCAGCGCAAGGCGCGCTTTTCAATGGTGGCGATAATGACATCGCTGAGCTTGCCGAGCAGGGCCAGCAAGATAATCGCCATAAACAAGATGTCGGTTCGGGCAGTGTTTTGGCTATCCAGAAGCAAGAATCCAAGCCCCATGGAGCTTGCGATTAGTTCTGCAGCAACCAGGAACAGCCAAGCTTGGGCAAGGCCTAGGCGAAGACCAGAGAAGATCACCGGTGCTGCCGCTGGTAGCAAAACCTTGGTCACTAGCTTCAGACCCTTGAGGCCATATGTTCTTCCAACTTCAATCAGGTTGCGATCGACAGCTGCTAGACCTGCGGCCACAGTTGTGAAGACCGGAAAGAACGCACCAATTGCAACCAGTGTGATCTTTGGCTCTTCGTAGATACCCATCCAGATCAATAGAAGTGGAACCCAAGCAAGCGAAGGAACTGCACGAAGTGCTCCGATGGTTGGCTGCAACAGCTGAGAGATTGCCTTGGATAATCCAACCGCAGAACCCAAAGTGATTCCCAAGATTGCGCCAATCGCAAATCCGGTAAACACACGCTGCACGCTAATTGCGATGTGACCCCAAAGTGTTCCGCGCTCAATTAGACCCAAAGTTCCCGACAGAACTTCTGCGGGAGGTGGAAGTTGGCTAACAGAAAAAGTGCCGTTGGTGCTAAGCGTTTGCCAGATAACCAGAATCAGAATCGGCAGCAAAGCACCAATTGCAATTTGACGCAATCTTTTTAGAAAAGTTGCCTTTCGTTGCTGCTTGGTGTTTTGCTGCTCGACTCTGAATTCTGACATTTAGTTAGCCAACCTTCTTAGCGATGGTGTCGTTTATCAATGTGGTCAGGGCCTTCTCAGCATCCTCGGCCGATTTGATTCGTCCTTCGGCAACCAGCACTGGGCTGATGATTCTAAAAACCGCAAGTTGGGTCTCACCAGGAATCAGCGAGACATCGATCTTGGTTCGCTCGGTTAGGACCTTGGTCGCAACAGTTGGATCCAGTTGCGCTTCTTTAATCAGAATGTCAACTGCACCCTGCTGGTTTTCAAGAATCCAGGCGCGGGCTCTTTGATACTGAGCCAGAACGATTTCAACAATTTCTGGCTTTTCGTTTAGGAAATCAGTTCTGGCGTTTAGGACACCCCAGGAGTTGAAGTCAGGGTTTGAGTAGATGATCTTGGAGCCGGCGTTTAGTTCGCTTGTAGCAGTTAGAGGGTCAAGACCTGCCCAGACATCCACGTCACCGTTTTCCAGAGCTTTTTGACCATCGGCGTGAGGGAGGTTCACAACCTCAACATCAGCGGTGGTTAGGCCAACTTCAGTTAGAGCCTGAAGCAGGAAGAAATAAGGGTCGGTTCCACTGGCAGCTGCAATCTTCTTGCCCTTTAGCTGCTCGACAGTTGTGATGTCGCTGTCTTTTGGAACCACAATGCTTGCCCAGTTTGGCTGGGAGAAGACACCGATTGTGTTGATGGCAACGCCGTTGGCGTGAGCTGCAAACGCAGCTGCTCCAGCGGTTGAGCCGATGTCGATTGCTTCGGCGTTTAGGTTCTCTAGGGCATTTGCTGACCCAGCCGAGAGGATCCACTCGACGGTGTAACCATCGGCGGCGAGTTCTTCCTCGAGCCAGCCCTGGTCACGAATTACAAGAGATAGCGGATTCCAGTATGAGTAATCCAGTTTTAGTACTTGTGCACCCTCGGTGGTTGGTGCTGATTCGCCGGCGGCGCAGCCAGTTAGCGCGAACAGCGCAACTGATAGTGCTGCAACCGACTTGGTCAGTCGATTTAGTTTGGTTGATTTTGACATTGTTTTTTCTTTCTTTGTTTATGGATGAATTCCGAACTTGGACAACAGTTCAGTTCTAAGTGGTGCAAGTCCTGGGTGAGAGCGATCTCTTGGTCTTGGGTGATTAACCTTTACGATTTCGTCGATTCCGCGTCCACGCTCAGCCAAGACCACAATGCGGTCGGCTAAGTGAAGGGCTTCATCGATATCGTGAGTCACCAAAACCACGGTTGCTCCGGTGGCGCCTGCCACCTCGAGCAACAAATCCTGCATCAATAAACGAGTCAAAGCATCAAGTGCTGCAAAGGGCTCATCCAGTAGAAGTACTCCAGGATGTCCAGCGAGTCCTCTTGCGAGGGCTGTGCGCTGAGCCATTCCACCGGAAAC
>CAYVZV010000048.1:0-4426 GCA_964456485.1 uncultured Rhodoluna sp. | reverse complement strand
TTACCTGACGACGCTGACGAGGGTCAAAGGCGTCTCTTAGTCCATCGCCAATGAAGTTTATGCAAAGAGCAATGGTGACAATGAACAATCCTGGCCACCAGAAAAGCCATGGATAAACCGTGAAGCTGTCCTGGTTGCTGGAGATCAATAGACCCAGAGATGTATCGGGAGCTACAACACCAAAGCCGAGGTAGGAAAGGGCTGTCTCAAGCAAGATTGCACCCGACATCAAAAGCGTCACCGCCACAATCACAACACCAATGGCGTTAGGCAGGATGTGCTTGAAGATGATTCGGAAATTGGATGCTCCGGCAACTCTGGCTGCATCAACGAACTCGCGCTCGCGAAGCGAGAGGAATTCTCCTCGTACCAATCGCGAAAGACCTGTCCATGCCACCAGTCCTAAGAACAGAGCCAGGAAGAAAACTCCAAGGTTTCCAATCTGAATACCGATAACAGCACCGATGATCAGGGTTGGGATGGTGATTAGAAGGTCAACAAATCTCATGATTAGCTGGTCGACCCACTTGCCGAAGTAACCGGCGATAGCACCAAGGGTTGTTCCCAAGAATGCAGCAACAGCACCGATAACAAACATCACTGTGATGGACTGCTGGGCTCCACGGATGACCATGGCAAAGTAGTCCTGACCGATGGCGTCCTGGCCAAATGGGTGATCGCCGATGGCCATTCCTGTTCCATCTATGAATTCAGGGAAGACATCGAGTGTTGGGCCGCCTTCGCCTTGGAGCTCAGGGATGTCGGTGTAATCCCACTGCCACCAACCCATGATTCGGATTGGGTTATCAGCGGTGCCTAGAGCAAGCCCTCCAGCTGTGAAGACAAACAGGATGATTAAAGTAAGAAGCACTAGTGACACCATGGCAGCGCGGTGTCTGAAAAAGCGCCTTAGAACAATTTGTCCCTGGCTAAGGCCGGCGGTTTCTAACTGCTCGAGAGATTCCTCAGAGCCGCGGCTTTCAGTTTCCTTTGACATGTGGCTACCCCTTACTTCGTGACTCTAATGCGCGGGTCTAACGCTGCATAAACTAAATCGGCAATCAGGTTGAACAGCAGGGCTGAGATGCTGGTGATCAACACAACACCCATCACCAGGTTCAGATCGAACGCTGCGAGACCATCGTTGAACAGCGTTCCCATACCTCGCCAAGCAAATACCCGCTCGGTGATGATGGCTCCACCCAGAACACCAGCAAAGTCAAAAGCCATGATGGTGGTTAGTGGGATCAGGGAGTTTCTAAAGGCGTGACGCATGATCACGGTGCGCTCATTCAGACCCTTAGCTCTAGCAGTTCTGATGTAGTCCTGGTTCAAAACTTCAAGGAGCGATGCTCTTGAGTAGCGAACGTAGCCTGCAACGGAAATCAGCATCAGCGCCATGGTTGGAAGCAGCAAGTGAGTGAAGGTGTCAATGCCGGTTAGCCAGAAGTCACCTTCTAGTTCTACCGTGGCATCTCCCACAGTTGCGATAGGGCGACCGAAGATCCACTCGTTGTTGTAGTAGTCGTTCCAGGACTGCATGTAGCGGTCAAGGACAATCAAACCTCCTCCCACAAACGCAGTGATTCCGCCGGTTCTTGCAATGGCCCGGCGCTGGTCGCCACCAGCGAAGTAGCCAATTCCTGCCCCAACCAGCACGGTTAGAACCGCAAGAACCAGCATCTGCCAACCTGCGAACTCGGTACTGAACACCGGCTGCATTACAAAGTAGAAAACCGGGGTTAGTCCCGCAATCGCTAGAGCGATCGTGATAGCCCTGCGGTCAGAAACTCCATTGGAAAGCTGGGTGATACCAACTGCGGCGGCTAGTGCCATCAAGGTCACAAGCACAGGACCAAGGGATGGAGTTAGAAGCCAGCCAGTGCTTGAGATAAAGAAGAGGGTCACGAAGGTCATTCCAAAAGCTGCGCCGAAGGTAATCCAGAACTTGGATCTATTGCCCCCGATGATTCCACTCCAGAACAATGCTCCTGCTAGGGAAAGGCCAATCATCCATTCGGGAGAAATCACTGGTTCAAGCAAAAAGTCGTTGAACTCGATGGCGGCAAACTGCTTTAGCAATACGGCTACCCAGAAGATCGGTAGGGAGAAGAACAAGAAAGCAAAGAAGGTAATGGTGTAGTCAAAGCGGCTGTACTGACGAAGTGCAGAAACGATTCCGATTGAGATACCGATAAGGATCGAGAGAATTGTCGCGATGATAACTAGACGGAACGAGATCGGAAGGGCAAGGGCTAACAGGTCAGCAACCTGTGTGCCATCGATTGTTAGTCCGAAGGTAGGGGCGCCCGAGAATCCTAGAATTCCGGTAAGCCAGGCAAAGTATCTAACCGGAGGCGGAATCTCCAACTGCAAGTCTTTGATTGCCATTTCTAGCAACAGCTTGGCGTTTGGTTCAGTGGAAAGCCTTAGACCCTCAAGTGGGTCGCCCGAAATGGCGGTTAGGTTGTAAACCAAAAACGTCGAGCCTAGAAGAACAAGTAGCACTGCCCCCAGACGGCGCAAAATGTAGGAAAACAATCGGACTCCTCCTTGAGATCCTGTCCATTCTATATCGAAAAAGAACTGGCCCCGAGCTCTAAAGCCCGGGGCCAGTTCTTTGATTAACTCTCTGAGAGTCAACTAACTCGATTTATATCGAATTAGTAGGTCCACTCCCAGTAGTTCCAGACAACCTGAGGAGACAAAGCGCTTGGCTTTACGTTCTTCAGTGTCTTGGTGGCTGCTACTACCGATGCCCATTGGAACAAAGGTAGACCTACTGCGTCCTTGAAGTACTGCTTCTCGAAGTTCGAGTTCACCTTGAACGCCTGGTCAGCAGTTAGAGCCTCATCCTGGTGACGCTTCAGGTTCTTCTCAACGGTTGCGTTAATCCAACCGATTGAGTTCTGGTCACGTGCCTTGCCATCCACGTTTCCGTAGATGTTTAGCAATGAGTTGTACAGAGTTGATGTCTGTGACCATGCGTAGAACTCCATGTCCTGGCCGGCCTTTCCATACAAGTTCTGGCTCCAAGTTGCATCTGGCTTGCTAACAATTTCAATGCCAACCTTGGCAGCAGCTGCAACCATTAGAGCTGCAGTGTCAACACGACGCTGGTTGGTTGGTCCACCCCAGTGAAGGTTGACCTTTAGCTTGTTAGTAGCAGAGTAACCGTGCTTCTCAAGAAGCGCCTTAGCCTGTGCTAGACGAGCTGACTCTCCAGCGGTGTAAGGCTTCACTCCGCTTGTCGCTGCCATCTTTGCGTGGTTCGGGCTGGCGTTGAAGTAAGGAGTGATTGAGTCCAGTACCTTTGCGCGAGGGTTGATTGGCTTAACTAGCTTGTCAACAATTTCTTGTCTTGGCACAGTTAGCAAAATCGCCTTGCGAAGATCTAGCTTCTTTGCATCTGACATTCCTGCGAAGGCTGGGCCGTTCGGGTAAACGTCAAGGTGCTCGTAAACTGCTCCACCGAAACCGTACACAGTTGTGTTTCTCTGCTGCTTCAAAGAAGCAACTAGAGCTGCGGTTGCCTGTGGGGCAATGATGTCAACCTCGCGGTTAGCTAGTGCCTGAGCCATAGCTGTTGCATCCGGGATGGTTACCAACTGGATGGTCTTGATCTTTGGCTTAGGACCTGAGGTGTAGCGAGGGTTCTCAACCAAAGTCATTGACTTGCCAGGAACAGAAGACTTAACCATGTAAGCACCGGCAGAAACCAATAGCTTCGGGTTAGTTCTTGAGTTGATTGGCTGGGTGTCGATGAAGTTGTAGGCGTTGTTCCACTGGTCAGCAATCTTCTTCAGTGTCTTCCAGTCCTTTGACTTCACTGCCTTTAGGAAACGAGCCTTAGCTGCAGTGTTGGAATCCTTCGGGTAAGCCAGCTGAGTTAGAGCGTGAACTGGCTTCTGAATTCCGAAGAACAACTCCCATCCGGAGTCAAACTTTGAGAATGTCCACGTTACTGTGCGACCGTCCGCAGAGATTTCTGGGAACTTTGTGATCTTGTCCATACCGGCTTTTTTGCCAAGTGCGTCCCAGAAAGTACCAGAAGCGGTGTCATCGAATAGACCAGATGCGGTCACCCAAGGAAGCAAAAGGTCATGAGCATCGATTGGAGTGCCGTCAGACCAGACGATGCCTGGGTTGATAGTGGTACGAATTGTTAGTGGCTTGCGCTTAACTAGTTCGTAAGTTCCAAAGCCAGTCTTCTTTACAAGCTCTGACTTGTTGTTGTAGTAGTTGAAGCCATCACCGGTTAGGTAAGCAACCGTTCCGTTCTCAACTAGGTTGTGCTTTGGCAGAGATGCGTTGAGAGATGTGCGGACGTTACCTTCCGCAATTCTCACCAAGGTTCTCGGCTCAGCAGCTGCTGGAGCAACAACTAGAGTGGTCGCGGTTAGCGCTCCAACTCCAGCAATTGCCA
>CAYVZV010000047.1:0-4550 GCA_964456485.1 uncultured Rhodoluna sp. | reverse complement strand
ATTTTTCGGGCTTTGGAAGGTGAAATTTGGGTTAACCATTGACCAATATTCTCGCTTATAGTTTTACCCAATTGACTTTCCCCATCCGGTGGAAGCAGGTCAAGTACTAAAGGAGACAGTAATGAAACTAAAGCGTTTAGCACGCTTCAGTGCAGTAGCTGCTACCGCCGCCCTTCTTGCGACCTCGCTAGGTATGGCACCAGCTTCTGCAAACACCAGAGACACTGTTAGGTATGCAGGTTCCAACACTCCAACTTCGTTGAACCCAGCTCACCGTCAACACAATCTGCTGGAGAACAACAACATCAATTACCTAGTAAGTGATGGATTCAACTACTACGACAACAAGACCAATCTGGTTAAGAAGACTGGTTTCGGCACGTACAAGGTGCTGTCCAAATCTCCTCTAAGGGTTCAGTACACCCTTGCAGCTGGATTGACCTGGTCTGATGGTGCCCCGATTGATGCGTATGACGTGTTGCTTCCATGGGTTACTTCATCTGGTCTATTCGACAACTCTGCTAGAGGAGTGCTTTGGGATGCAGTTGGAAAGCGCGGTGGAACTGAGAAGGTAACCAAGTTCCCTGTAATTTCAAACGGTGGAAGAACGATTACTTTCACATATGACGAGTTTGTTGCTAACTGGGAAGTATTGGTTGGAATTGGAAAGCCAGTCCACGCCCTAACTCAGCTTGCGTATCCTGAAGACACTAACCAAGCAGCAAAGGTTCGTTTCTTCAAAGCAGTGCGTGCCAAGGACTGGACAACTCTGAAGAGAATTGCTGACCAGTGGAACAGTGCGTACCACATTCTTAACACAACAGGCGTTACCGAGAGCACCAACCCTAAGCTTTTGGTTTCCTCTGGTGCCTACATTGTCAAGAGTGCAGTGCCAGGCCGAAGCGTAACCATGGTTCTGAACCCACGCTACAAGTCAGGTCCAATTCCAAAGATCAAGACAATTCAGTCCATCGTTGTTAGCGATGCCACTGCCGCTTCGCAGGCACTTATCAACGGTGACCTCGATCTAATCTCTCCTCAGGCAACTAAGGAAGCGGTAGAGGCACTGAAGGCAAATAACAAAGTACGAGTCATCAGCTACGGAGCTGCTGTTTATGAGCACCTAGACATCGACATGACAGCAGCTGCATTCAAGGGAATGTCAGAAGCGAAGGCCGCGGATGTTAGACGGGCAATCCTTCTAACAATTCCAAGGTCGGAAATTGTTGACAAGCTTGTCAAGCCAGTGCAGAGCAACGCTCGAGTCCTGAACTCGATCACTCCTTACTTCACCAACACTCCTCAGCACGCCCAGATGGCAGCAGCCAATGGTGTTCGTCCATACACTGCTAACGAGGCGACTCGTCTGGCAGAAGCTAAGAGACTGTTAGAGAAGCACGGAATCACAACTGCTAGCCCACTCGAGTTGAAGCTTCTTCACGGAACTCCAAACGAGCGCAGAACCAATCAGGCAGCACTAATTGCTGCAGCTGGAGCGAAGGTAGGTCTAAAGATCACCGCTGTTCCGCTGGTTGCATGGAGCCCTGAGCTAGGACTAGGAAAGTATGAACTTCAGCTATTTGCTTGGGTTCAGTCTTCGACCTACTTCACCTCTCTGAGAAACATCTACGGTTGGGACCCAGTCACCGACTCGAAGAGAACTCAGAACTACTTCGGTTGGAAGAACCTCGAAGTCGAGAGAACACTAACTCGCCACTTCACTGACGATCTGACCGCAGCACAGAAGTTCAATGTAAACCTTGCTTTCGAGAAGGAATACTTCAAGGCAGCAATTGGCTTACCAATGTTCCAGCACCCAGGAGTTGCAGCTGCAGCCGCTGGTCTGAAGAACATCAAGCCAAGCCCATTCTCTCCAGTAAATCTCTGGAACTACTGGGAGTGGAGCTGGTAACAGCTAGCTAATCAGGCTCAGCCCCACGAGTTAGTCTCGTGGGGCTGAGCACTAGTTAGAGCTAAACTGGGCCGAGACTTTTTGAGGAGATCGTTTGCTGTCGTATGTAGCTAGACGCCTTGGTGCCCTTGTGATAATTCTGCTTGGGTCAACTTTCATTATTTATAACCTGACTGCTATTTCAGGCGATCCTCTAGCAGACCTCAGGCTTAGTACTGAGGAAAATGCCCAGTACCTTCTTGAGCAATACACAAAGGACTTACAGCTAGACATTCCTCCGCCTATTCGCTACTTCCTATGGCTTGAGGGAGTTCTGGGCTTTCTTTGGGGAGACTTCACGCTTGGAGTTGGTCTCGATGGAGCACCAATTTTGACAGCACTGTCCTTGGCGATTCCAATTTCTATTCGATTGGTGATTATCGCCACGATTCTTTCAATCGTTATCGGTATCACTATCGGTATTGTCTCGGCGCTCAGACAGTATTCAAGATTTGATTACTCTGTAACTTTCACCGCTTTTCTTTTCTACTCTTTACCAATCTTTTGGGTGGCTGTGTTGCTTAAGCAGTTCGGTGCAATTGGTTTCAATGATTTCCTGGTCAATCCAATTGTGTCCGCACCATACCTAATTGGGTTTTCCCTTGCGGCAGGAATTTTCTGGGCAGGTGTTTTGGGTGGCGATAAAAAGCGCATTGCCATCACATTCGTCACGGCAACGGCTACAACGGCTGCCATCATTTCCTACATGTCTGTGACGAACTGGTTCCTAGAGCCTTCTCTGGGTCCTGTGGTGGTTACTTTGATGGCTGTTGGAATTGCCCTTGGAATCACCCAGCTCTCAACAGGCATTAGCAACCGACGGATCACAGTGATTTCCCTTGTCATGGCCGGGCTGACACCGGTCTTCTATTTCTTAATGCAACCAGTCTTCACATCGGAGTTCGACGGAAACCTACTTTTTGTCTTGGCCCTGGCAACTATCGCTGTGGGAGCGACGGTTGGTTACCTGTTTGGAGGTGACGATCGCAGGGCAGCGGCAAGGACGGCCGCAATCGTTGCCTTCTTGAATGCAAGCCTCATTGTTCTAGACCGTTACATGCAGAGCTGGAACGAATATGTAAATGAAATTTCTTTTGGTCGTCCAATTAGAACTGTTGGAGATTCCACACTGGACCTCCAGGCAGATGCCTGGATTCACGGCATTGATAGCTTCACTCACTTGATTTTGCCTACCGCAGCGCTGATGCTGATCTCACTCGCTGGCTATCTTCGGTTCTCAAGAGCCTCGCTTTTAGAAGTTTTGAACCAGGACTACATCAGAACTGCAAGAGCCAAAGGTCTGAATGAGAGAACTGTTGTTATGCGTCACGCGTTTAGAAACTCGCTTATTCCGCTCACAACCATCATGGCTTTTGATTTTGCTGGTGTGATTGGCGGAGCCATCATCACAGAGCAGGTTTTTGCGTGGCGAGGTATGGGCACCATTTTCAATCAAGCGCTTCAACGTGTAGACCTTAACGGCGTGATGGGGGTCGTACTGATAACGAGCATCTCCGCGCTGCTATTCAATCTAATTGCTGACCTAATTTATTCAGCGCTCGATCCAAGAATAAGGGTGACTAAATAATGGCTAAGAATGCAAATCCAGAGGCAGTTGGCTCCGAGGAATCAATCGAGCAACTTGAAACTGCGGGCCTGAGTCAAGGGCAAATAATCTCCCGAAGATTTTTCCGTCACCGGGGTGCGATGGTCTCACTCTTCGCGCTGGTTTTTATTATCCTCTTTGTTTTTACGGCTGGTGGTATTCAGCTAGGAACAGCAGAAGAACCAATTCGGTTTCCTGGTTGGTGGATGTGGAACATCTATGACATCCCACCTGTCTTGAACGACGGTGCACCGACTCTTGATCTGATTCCTCCCTTTATCGATGGAACAGGAATGCAAATTGGGCAGCATCCATTCGGTCAGGACACTATTGGCCGTGACTACTTTGCCCTAGTTATTCGCGGTGCTCAGCAGTCAATAACTGTGATGTTTGTAATCGGTATTGTCGCGGCCTTCATTGGAACAGTTCTAGGCGCGGTATCTGGCTTTTTTGGCAAGTGGATTGACCAGGCACTCATGCGCTTCACAGACTTAATCATCACCGTACCAAGCCTCATCGTTGGAGCTGTCATCGGTATCCAAGTAGGAAATCTTGGTGTCTTTGTGCTCGCCTTGTTCCTTGGGTTTTTCACCTGGACTGGGCTAGCTCGTCTTGTCAGGGCTGAGTTTTTGACGCTTCGAGAGAGGGAGTTCGTTGATGCGGCGAGGGTTGCGGGAGCGGATAACCGGAGAATCATCTTTAAGCACATACTCCCGAACGCTATGGGAACCGTGATTGTTTCGGTTTCACTCTTGATGTCCGCAGCCATCTTGCTCGAAACCGGACTTTCCTTCCTAGGTTTCGGTGTTGTTGCACCTGACGTCTCGCTCGGTCTTTTGATCTCGCAGAACCAAGACTCTTTCACCATCTACCCGTGGCTGTTCTGGTGGCCGGGGCTATTGATTGTGACCATTGCACTCTGCATCAACTTCATTGGCGATGGCCTCAGAGATGCCTTCGATCCTCGTCAGAAGCGCAAGATCACCAAGAAGG
>CAYVZV010000046.1:2387-4659 GCA_964456485.1 uncultured Rhodoluna sp. | reverse complement strand
TGGAAAACTGCCATCATCGGAATGCCGGTGACGCCATACTGCATCGCAAGCTGTGGCTCTTCGTCAACGTTTACTTTTACGATGTCGATCTTGTCTGCGTACTCAGTTGCAATCTCATCAAGGATTGGAGAGACCATGCGGCAAGGACCACACCACTCAGCCCAGAAATCAACCATCACTGGCTTCGGGTTATCCAGCACATCGGCCTGGAAGGATGCTGTGGTGACTGACTTAGCTGACATGATTTCTCCTTGAGTTTCTTTATCTAGTGTGAGGCGATGTAGTGCTCGGCGTCAAGAGCTGCAACACAACCAGATCCAGCCGCAGTGATTGCCTGGCGGTAAGTCGGGTCAATAACATCCCCACAAGCAAAGACACCCTCGATTGTGGTCTTTGACGAACGACCCTCTACCTTGATGAACTTTTCGCTTGTTAGCTCTAGCTGGTTTTCAACCAACCAAACTCGTGGGTCGTTACCGATGGCAATAAATAGGCCATCTAGTTCCATCTCAGACTCGGCACCAGTCACGGTGTCCTTGAGCTTGACTCCGGTTAGCTTGGCATCCCCCAGAAGGGCTTCAACCCCTGCGTTCCAGATGAACTCGATCTTTGGATTAGCAAATGCGCGATCCTGCATAATCTTGGAAGCCTTCAAAGCATCCCTGCGGTGAATTACATAAACCTTGCTAGCGAAGCGAGTAAGGAACAGCGCCTCTTCCATGGCCGAGTCGCCACCACCAACTACAGCAATGGTTTTCTCCCTGAAGAAGAAACCATCGCAGGTGGCACACCAGCTAACACCGTGACCAGAAAGTGCTTTTTCGTTTGGAAGACCAAGTTCACGGTAAGCAGCACCGGTGGCCAAGATAACGGCCTTCGCCTCAAAGACATCTCCGTTGCCACACTTAACAATCTTTGGGTTGGCCTTTAGATCAACCTCAACTACGTCCTGCAGCAAGATTTCGGTTCCGAAGCTTTCGGCCTGTTCTTGGAATTTGGCCATTAGGTCTGGACCCATCAGTCCGCCTGGGAAGCCTGGGAAGTTTTCAACTTCGGTGGTTTTCATTAGCTCGCCACCAGGCTCGACGCTGGAAGCAATCATCAGGGGCTTTAGCCCTGCTCTTGCTGCATAGATAGCAGCGGTGTATCCGGCTGGGCCGGATCCAATGATGATTACTTCGCGCATTTCCAACTCCAAAACTGGTCCTTGTGAGACCGACCTAGCCAACAACCAAGCTTAGCGGCGCAGTATTCCAGCTATTCCGCTCAGAGCGGTGTCTATTTCGGGAACCTTGAGTAGCTTCAGGGTTACGACATAGGAAACAAGCATCAGCATTCCTGTGGTGAAAATGACCCCAACTGCCCCTGCGATTGTATCGAGTGCGAAGCTATCGGCCCTAACTCCGCCGAAGCCCAAAACTGTTCCGTATCCAACCAGCGTAGTGACAATACCTGCAACAATCACCCGCAGTGTTAGAGCCTGGCCCTTAGGCGGAGCTCCAACTCTTCCGATTCTTCTTCTAAGAAGAACGTATGCAGTTAGCGCCTGAATCAAAATTGTGATGCTGGTAAGACCCGCAAGAGCCATCACTAGAAATTGTGAATCCATCGTGAAGAACAGATAAATCGAACCTGCGATATGGAAAGCGATTTGCACCGAGGTAAAAACAAAGGGGGTGCGAGTATCTTCTAGCGCATAGAAAGCTCGCTGGAACATGAACACCATTCCAAACGGAATCAAGCCAAACATCGTTGCAAACAAAACGTTGCCTAGCGCGACGGTCGAATCGTATTCACCGACGAATACTCTTGCAACCGGAAGCGACAAAAGAATTAGCGCGATTGAAGAAAAAGTGTTTACCAACACAACTATTCGAAGCGATGATCGAAGATCAACTTTCATCAAATCAAGTTTGCCTTGTTGAACGTGCTCGCTCATTTTTGTGAAGTATGCGGTTGCAACCGAAACGGTAACGACCGAGTGCGGAAGCATAAAGATCAGCCAAGATATTGCAGCTGCTGCAACCGAAGCAATCGCAACACCTTCAACGCGGTCAGCAACTGCGCGCGATGCAACAACTGTTTGAACTAGCCCACCGATTTGAGAAACCAAAACCATTGCGAGTGACCAACCGGCTGCCTTGATTGCAGGACGAAGACCAACACCGCGCCAGGAGAAGTTAAAAGAAAAGTTGATTCCGATTTTTCTCCAGGCGAAAAACAATATGAACGCCTGAGCCATAACTCCTAGAGTTGCCGAACCACCAAGAAG
>CAYVZV010000046.1:0-2287 GCA_964456485.1 uncultured Rhodoluna sp. | reverse complement strand
CCGGTTGTGTAGATAGAAACCAGAAACGGCGCTGCCAAAGTGGCCGCAACAGTGACCACGGCAAAGACCGTGATCGCCAAAGTCAACAATCTGTCGATGTATCCAAGCCCGTCGTCTTTGTGGCTGCGGGCCTTAACAATCTGTGGAACTAGAACAGCGGATAAAACACCACCGGCGATGATGGCGTAAACGTTGTTCGGTAATTGATTGGCGACACCAAAGGCGTCGGCGGCATCGGTTGTAACACCGATAGTTAGAGCAAGAACGACGGTTCTAATAAAGCCAAGAATTCTTGAGGCTATGGTGCCACTGGCCATGATGATCGAAGATCTGGCAACACCCATGAAAAATCCTTAAGAGGTTTTTCTTCGCCGCAGAGTTCTAATTACACCGATCACAATCAGCACCGCCACGAAGCTCAAAAACAACACTATTGCCGCGGTTTCGATATCTGGGTTAACGGTGAGATTAATCGGAACTCGAGGTCCAAGCTCACGGCCCGATAGGGCAGTTAGCCAAGAAACCATAACCACGTTGCCGCTACCAATTGCGCGGATTGGAAACTGAGCGTTGATGGTGGTTCCAGCTGGAATCACCAGCTGCATCGTGGAATCTTCGACGACCAGCTTTGCTGAACTGGACTGCAAGTTCACAATCACTCGAACTTCACCAGAGAGAGTGTTTGTCACGGCAACTGGCAGGCTCGATTCCCTGGAAACAAGATTGATATTTGAACCCTTAACTATTGAAACCGCGCCGGTTTCGGTTTCAGTAAGGGTTGCAGGGAGCGCTGGGGCTGTAGCCAAGACAGTGGAGGCGGCAACGGCAATGATGATGATCAGCGAAATCTGCCGTACGTACTTTCTCAACTTCTTGCCTCAATAAGTTCTATCGCCAATTTGGCGATGCGCTTTTCGTTTCCATGAGAAAGCCTAGCCAGCAGCTCGGATACCTGCACCCACTCCAACTCAGACGCTTCTTTGTGTGGGTCGTGCTCGAAGGAAAGCTCACCGCCGGTTTGCTGCATCAGATAAACATGTACGGTCTTGCTGATCTTGGATCCGTCTTGGATGAACTGGTAATTCACTTCCCCGAGCTGCGCAATAATTTCAGCCTCGAGCCCGGTTTCTTCAAACACCTCTCGAAGAGCAGCCTGCTCGTTGGTTTCGCTTTCTTCTAGGTGCCCCTTTGGAATACACCACTCCAGTTTTCCGCCGCGATTAAATCTGGCCATTAGAGCAACCTGTTTCGGGTCAGATTTTGAAATCACAAACCCACCGGCAGATACCTCAGTGTGGTTTGAATTGGACTCCATCAGACAATTCTACCGAACCATAAATTCTTGATCTCGGCTTGCCCAAAGCCTCTAAAAACGCGGGTGTGGCAAGCTGGAAGCGATGGAAACCGCCGACGCAATGAAAAACCTAGAGCAAGTCACTTCGACTGCTCTACTCGAAAAACTCGGCAACTTGTTTTCAAGTGCTGGTTTCGAACTTGCACTAGTTGGCGGTCCAGTAAGAGATGCAATTCTTGGTCGCAGTGCACCGGATGTTGATCTAACAACCAACGCAACCCCCGATGAGATTCTTGCGCTTATTAAAGGCAAAGTTGATACCCACTGGGAAATCGGAAAAGAGTTTGGAACTATCGGTTGTCGTATCGGCAACGACCAAGTTGAAATCACAACCTATCGAACCGATGCCTACGACCCAGATTCTAGAAAACCGGAAGTTCGCTTCGGCAAAGATTTAAC
Source organism: uncultured Rhodoluna sp. (assembly GCA_964456485.1). Taxonomy (GTDB): domain Bacteria; phylum Actinomycetota; class Actinomycetes; order Actinomycetales; family Microbacteriaceae; genus Rhodoluna. Next base: position 534 of record CAYVZV010000046.1, on the reverse strand, counting down.
CGAAGATCTAAAGCGAAGAGACTTTACCGTGAACTCTATGGCGCTTCGCCTACCCGAGAGAGTCTTTGTTGATCCTTTCGGAGGCCTAAGAGACTTAATCGACCAAGTTCTAAAAACTCCAGGCAAGCCCGAGGACTCTTTCGGCGATGACCCACTGCGTATGCTGCGCGGAGCGCGCTTCGCCTCTCAGTTGGGCTTTGAAATAGAACCAGAAACTTTCGAAGCAATGAATTCGATGCGTGAGCGCCTGAGCATTATTTCCGCTGAGCGAATTCAAGCCGAACTACAAAAACTAATGCTTGGCAAATTTCCTCGCAAGGGACTCGAAGCACTAGTTGATTCGGGACTGGCTGAAATTGTGTTGCCGGAGCTTCCAGCACTGAAATTGGAAGTTGACGAGCACCACCATCACAAGGATGTGTACGAGCACACCCTTCGAGTCGTTGAGCAAGCTATCGACTACGAGAAGGATTACAACCTCGAACCAGATTTCACCCTGCGTTTTGCAGCTTTGTTGCACGACATCGGAAAGCC
>CAYVZV010000045.1:0-4719 GCA_964456485.1 uncultured Rhodoluna sp. | reverse complement strand
AATAGTGATGGAGAGACTCAGTCTTTAGTCAACAATGGGGTTGGCGGTGAAGACTAAATACCCCAGCGTTTTCTGAAGCGGACTTTCCGCCGGGGAGTTCTCGTTTTACAACTGGAGGACACTACATAGTGAAAAAAATCGTAATCGCAGCTTCAGCCATCGCGCTGATGGCTTCAACAATTACCGTTGTTCCAGCATCAGCTGCTGTTGTTTCAGCAGCTCGCGCCACCGTTGGTGCGCAGTGTGCAGTAAATGGGGCAGTAGCCAAGGGCAAGGGTGCCGATGGCTCTGACCTAGTTTGCCGTACCGCAACAATCGGAACTGGTAAAGGAATCAGACAGTGGCTATACGCTGAAGACCCAATTCTTTCGGGTCTAGACATGCTGATCACAGCAGGTGCTGGTGGAGGATTCGACACCTTCGGTGTTGAAGTAAACCGCGCACTAAAGGCTGAGGGACTTGTCACAGCAGAACCAACCAAGAGAAACATTTCTGGAGCAGGTCAGACCCTAGGTCTAACTAGCTTCTTCAACAACGACTCTGGACAGGCCAACAAGGCTGTTGTCGTTGGATTTGCTTCCGTTGGTGGAGTACACGTAAACAAGGGTGCACACAAGGTTTCACAGCTTGTGCCTGCAGTTTCCTTGATGCGTGACCCAGTTGCGATCGTTGTTCGCGCAAACTCAAAGTACAAGACCATGGCTGACCTAGTAGCAGACATGAAGAAGACAACCGGTCCAAAGCTACCTATCGCTGGTGGATCTCTTGGATCTGTTGACCACTTCACTCTTGCAACTATCTACGAAGCACTGAAGGTTCCAAAGCGCATGAACTACATCGCTTACTCAGGTGGTGGCGGTGTTGTTGGAGGTATCCTTTCTGACGCAACTTTCGCTGCTGCAGTTTCAGGTATTGACGAGTTTGCTCCTCAGATCGCTGCAGGAACCCTGCGCGTTTTGGGTATCAGCTACGACAAGCGCATTCCTGGCGTGAAGGCAAAGACCTTCAAGGAGCAGGGTGTAAATGTTGTTGTATCTAACTGGCGTGGAATTGCACTGCCTGCAGGTACCTCAGAAGCCAACCTAAACAAGTTCATCCGCGCAATGAGCGTTATGCGCGCATCGAACAGCTGGAAGGCCGTTCAGACCTCACGTAACTATGCAGACTTCTGGCAGGTTGGTGAGCGCTTCGACTCCTTCGTAAGAGGACAAGAGCGTTCAGTATCCGCAGCCTTTAAAAAGCTAGGACTATGAGTCGTTCCGGACTAACATCCGCAGCAAAGGGGGAGCTGGTTTTCACCAGCTTCCTCTTTCTTGCTGGGGTTGTTGTACTCACTGACACCACCTTGCTACCCGAACCGGTTAGCGAGAGTTACGTAAGCCCCAAGGTCTTTGGCTATGTCATCGGTCTGATGCTTACGGTTCTACCGCTGTTTCAAATCTTTCAGATTTTCCGCGGCAAGCTCGGAACTCCCGAAGGTATCGAGGGTGGCGAGCTTTCCAAAACAGTCAACTGGCCTTCTTTGGCAATTGCTATTGGCGTACTGATTTTCTATGCCCTCACCATTCAGGTGATCGGCTTCATCCTCGCCGCTGGTGTGCTGTTCTTTGGACTCGCTTACGCACTTGGAGCCAAACGGCTTGTGCGCCTTGCGATCATCGCCTTTTCGCTTTCAACATTCCTATACGTGGTCTTCACCCAAGGACTAAACCTGCCCCTTCCTTTGGGCTTTGAGTTCTTGACCGGCGTTGACCCAACAGATCAGGAGTGGTGATGGAATTCATAGACGGGCTTGTAGCCTCACTAACTTTTAACAACCTCATGTTTGGAGTCTTGGGAAGCATCCTGGGAACCTTGGTCGGAGTATTGCCAGGTATTGGCCCAGCTCTAGCCATCTCTCTACTGCTACCAGTGACTTTCACAGCTGAGCCAACATCGGCAATCATCATGTTCGCTGCAATTTACTACGGTGCTATGTATGGAGGTTCAACAACCTCCATCCTGCTAAACGCACCTGGCGAATCTGGCTCCGTGATGACCACCATCGAAGGAAACAAGATGGCCCGCTCGGGAAGAGCTGGTGCCGCATTGGCAACAGCTGCCCTCGGTTCATTCTTTGCTGGAGCGGTGGCAACTGGATTGCTAGCAATCGGTGCGCCTTTCATCGCAGACCTAGGTCTTCGTCTCACACCAGCTGACTTCTTTGCGCTGATGGTGCTGGCACTTGGAACCATTAGCGCCGTTATGGGGGCCTCGGTTGTCCGAGGCCTGATCTCTCTTGCTGTTGGCCTAGCCATTGGAATTGTTGGTTTAGATGTACTAACGGGAGCACAGCGACTTACCTTTGGTAACCCTTACGCTCTCGATGGCATCTCAACAGTTATCGTTATCGTTTCCCTGTTCGCCGTTGGTGAGGCCTTGTATGTGGCCTTCAAGGGTCGCTTCGGAGAAGCCAAGATCATCAAGTTCCAAGGCCGCGCCTGGATGACTAAGAACGAATGGTCAAGATCCTGGCGTCCATGGGCACGAGGCACAGCACTGGGTTTCCCACTCGGTGTTTTGCCAGCTGGAGGATCTGAGCTTCCAACCTTCTTGAGCTACAACCTGGAAAAGAAGCTAGCCAGCAAGCAAGCTAAGTCCGAATTCGGTAAGGGAGCCATCGAGGGTGTTGCAGGTCCTGAAGCGGCCAACAACGCCAACGCAGCCGGTGCCCTAGTTCCACTTTTGGCTCTGGGTATTCCAACCTCGGCAACTGCCGCGGTAATGCTTAGCTCCTTCGATCAATTCAACATTCAAGCTGGACCACTGCTCTTCACAGAGCAGTCTTCACTGGTTTGGACTTTGATTGGTGCACTGTTTATTGGAAACGCCCTGCTACTGCTTATCAACTTGCCTCTTATTGGTATGTGGGTGAAGCTGCTAAAGATCCCAGCCCCATACCTTTACGCGGGAGTTCTAACGTTTGCAATGCTTGGCGCCTTTGCGGTGGCACAGAACACCTTCGGCATGTTTATCGCAATCGCCGTTGGAATCATCGGTTTGCTCTTTAGGCGCTACGGCTATCCGATTACTCCACTGATTCTTGGAGTTGTAATTGGCCCCATGGCCGAGCTTCAGCTAAGACGAGCCGTTCAAATCTCCAACGGAGATTTCATGACGCTGATTGAGAAGCCATTCAGCGTTGTTATCTACTCGTTCCTGATTATCGGACTCGTAGTTTCAAAGAGCTGGCCTCTAATCAAAAAGCGTATGGCGAGCAAATAAACCTCAAGCATGAGTAAAGCAAAGACAAGTGGCAGCCGTTGGCTGCCACTTGTCTTACTTAACTCTCTTCTTATCCAGGCCGGCATCTACGTCGTTCGCCCAATCATCACTTACAAATCTGTAGAACTAGGAGCCGACGCCACACTGGTTGGAATCATCGGAGCAACATTTGCCCTAGCTCCGTTGGTATTTGCAATTCAGGTTGGAAGGTTTGTGGACCGGGGTCGTGCCGGACTCACGATGATGTTGGGCTCACTGATACTGGTTCTGACCACAGTCGCATTGCTGTTCATAAACTCAATTTCGCTATTGATGCTGGCCATGCCATCACTGGGCATGGGTCACCTGCTGATCATGATCGGCGGTCAGACCCTGATTGCTAACCGATCAAGTCAAACTCAGTACGAGAAGAACTTTGGTCTTCTTACCTTTTACGCATCAGCAGGCCATGCCGTCGGACCCCTGGTTGGAGGTTGGCTTGCTGACAACGGAACGGTGAATGTAAACGCGAATGCAGCCTTCGCCTTCGCTTTGGTGCTGTTTGTTGTTGCAGTGCTTGGAACAATCGCATTGAGTACCAAGAAAGAAAACGCCAAACCCGGCATAGATGTTAAAAGGTCGAAGGTCAGTCAGGTTCTGAAAACTCCGACTCTCAAATCAGCAATCTTTGTGGCGAGTGCAACCATCGCTGTTGTTGATGTGGTGTTGATTTTCTTACCTCTATACGGAAGAGAGATTGGCCTCAGCGTCACAGACATCGGAATCCTTCTCGCTATTCGCTCTATCGGATCACTTGCCGTTCGATTGGTTCTTGGCCAAATCTCCAATCGACTAGGACTAAGGCGCCTACTAACCATCGGATCTGCGGTCACTGTGGTGTCTATGGTTGCTCTAGGTCTGACTTCGAACTTCTGGTTGATTGCAGTCGTGATGGCAGTATCCGGACTTGCTGGGGGAATAGGTCAACCCGCCACCATGGCTTGGGTGTCTAGGATTTCTTCCCCCGATAGCCGAGGACTTGCCATTTCAGTTCGGCTAAGTGCTAATCGATTGGGCCAGGTGACCGTTCCTGTTGTGGCAGGGCTTGTCGCCGGAGCCTCAACCGCAGGTGTCTTCTTTATGCTCGCAGCCCTGCAGGCTGCATCGATTGTTGCAACAGTCACTTCATTGAAAAAAGGCGAATAGCAAGGAGTTTGGTTAGTCTCTTTCGCCAAAGACTTTCTTGAGAAACTCGAAACTTTGCTTAGGAATTCGGGTCAGGTCATCTTCTGAAACTCGAACAATTCCAAATCGCTTGGTCCAACCCTCGGCCCACTCCAAGTTATCCATTAGCGACCAGGCGTAGTACCCGCGAAGGTCCACTCCCAGGTCCATCGCGTCCATCGCTGCTAGCAAATGTTTGGCGAAGTAATCGATGCGGTCGGTGTCGTTCACGACACCGTCAATTAGCTTGTC
>CAYVZV010000044.1:0-5103 GCA_964456485.1 uncultured Rhodoluna sp. | reverse complement strand
GATCAGGTCAAGTACTGCTCTGAAAAGTGCAAGCGAACTAAAGGTTCTTAGAAAATTCCTTTAGCCAGGTCTTTAGATCGCTACCGATGTCGTCTCGGTCAACTGCAATCCTGAGGGTTGCCTTGATGAAGTCAAGCTTGTCACCTGTGTCATACCTCCGGCCCCTAAAGACGATTCCCCTCACACCACCGGCAACTTCTTTGTGCTTGGCGGCATATTGCAGCGCATCAGTGAGCTGAATCTCTCCACCTCTACCAGGCTTGGTGTTTTCTAGGATTTCAAACATTTCTGGTCTTAGAACATAGCGACCAATGACAGCCAGATTGGAAGGTGCTTCCTTGGCAGACGGTTTTTCAACAAGTTCGGTTATCACAACGGATTCACCGTCTTCAATTATCTTCGCAGCACCATAGAGGTGAATTTGATCCATAGGAACTTCCATGAGGGCGACAACGTTATCTCCGGTTGCTTCATGGAGTCTGAGCATGCTTGGAAGAATTGCATCACGGTAGTCAATTACGTCGTCTCCGAGTAGAACGGCAAAGCTGTGCTCGCCAACATGGCTCTTGGCTCTGAGAACTGCGTGACCTAGGCCTTTTGGATCACCCTGGCGGGTGTAGTGGATGTCAGCCAGCTGAGAAGACTCTTGCACTGTAAAGAGCTTTTTCTCATCACCTTTGGTTGCAAGGACGTGCTCGAGCTCCGCAACTCGGTCGAAGTGGTTTTCTAATGCATTTTTGTTTCTGCCGGTAATCATCAGTAGATCCGACAGGCCCGCCGCCACAGCCTCTTCAACCACGAACTGAATAACTGGCTTATCGACTATTGGCAGCATCTCTTTAGGCAAGGCCTTGGTGGCAGGGAGAAACCGGGTGCCCAGTCCTGCCGCGGGAATTACGGCCTTGGTGACCGAGAAATTATTGGAAACCATGCCTAAAGCCTAGACTCAACTTTCAGGAGTTACTCAAACTAACCTCCTACACTTTCTCGGGGTTGATAATGAAGCAGATAGTCAGGAAGTTACTAGCCAGCCTGGGAATCACCTCCCTGCTGCTGGCGGGCCTTGCGCCATCTGCCCAAGCCAATGTTGCTGAACCTGCCTACGACTCAGTTAAAGCTCCCTATGTTTGGCAGCTTGGGCACACTGGCAAGGGAGCATCCATTGCCTTTATTGATCAGGGCGTCAACCTAACCCACGAATACTTTCAGGGTCAGGTCGTTGATGGATTCTGTCTCTACGAGTTCTACACCAGAAACTTCTGCCCCAATGGAACCAAGCGTCAGACAGGAGTCATTGCCGCATCCCAAAGAATAGTTTCTAACTTTCCTGTTTTCTCAGAAAATCACGGCAACATGGTCGCTGGGATTGCTTCTGGCAAACCGAACTCTTTTGCCCCTGGCGGTATCGCGCCGGATTCCAAAATCGTTATGGCAAACGTTGATTTGACACTTGCCGGCATCACCGCCGCCGCTCAGTACATATCGGAGAGAGCATCGATAAACAACACTGTTGCAGTCTCACTTTCTTTCGGTGGGCTATTTAGCGAAATGCCAAGAAGCTGGTTACTTTGCGATAACAACCCGGCGCTCGCGGAACTAGCCAAGATTATTGGCGATATGCGCAAGCGAGGAATTATCACTTTTGCTGCGGCTGGAAATTCACCAACTCTAGACATCGCCACTTCTATATTCCCGAGCTGCCTGCAGGACGTTGTAGCAGTTGGTTCAGTTAATCAGCAGGGAGAGATTTCCTGGTATGTGACGATGAGTAACAAGATTGAACTGCTGGCACCTGACTACGCAATCAGCGCCGACACCATTGGCTACATGACTGGTTCTGGGACCTCTGCGGCAACGCCAATGGTGGCAGGGGCTTTCACTCTTTTGCGTCAGGCTTTTCCAGGAAAGACCAGCGAGCAGGTTCTTAGCTCAATGAAAGCAAGCGGAAACAAAGTCAGCGATGTAATTCGTAAAGACATCCCAGTGATTAATCTTCAAGCTGCCTATAACGCTCTGCTAAACGATAACACCGTGAATCCAGATCCCATCGTAGAGAAGAAGGTTACGATTGGAACCTTCAATGGCTTTATCGCTATCTACACGTTCGGCTACACAGGTAGCAAATTGTCTGCCAGGGTCGCTGGAAGATGGCTAACTGTGAACCCAATAGCTAATGCGTCAGGAAAGTCCTATTCGATCACTCGGAGAAACACTGGTAGTGGATATCAGGTGCAGGTTGATGTCTATATTGACGGCAAGCTTGTTGCTTCTGAAAAGGTACTGACCCGCTAGTTACCGTCCGAAAACAAACCTGAAGAGGTTACCCACCCCGCCTATTTCTTCAAATCTTCTAAGGCCAAAGGCCAAACGAACGGCGGGGGCAAACACTCCAAAAACCCTGCTGAAGACTTTGGCCCTGGCCACCCTATCCCTTTCAGTTCCCCAGCCTGATCCTGAGGAAACGTCGGGGTGAGAAGCAATTGTTGTTGGCAGAAACATTGCCTTTCCACCTGCTCTAATTAGGTCGGCAATAAAGATGTATTCATCACCTAGGTAGTTTTCAACTCCAGCACCAAAGCGCTCATCAAACCTTAGACCCAGTCTCTTCATGTCCTGAACCCGCACGATCATTTCGTAGGTGGCGGCTTTAGCAGAGTTGAATAGGCCCAGCTTCTCAACCTTCGACGGATATTTCTTTCTCAGCCTTCCGTTTGTATCGGTAGCCCGGCAGAGAATAAGGGAAATATCTGGAGTTTTATCAAGAAAGGATATTGCTTCCTCAAGACCCATTTCGCTAAAGACAATGTCATCATCGGCAAAGACCAGGTATTCACCGCTGGCGTTATCAAGGGCTGCGTTTCTTGACTTAGCTACCCCGACTGAGGTGAGCGTTATTTGCTTTGCTCCTTTGACTGGGACTTTTGAATCCCCGCCCTGCGTGATGACAAGAATTTCCCAAGCGGAGTTTTGTGGCGAAGTAATGTTGACAACTCTCTCGGCTAGCACCGAGTAGCCGACTGTGAGTTTGACCATTAGAAGCTTTGGGCCTTTGCCCGCGCAAAGCGCATTAGGGAAGAGGAGATTGAGCTAAAGGTTGTGTTCTGAAGCCTGAGTCCAAGGAATAACACGATGGTATTTGCTAAAGAAATCTGCCCTGAAATTCCAAGGTAAATCAGTATGGCAAACAGAATTACTATTCCGAAGCTGGCGAACAGTGTTCCCAACTCAGCTTGCTGAATCCGACTTCCTAGCCTTTCGGCTGGTGTCACATTTTCATTTGCTCGTTTTTTGTGAATGAAACCGCGCTGCTTCTTGTACTGACGGATGAATAGCACACCCATTATCTGAAGAACGACGAAAATAAAAATAAAATTGAGCAATGAAAATAGGGGGTCAAGTGTTACGAAGAAGATCGCAATTACAAAGAGCTGGGTTAGGAATGACCAGACATTCACCATTTCCAGGGCCATTGCCCACTCCCAGCTCTCGGTGTACTTGCTCTTTTCTCTCTCATCAGCACCGAAAGCTTTATCAAAGAACTTGACTCGGTAGGTTTTTTGTAAATAGTTGGCAATTCTGGTGCTGGCAAATAGCAGGGAGAAGAGCACCACTGACACAACTATTTCCAGCAGCGGTTTTCCTGAGCCGCCAACGATTAAGTCAGTGAAGAGCTTGGCAACTAGCAGCTCGGTTACTGGAATTGCAGCTCCGATGGCCACCAAAAGTATCAACTGCCAGCGATATTTGCCCTTGGGAACCAATAGCTTCGTCGAGCTACCAAGCATTCCGAACATCTTTTTCACTAGCGAAGCACCTCCGCGATAGCGCTCCTAATGTGGCCGATGACTTCGTCCTTTTTGTCCTCGCTAATTGAAATCGTTCGAACCAGCGACTTCAGGTCGTAGTTTCGAAGATTTAAAGGAACCACTTGTGGATTCATCACCTCGACGCCGGCCCCCAGGGCGTAGTCCTCATACTTCATGCCGCTTCCGTGGACATTCTCTTCGTACCCCTCGAAGGTGATCAGCCCGCAGGGAATGCCATAAGACTGGCAAGTAATCATCACGTGCATGGCCGAGGTTATAACTGAGTCGTATTCTGCCAATTTCCTTACGAATCTCTCTATGTCTTCCCTTCGGGACATCAACACGGAGAGCTCTTCCACATCACCTGGAAGCTGAACCGGTGCTGCAACATGTGAGAAGTGACGGACGAAGGCAGTCTTCTTGTTGCTCTTTCGCTCAACAGGAATGATTCGCGAGATGACTACTCCAGGATCTCCAAAGCTGCTCACCTTGGGGCCTCCAGAGCGCTCAACCACCTTGGCAGTGAGCGGGCCACGGACGGAGATGTATTTGGCCTTACGGTTCAGCTCAACATCATCACTTGAGATACCCGTCCCAACAACCACAGACTTGGACTTGATGAATCTTCCGATAGAACCCAGCGCAAATATATGTTTGTGTCCTGTGGGTTTGACCGGCTGAACAATCATTAGCTTGGCGTCAGTGAAGTGCCCAATGATAAGCGGACTTAGCCAATCTCCAAAGTTGCCAGGGAATGGCTTTGCCCACCAGGAGAGTCGAACTACCTTCTCGCTCCTGCGTGTTGAGTAGCTTAGGAATGCCTCGGCAGCTTCTATTGTCGAAGCTTCGCCATGGGAGGGAACAAACTTGTTGTCAAAGTTTTCTTTGGCATTATCAAATAGATCTTTGTCACCCTTAATGGCCCCGCCCATAATTTCGCCAATCATGCGGCTTCGCTCAGGATCAATAGTTCTGAGTCGTCCCTGGGTGAGAATCGCGGTGACACCAAGACTGTCAGCAATTTTGCGCAGCGGTTGCTTTATTGATTCCGGAAGAACTTTTTCCAGGCTCTTCGCTTGTTTTAGAAGCTGTTTTCTAGGATCAGTTTTTTTCCCTGCACCGTGCTGGACAACTTTGTCCTTAAACTCAGCCACATTTCCAGAGGAGCCAAAAATGAAAAAAGCTGTCCTGGAATCAGGCTCTACTGGCTTTCCATCGCGAACGATTGCGCTCGAGGGGATGAGCTGGAAGGTAAGGTTTCTGGCATTGCCTCGCCAGGCCTCTTCTAGAAAGTAAT
>CAYVZV010000043.1:0-5557 GCA_964456485.1 uncultured Rhodoluna sp. | reverse complement strand
GAACGGTCACTTACCGCAAGTTCAGTCTCGATTACCTGAGCAAGAATCTCCCGCAACTGAGCTTCGGTTGATGCTCCCTGAGACTTGGCTTGTTGCTTGACTAACGCAACTATTTTCTCCGAGGCAGCAAGGCCAAAATCAGCCTGAATCAGAATGTCCTCGAGGCTTTGAAGATCGCTGGCGTCAAACTTGGCAAAGGAAAAAAGGGAGCGAATGCCCTTTTTAGAGCTGCGAACCGGAAGGCTTGCCTGCGTTAGCTCGGGATTCGATTCCGGTGAAGCTGCAACTTGGGCTTGACCGGTTGCCTGAACTGCACTTTCCTCTTCGCGCTTTTTGCGCCAGAAGAAGATTGAGGACATTAGGCGTCGGCCTTCTCACGCAGGCGCTGACCCACAACCGCAGAGATACCATCGGCCTTCATCGATACTCCATACAGGGCGTCGGCGATTTCCATGGTGCGCTTCTGGTGGGTAATGATGATCAGCTGCGAGCTGTTTCTTAGATCTTCAAAGATGGAAAGTAGGCGACCTAGGTTGGCATCGTCAAGGGCTGCCTCGACCTCATCCATGACATAGAAGGGCGAAGGGCGCGCCTTGAAAATCGAAACCATAAGGGCGACCGCTGCAAGTGATCTTTCTCCACCGGAGAGCAGGGACAAACGCTCGATCTTCTTTCCAGCAGGCTTTACGTTGACCTCAAGGCCCGTGGTCAACAAGTTGTCTGGATCGGTTAGGAAAATTGAGCCTGTTCCACCAGGGAACAGAATCGGGAAAACAGTCTCGAAAGCCTTTTTAGTGTCCTGGAAAGCGTCATTGAATATAACCTGCATCTTCTCGTCAAGGTCAGCAATGATCTTGATTAGGTCCTTGCGGGTTTCAGTTAGATCCTGAAGCTGATCGGTGAGGAACTTGTGACGCTGCTCCAAAGCTGCGAACTCTTCCAGGGCAAGCGGGTTTACGCGTCCCAGTTTCTCCAAAAGCTTCTCAGCGTTCTTTAGACGCTCCATCTGAACCTCGCGGTTGAATACTTCGGGCTCCTTGTCCTCATCGCGAGAAGGAATCAACTGATCTGGACCGTACTCCGCCAACAACGTTGGCTCGTCTAATCCGAGTTCTTCCTGGGCACGAGTAATCAAATTGGCGAGGTTTAGTCGCTTCTCGTGGTTTTGAAGCTCAATGTCGTGCACGGACTGAGTGAGCTCAGATAGCTTCTGCTGAATCGATGCAATGTCGCCTCGAACCTTGGTTAGCTCCTGGAACTGATCGCTACGTTCTTGATCTAGAAGGTTGTATTCACGCTTGGCCTGGTTGGAGCTTTCTGACACGTTCTCGATTAGAGCTGGTAGCAACTTCAATACTTCTCGAGCAGATCTGAGCTGCGCGGTTCTCGACTTGGCGGCGGCAATGGCCTGCTCAACAGCAGCTCTAGAGGAGTCAAGCTGGTTGGCTAGGTTTTCTGCACGTTCGGTCTCAACACGCAAACGCTCAGTAGCAGCACCCAGCTCCACACGAATCTCTAGTTCCTTGGCGCGTTCCTTCTCGAGAGCATCAACCAAGCGGTCGCGGTCCGAAAGCTCTTGCTCGGGACGGCCTAGATTCTCAAATTCACGGAGCCTTGACTTGGCTTCTTCCAACTCCTGAACGGCCTGGGAAATTGCCTGCTCGTTGGCTTCCGCAACAGTAGTGAGTCGATCAAGCTCGCTTTGCAATGCCTCAACTTGAACTCGAATGCGACCAAGCTGTTCTGCTTGGGAAGCAAGTTTGGCATCTTGCTCATTCAATTCTGCAAGTGCTTGCTTGGCGGAGTTCTTGGCAGCAAGTTCGTTTGACTTGGCCTGAGTGAGCTCAGAGGAAATAGTTTCGATGCGAGCACCGATTCGAGTGAGAGCTGCCTCGGCGGCATCTCGCTCAGCAACTAGCTCAACCTTTGATGGCTTGCTTGATGAACCGCCTCGCAGAACTGCTCGGGTAAGCACGTCACCCTGTCTAGTGATTACCTGTCGGTCCTCACCAGATGAGCGGAAGTAGTTTCTTGCAGCATCCAAGTCATCGACAATTACAACCGTTGACAGAAGTTTCAAGATTCCATCTGGGGCACTCACAACCTCTGAGGCCAGCTTCGCACCGGCAATCTGGTTGCCCAAGGAAAGCTCTGAGCGAATATCTACATCGGCGATGATGATCTCAACGCGACCGCCATCGGTGCGTTTTAGGTGCTCAAGTGCTGAAAGACCTGATTCCATATCTTCGGCAACAAGGGCATCGGCGAGTGAACCAAGCGCTGCAGCAATTGCCTGCTCGAAACCAGGTTCGATTCGCATGTGGTTGGCAACCAAACCGCGAATACCACGAAGCTGAGCTTGAGTTAGCGATGAGGCTCCGTCTTTTTGCTCGAGAGTTAGATTCAGGGCCGAGCGCTTTCCAGCAAGCGCATCCTTCTCGCGCTCTGCTTCGTGCAGTTGATCACGAAGTGATTCAATCTTTGAGGCCGCGTCTGAGACCGCCTTCTGAGCCGCTTCGTAGTTGGACTCCAAGTTGCTTGCACTCGGCTGGTTCTGCGACAGCAACGACTCCAGCTCCTTGTATTGCCTGGACTGTTCTTCGTGGCGCGATTTTGCAGCCGACAGAATTTCTTGGTGACGAGTCTTTTCGTTGCGGAATGCTTCGAGCTTGCTCTCGGCAACTTTAACGTTGTTGGCAAACTCGGCAAGCTCCAAATCAAACTTAGAAATCAAGGAATTCTGCTCTTGAGCCTTCGCGTCAAACTGATCTAGAACATCGCGGGCTGCGTTTCTGGCCTGCTCGGCAAGTCCTAGTGACTGATTTAGTCTGATCACTTCTTGCTCGAGTCGAGCCATTTCAACTGCTGCTTTTTCGATGTCGACGGTAATTGAAGAGATATCGAACTTGCTTTGCTCCTGGTCGCTAGATTCCAAAAGCGCGACTCTTGCACTAGCTATGTTGGAGATTGAGCGAATTCGCTCCTGCAAGGAATCAAAATCAAAGGAGATTTGGCGAGCGCGGTCAAGTTTCTGGTTTAGCTCAGGTGACTCAAGCTGACTCAAGCGCTTGGTGTTCTCAGAAAGCATCTCCTGCAGGATGTTTCGTTCACTGCGACGCTGCGATTCGCTGGTTGCAGTGGTTTCAAGAGAGCGCTGGATAACGACGATGTCATTAGCCAAGATTCTTGATTTCGCATCGCGGGCTTGTGAGGCGATGTTTTGAGCTTCCCGGGCAATTTCAGCCTGAGCACCAAGAGGCTTTAGTTGGCGACGAACTTCTCCCGCTAAATCGCTTAGCCTCGAAAGGTTAGCCTGCATAGCCTCAATCTTGCGCTCGGTTTTTTCCTTGCGACGACGGTGCTTCAGGATTCCAGCGGCTTCTTCGATGAAGCCGCGTCTTTCTTCAGGGGTTGCACGCAACACGCTATCTAGCTGACCCTGCCCCACGATGACGTGCATCTCTCGACCAAGACCGGAGTCGCTTAGTAGCTCCTGAACATCTAGAAGTCGACAAGGGTCACCATTGATTGCGTATTCGGATCCACCGCTTCTAAACAATGTTCTGGAGATTGTGACTTCGGTGTATTCGATAGGTAAAGCGCCATCGGTGTTGTCGATTGTGAGCATTACCTCGGCGCGACCAAGAGGACCCTTGGTTGCAGTACCGGCGAAGATTACGTCTTCCATCTTTCCACCGCGAAGAGTCTTAGCTCCCTGCTCACCCATTACCCAGGCAAGGGCGTCAACAACGTTGGATTTTCCTGAACCGTTAGGTCCAACCACACAGGTAACACCTCGTTCGAACTGAAATGTGGTTGGCTGCGCAAAAGACTTAAATCCTTTGAGGGTAAGGCTTTTGAGATGCAAGCTGAGTCAACCCCTCGGAGATTATGAAAACTGGCCTACTGGCCAAGCAGTATCTAAAATTACCCCATTTTTGGGGTACCTAAGACCGCTAGCTAAGGCGCTGGCATCTAGGGCAAAAGTGCGATCCCCGGTTGGCCCAGGCCTGGCGCCTGATGGGGGCCTGGCACCTAGCGCAGGGCTTATCGGTCTGCCCATAGGCATAAAGCTGTTGGGAAAAATACCCCGATTCCCCATTGACGTTCTTGTACTGCTCATCAAAAGAAGTCCCGCCCTGCTTGACTGCCGCAGCCAGCACTTGCTTGGAGATCTCCATTAGCTCAGTCAGCTTGGCCTTAGAGATTCCATCGGCCGAGCGGTCAAAATGTAGCTTGGCTAGCCAGAGGGACTCGTCGGCGTAGATGTTGCCAATTCCACTAACTAGGTTCTGATCGAGAATCACTCGTTTGATACCGCTTTTCTTGGCTCTCATCTTTGCAACAACCGCATCCTGATCGAAAGCCTCATCTAGAGGATCCCGGGCGATGTGGGCCGCAGAAACTGGAATCAGGTTCTGCCAAGGCTTGGCGCGATTCTTACCAGCGCTAAATCCTCCTGTGCCGCCATCTCGAGTTTCAACTAAATCGTCGATAGCCAAGGAGCCAAAAATTCTCTGGTCAACAAACCTCAGCTCAAGTGATTTACCTTTGTTGGTTTCAAATTCAATGGTGACTCGATTGAGATTATCTGCTGGGTAATCGGGGGTTCGAATAAGCATTTGACCACTCATGCCAAGGTGTCCAACCAGTGCAGTTGCTCCTGAATCAAGTGGCAGCCAGAGAAACTTGCCTCGCCTGACTACATCGAGAACTGTCGAGCCCACTAGCTTTTTTCTGAAGTCACTGGCGCCACTCAGGTGTCTCTTGAGAGATCTCGAGTCATGTATTTGTAAGCCCGTGATTCTTGCTCCGGATATGGATTTGGCAAGACCAGCTCGAACGGTCTCTACCTCTGGCAGCTCAGGCATTTATTTAAAAGAGGCTAGGGCTTTGATCGCGGCGTTGGTTTCAGCTAGTTTTCTTGATCGGCCATCGGCTGTTGCAAGCACTTCGCCGTCAACTGTCAAAGTTGCGAAGAATGTTCGATCGTGGTCTGGGCCATCGTGTGTGATTTCATAAACGGGCTGTGATTTGTTGGCTGCCTGGAGTAGCTCCAACAGTGTGGTCTTCGGATCTGCCGAGTCGAGAACTTGCTCCGGGTTTGAGAGCATTGGCAGGATAAATTTTGCAACAATCTGCGAGGCAGCGTCCATTCCCTTGGAGACATAAGCTGCTCCCAGAACTGCTTCAAAGCAGTCGGCCAGCAAGTTCTGCTTCTCGCGACCACCGGTTTGTAGTTCACCCTTGCCAAGAAGTAGGTGATTGCCGAGATCTAAATCTTGAGCTGCCCTCGCCAGAGCCGGAGCACTCACCACTGCATTTTTGAGTTTTGTCAGCTCGCCTTCATCTAAATCAACAAAGTGATCGTGAATGTGTGCTGTGACTAGAAAGCCAAGGATGGCATCGCCGAGAAACTCTAAGCGTTCGTTATTTGGTCCGCGACCGTTCTCGTAGGAATAGGAACGATGGGTTAGAGCAAGCTCTAGTAGTTGAGGCTCGATTTCAACGCCAAGGGATTTACCCAGCGCAGCTAAGTTCATGACTTAGGCGTCAG
>CAYVZV010000042.1:1902-5819 GCA_964456485.1 uncultured Rhodoluna sp. | reverse complement strand
TGATTGAAGCCAAGCGCTCGGTAAGAACCCTTTACCTGGAGTCCCTTGTTGGAAGAGGAGACATTACAAAAGAGGAGTTTGAGGCTGCTAACTCTGACTTCCAGGCCAAGCTTGAAAACGCCTTTGTTGAAGTCCACGAGGCAATGGCTGCCCCTATCGAACTGATTCCTCGTCGAGTTGGCATCGGAACTACAGCCAGTGACGCTCCTGAAATCACAAGGCCGACAGCCATCAACAAGGAAACTGTTGAGCTAATCGGTGACGCTCACGCAAATACTCCTCCAGGATTCACGGTTCACCCTAAGCTTCAGCAACTTCTTGCCAAGCGAGTCGAAATGAGTCGCGAGGGTGGAATTGACTGGGGCTTTGGAGAGCTACTGTCTCTTGGTTCCCTCCTTCTCGAAGGTGTTCCAGTACGACTTGCAGGTCAGGACTCAAGACGCGGAACCTTCGTTCAGCGTCACGCTGTTTTCCACGACCGAGTCAATGGTCAAGAATGGATGCCGCTTAGAAACTTGAGCGCGACCCAGGCGAAGTTCTGGATCTACGACTCGCTACTTAGCGAGTACGCGGCCATGGGCTTCGAATATGGATACTCCATCGAAAACAAGGAAGCACTTGTTTTGTGGGAAGCCCAGTTTGGTGACTTTGTAAACGGCGCGCAGACAATTGTCGACGAGTTCATTTCTTCAGCCGAACAGAAGTGGAACCAGCACTCAAGCCTTGTTCTACTTCTACCTCACGGCTATGAAGGTCAGGGTCCGGATCACTCTTCCGCTCGAATCGAAAGATTCCTGCAGCTTTGTGCAGAGAACAACATGACAGTTGCTCAGCCAAGCACTCCAGCCTCACACTTCCACCTATTGCGCAGACAAGCATTCACCAGGCCGAGAAGACCACTTGTTGTCTTCACACCTAAGTCAATGCTTCGCTTGAAGGCAGCTTCTTCAACAGTTGAAGATTTCACAAGTGGAATTTTCCAGCCCGTCATTGATGACACCCAGGGCTTGGATAAGGCAAGTGTCAAGCGAGTGATTTTGTGTTCTGGAAAGATCTACTGGGATCTCATGGCTGAGCTTGAAAAGCGAAGCGACAAGAGCATCGCGGTGGTTCGTATTGAGCAGCTTTACCCAACCCCCGTGGATGAGATCAAGCAAACTTACGCTTCATATCCAAACGCGGAGCTGTACTGGGTTCAGGATGAGCCTGCAAACCAAGGACCTTGGACCTACATCGGTTTGTTCTTGCCTAAGTACATGAACGGTCAAGTTCCTACCCTGGTTTCAAGACCTGCTAGCGCTTCACCTGCAACTGGCTCGGCCAAGCGTCACGCTGTTGAGCAAGCCGACGTTATCGCAAGAGCGTTGGCACTGTAGCTAAATGGAGCAAGCCGAAAGAGCGGAAACTCGCATCGTCATTCTTGGCGACGAGTCGACAACTGCTATCGGCGACGTAAAGGCTCTGGGTTGGGTTGGCAGAGTTATTGCTCGAACCCCAATCGAAGATCCAATAATCGATATCTATAACGTGCCCTCCCCCGGCGAGACAAGCGCAGGCTTACTCGAGCGGTGGGCTGGTGAGGTTCAAAGAAGATTTCGCCCAGAAACCGATAACCGATTGGTCTTAGCTCTCGGTAACTCAGATGCCCGCGAGGGAATCTCCGTTTCTCGGTCGAGACTAAACATTGCAACGATTATCGACGAGGCTCGTCGAAATGATATATCTGTTTTTGTTGTTGGACCGCCGCCAAGTTTTGACAAGGCCCTGAACTACGAGATTGAACATCTTGCAACTGGATACGAAGATGTCTGCAGACGACGCAGCGTACCGTTTGTGGATTTTTACCACCCGCTAGTTGATCATGAGGGATTCAACGCAGAGCTAGAAGTCTCCGCAAGAAACATGCCTGCGCAAACCGGATACGGCCTAATGGCCTGGTTGGTTTTAAACCGTGGATGGTATCCGTGGTTGGGTCTGGAAGAAACCCTAAGTTAGTGAGACTGGGACTTTCGAATAAAGTCCAAAACTTTTTCGGCTAACTGCTTTGGTGGTTCCTCGTCGCAGGATCTAGAAATTGCCTTGTTGAGATAAACCTCTAGATCGTATTCCTCTTCGCAAGAATCACAGAGCGCTAGGTGTGTGGTGATGTCTTTCTGGTCCTCGGGACGCAGCTCGTTGTGAAGGTACTCGTGCACCAACGCCTTAGTCTCTTCGCAGTCAAACTCTGCCATTAGCTTTTCTCCGTTTTTGTTTCCGAGGACAAATATCCCTGTTCGCGGGCGTATTCCGCAAGTAGCACGCGAAGCAATTTCTTTCCGCGGTGTAGCCGACTCATTACTGTTCCGACCGGTGTCCCCATAACTTCTGCGATTTCTGCATAAGGAAGCCCGTCAACAACCGCGTAGTAAACAACCATTCGGAATTCTTCTGGTATCTCAAGCAGGGACTTACGAATAACTTCCGATGGAAGATTATCCAGAGCTTCAAGCTCGGCCGATCGCGAGGTAGTTGCGGTCAGCGATTTAGCTTCTCCCAGCTGCCAGTCTTCAAGATCATCCAGGCCACCCTTGGAAGGGTCTTTGGCCTTTTTGTTGTAGCTGTTGATGTGGGTGTTGGTCATGATTCGGTACAGCCAGGCCTTTAGGTTTGTGCCTTGCTGATACTGAGCCCAGGCCACAAATGCCTTAGCCATCGCCTCTTGAACTAAATCCTCGGCGTCTGAGGGGTTTCTAGTCCAGCGAAGAGCAGCTCCATAGAGCTGGGGCATAAGTGGAATCGCCTGCTGTTCAAAGTCCCGAATTTTGTCTTCGGTGGCCTTGCTGGGCTGGATTGTCATAGGTTCAGAGTCTAACAACCGGCCTGAAAGGGCCTGCTCTAGCACTACTGACACCGTGGACTCCTAATGTTTTTGCATTACTGCTACTTTTAAAACCAATGACTGATGAAAGCTATTCCCGCCGCTGGCTCGCCCCCAGCACCCAAGATCAACTGGCGGCAACCATCAGCCTCCCCGGCTCTAAGTCCCTGACCAATCGGGAGCTAGTGCTCTCGGCTATTGCAACCGAGCCCACCACCCTAACGGGCCTTCTTATCTCTCGAGATTCCTCCTTGATGATTGAGGCCCTTCGGACACTGGGTACGGAAATTGAAGTATCGGGAACCACAGCTTTAGTGACCCCCCGGCCTTTATCTGGTCCAGCCAAAATTGACTGCGGCTTAGCTGGGACGGTCATGAGATTTGTTCCTGCTCTAGCGACTCTTGCTAGCGGACAAATTGACTTTGACGGCGATCTGGCAGCGCGCAAGCGTCCGATGAAAACAACCATTGACTCACTTCGCGCACTTGGCGTATCAGTAAATGGTGAGACTCTTCCGTTTGCTATTGAAGGAACTGGGCAAGTTGATGGCGGCACAATCGAGATTGACGCCTCAGCTTCCTCGCAGTTTGTTTCTGGACTATTGCTGGTTGGCGCAAGGTTCACAAACGGCTTGAAGATAACTCACGTTGGAGCGCACCTACCCTCCATGCCACACATCGATATGACAATCGACTGTCTTCAGAAACGAGGAGTCCAAGCTTCTCAAACCGGCAGCGCAAGCTGGGAAGTTTTGCCTGGAGAAATATCTGGCGGAGCGATAGCAATCGAACCAGATCTTTCAAACGCTGGTCCTTTTCTGGCAGCTGCAATGGTAGCTGGCGGATCGGTAAGAGTCTCTAACTGGCCAAAGAAAACTACGCAGGTAGGAAATGACTTTGACGGTATCTTACAGAAAATGGGAGCAAGCGTTGAACGAGTTGGTGACGATCTAGTAGTTTCCGGAACTGGATCAATCCATGGAATTGATATAGACCTTTCAACCGGTGGTGAATTGACTCCAGTAATTGCAGCCCTTGCGGCACTAGCCGATTCACCTTC
>CAYVZV010000042.1:0-1802 GCA_964456485.1 uncultured Rhodoluna sp. | reverse complement strand
GAGTTTGTAAAACTTTGGGAGCAGATGTTGAAGGGTAAAGCTTGAGCTGGCTTTACGAACCAGAACCTGGCGAACACGATCTTGACGAAACCGATGTTCGCGTAAGACCGAACCCCAAGGGAAATAAGCCTCGCACCAAGATCAGACCCGACCACGAAGGTGCTGCCCTTGGTCTACTGGTAGGCGTGGACAAGAACCGATATCAGGTAATTCTCCTCGATTCAGAAATCCCAGTGAATGCAACCCTTGCCAAAGAGTTGCGTAAAGACGGCCCCGCCGTAGGTGACGTCGTGGCACTTACAGGAGATGTCACCGGCGAAGAAGGTGGTCTGGCAAGAATTGTTCGCATCGAACCGAGAAAGACATTGCTTCGAAGAAGCGCCGATGACACCGACCAGGTTGAGAGAGTAATTGTTGCCAACGCAACGCAACTTTTGATTGTTATCGCCGCAGCCAACCCCGAACCTAGAACCCGATTGGTCGATAGGTACCTGGCGGCAGCTTTAGATGCCGGCCTCAAGCCGATGATTTGCGTGACTAAGACCGACCTGCAAGATCCAACGGAGTTTCTATCTAGCTTTGCTGGCTTGAGTATTCCAGTAGTTCAGACTCGATCTGACGAATTCGACCTCAAGCGTCTTCACGAGCTTTTGGCAGGTGAGGTGACAGTGCTGGTTGGTCATTCGGGCGTTGGAAAATCTACCCTGGTTAATGCCATCGCGCCATCCGCTAATCGTGCAGTGGGTGTGGTGAACGATGTAACCGGTCGAGGCCGTCACACCTCTACTTCTGTTCGTGCAATTAAATTAGAAGACGGGTGGATTATTGACACTCCGGGTATTCGCTCATTCGGCCTGGGACACATCGATCCCAAGAACTTGCTTCGATCCTTCGAAGATCTTTGGGAAACAATCCGTTCATGCCCTAGGGGCTGTACTCACCTGGAAGGCTCTCCAGACTGTGCACTGGATGAAGCAATTGCTGCCGAATCTCTCGGTCCCCAAGGTGCTGCGCGAGTAGATTCACTTCGCCGTCTAATGAGCTCACTTAGCTAGCTATCTCCATTTTCCTTTCAGGAGATTGCTAATCTACATCTCATGGAATTGACCGTGCGAGTAGCTACCACTAACGACTTGCCCCAACTCATTGCTCTTGATTCAGAATGCTTTCCCCATGGCAACGTCGACCTGGAGCCTGCTCCCGCAGGCGAAATTGAAGCAGGCGTTGAGGATGGTGCAATATTTGTGGCTTTATCCAACCAAGAAATTGTTGGAATGCTCCAGTTGGACAAGGTCAGCTCAAACGAATGGGAACTACTCACTCTGGCAATCAAAGGGTCTCATCGCGGCCAAGGGGTGGGAAGATCTCTAATGGAGCGGTTCTTAGTAGAACTTGCACAGAGCCCATACTTGGTAGCCGTTACGTGCCTGACCTCGCCGAACAATCTACCCATGCAGGGTCTTTTGGAAAGTTATGGATTTATTCAGGTGGGACTATTGGCCGACTACTTTGGACCTGGCAAGCATCGCCTGAAATTCCAGCTCAACTAAGACCTAGATAGAGCCTGCTTCTTTCAGTAGTCGGAGTCTCGTACGAATTAACTTCCTTACCAGCGCCTTTGGAAGAGGTTTATCAATAGCAAACTGAAGCGCCCCTTTTGAAGTTTTGTAATTCACGAGTTCTTTTTCAAGCTCAGGAATCACTAACGATGAATGCGGGAAGAAGCTGCAGTGGTTTTTGAAGGCGTCGAAACCACAGATGATTTTGCCATGGAGTTTGTATCCAGGAAATCCGTAAGAAAT
>CAYVZV010000041.1:0-5888 GCA_964456485.1 uncultured Rhodoluna sp. | reverse complement strand
GATGCGCCGGTTTTTGGACGCGGTTTTGCTTTGCCGAAATTAGGCATATTCTCGTTATTCCTCTTTTATGACAACGAGCACGGCCAAAGCACACCTGAATTAATCAGGTTCTTTGCAATAACTATGTTCGTCGTTGCGGTCTAGTCGAACTGCGCTAGACCTTTAGCTGATCTGGTTCTTGCCAGGGCTAATAAGAGGTAAAGACTGATGCACCTGTAGTGCACTGCAAACGACTACTGCTGGGATGTTCCCAACTTCTCTAGCCTAGGGCCCACACCCCAATAAAGCTAGGAAAAGTTTCTGGAAGCCAAAAAGCTTCCAGAAGCCTTTAGTTTCTTAGGAAATAAGCCCGCGGAGCTTTAGCTCTGCGTGTAGTTCAGGGTCAGATGGCTCAACTAAGAACTTGCCATCAGCAAACTGGATAACTGGGATGTTGGTGCGGCCTGAGATAGCGCGGGCTTCCTCAGTAAATTCTTCGCTGTGCTCGACATCTTTCATCTCGAACTCAACGCCGGTGGCGTTCAATAGAGCCTTGGACCTGCGGCAGTCGCCACACCAGTCAGCTCCATACATTGTCACTGCAGGACGTGTCTCTTCAGTCATTGCTATCTCCTTAGAATCTTGTTCTCTGGTATTACTAACTGCTCCCCATCAAAGCTGATTCCCACCAAATCTTCAATGACAATATCGGCGTCGGTATCTAGGGCTCTAACCGATACTCCTATAACTATGTGAACACCGGCTGCCTTGGCTGCCGTGACACCTGCCTGAGCATCCTCAAACACCACGCAATCACTTGGGTCAAATCCCAGTCGGCTGGCTCCAAGTAAATACGGATCAGGAGCAGGCTTGCCGTGCTTCACATCGCCTCCGGTGACAAGGTGCTTAGGAACTGGAAGTCCTGCTGCCTGAACTCTGGCAAGACCTAGTTTTGGGTTTGCTGAGGTGCAGATAGTCCAGCGATCAACCGGGAGCGATGGAAGTAGTTCGACGGCGCCTGGAAGCGGAACAGTTTCGTGAGCGGATTCTTGCTCGAGTTCGTTGATTCGGTTGTTGGCTTCTTCGAATAGCTCTTCGCCAACTAGCGATAAAACAAGATCTTGAGCACGAGTGCCGTAGTGATTGGAGATACTAAAGCCTTCGATGCCGTACTCGATTGCCCATTTAGCCCAACAGTCATCAACACTGTCGTGCGAATCAACTAGCACCCCATCGTTATCAAACAACAGGGCTTTGATGTCAATAATCAATTAGCTCTTTGCCTTTGGCTTCTTTGAAGTCTTTGCAGCTGGCTTAGCGCTGGTTGTCTTCTTAGCCGGAGCCTTAGTGACCTTCTTTGAAGAAACAGCAACGGCTGGCTTTTTCGCAACAGCAGGTACCTTGTTGCGCTCAGTAATAGAGAGGTATGTTCCTGCAGCGGCAAGAACCAAAAGCACAATTGCAGGAAGCATTTGCTCGATAAACCAGCTGACTGAAAGTGGCGCTACAGTCCAAGTCCAAATCTCGTTGAACACTTCACCTGGTTCTGGTTCTTTGTATGGCGGGTAAACCCGAAGGGTTTCAATTGCCATCGCGCCAAAGCTAAATGACATAAACGAAACAGTTACGCCAAAGACGATGGAAAGTACGAAGTTCAAATTCGCAGCTCCGGCAGCAAGTGTTTGACGTGCTCTTGGAGCTGCCGGCTTGGCGGATTTTGCCTTGGTAGAAAATCTAGTTCCAAGCAAGATTCCTGAAACGATGATGACCTGAATGATTACCCAGACCCAGACCTGAAGGTCAGTTCTGGTGACGTCGTAAACAACAAGACCGAAGATGATTGCGATAGCGGTAAAGATAATCGGAACCGCGTAGCCAAGACCGAGGGCCTTCTCGGATTCAGACATGCCCTCTTTCTTGGCTCCCTTGACTACTTGCTTTCTGAATACGAAAGCCCGAAGCAAGATGTAAACAACGAGGCCAGTAGCAAGCAAGATTGGAATGTAAACATCGAATAGGCGAACGGTGAGGTTTTCTTCTCGGTCGATGTAGGTATTGAAAGCCCCTAGGAAATTGCCGATGGCAAAAAATGCTCCGCCAACCAGGGCGACAATCACGGCAAAGTTTGTGAAGCGATGAGCTGCTCTTGCCAGAGCGTCATCTACTCCAGCCAGAGCGCGAGCTCGAAGAGCTAGGCGCTGGCCGTAGAGGGCAAGAAGACCGAAGATTACGATGCCGCTTAGGAACAGGTAAGTCGAAGGTCGGATGATCTGCTCATCCCCCTGATACATCCCCTGGGCGTCATAGATCGGGTAGACAAACAACCCCGCGTAGATGGCGAACATGAAGAACTTCCAGCCGCCGATAAGGCCAACAAGAGGGGCGAGGATAGCGAGCTTCGAGAGTTTGTTTTCCATATCTTTAGCCTAGACCTGACCTCTAAACTTGGCCCATGATTGTTGTTATTGGCGAAGCGCTAATTGACCTGATTGAGGACAAATCAACCGCCGGTAGATACCAGGCGGTCGTTGGCGGAGCCAACGCCAATGTTGCTATTGCCCTAGCCCGTGCCGGGGCCAAACAACAGCTTCTTGCTCGTATCTCAAGCGATCCCTTTGGTCAGAAAATCCGTCAGCGTCTTGTCGATAACAAAGTTGGCCTCGACTACGCCATTGCAGCCAGCGAACCAACCAGCGTTGCAATCGCATCGATTGGGCCAACTGGTGGGGCTAGTTATTCGTTCTATGTTGAAAACACTGCTGACTGGGGTTGGACAAACGATGAACTTCCAACACAGGCAACCATGGAAGCTATTGGCGCAACCGCCTTGCAGTTTGGTTGTTTGACGATGGCGATGCCTCCGGGCAATGCTGTTATCGAAGCTTGGGCAAACAAGTTTTTTGAAGATGACCTGCTGACGCTTTCGCACGATGTGAATGTGCGTCCAGCTCTCGGCTTTGATCGTGATGCGGAGCGCGCTCGTGTTGAGCGCGTCAATTCCTTCTCACACCTAATCAAAGCTTCCGATGACGACATCAATTGGCTCTATGGTTTAGAAGCTGGAGCCAATGTGGACCAGATTGCCTGGGATTGGATTGGCGATAGTTCAAAGATTGTCTTTGTCACCCGGGGCGGCGATGGAGTGAGCATCTACCGAAAGAACAACACCAAACTTGATGTTGCATCTAGGAAGGTGAAGGTTCAGGACACCGTGGGTGCTGGAGATACCTTCTGTGCTAACACTCTCGCCCAGCTTCAGAAAATGGACGCTTTGGGATCTGGTGCCTTTGAAAGACTTGCCGCTCTAACGGATAAGCAGCTAATCGAGATAGCCAAGGTTTCAAGTATCGCTGCCAGCATGGCTTGTGAGAAAACTGGGGCTGAGCCGCCAACAGATAGCGAGCTAGCTGATTTCCTAGTTCTCTTGGCCTAGAACAATTTCGGCGTAAGAAAGAGTTGCATCGCCAACTCTTGTTTGTCGCCAAACCAAACTAAGTTCAGTAAGCAACTTAGAGCCGAAACCTGGTTTAGCTCCAGGCGGAAGCCCTTGGCCATCGTCAATTACTTCAATGGAAATTCGCGCTCCATCAATTCTTGAAACCTTTAGAGAGACCTTGCTTGCCTTGCCATGCTTGATTGCATTGGTAATGAACTCACGTGAGATTTCTATTAGCGCTTCACTGGTGAGCGGTTGTTTCGCGATTGCGGCTTCTAGGTCTTCGGGAATTTGGATTGAAATATCTGCAGCGTCAGACCAGATATCAATAATCTGATTCAAAACTGCTGACACATCGGCTAGCTCTAAGTTGCTGGGATTATTGAGTTTTTCCAAAGCAGACTGAATGTCCTGCTCAACTTCTGCAACCAATTTCGGGGTCGGTTTTTCGTCTTGGGATAGTTTCATCGCGGATGCAAAAAGCGCTGCTTGGACTGGTCCGTGCAGCACAGATGCTGTTCTGCGGCGGTTTAGCCATAGCTCCTGGCGCAAAGCTGCGTTCAAGATCTCTAGCTGTTGGTTTACTGCTTCTAGCTTTTCGGTGGTGGCTTTTCTCTGTAGCTGAGCAAACTGGGCGGCAAATGTCGTCCCTCCGACAACTGCACCAAACAACAGCAGGGAATGAATCTGCTCTGTGGAGACAGCCCACTCAAAGATAGGCGCTAGTAAGTAAAAAGGGCTCAGCGAGGCCGCATAAAAGATCGGCACAGCAATGGCTGCCAACACGGGGTGTACTGGTAGTAGAAGAGTGAGTCGTTGGATCAGTCCAAGAATCAGCAACATTGAGAAAAAGGACGTCAAAAGAATAATCACCGAGTTGGCTGGGGTTTCAAACAAAAACGAAACAGGCACCAGAGTGATTGACGCAATAAGTGCTGCCCAAAGTGGAACCAAGAATTCACCAAGCATTATGCGCTTAGGTATGGGTGCTTTCTCTCGAATCTGAGCTTTGCCAGATTCCGCTTCCAATTCATCGCTGGCTTCTGCAACCTCGACGCTTAGAGGCCTGACAACGTCATCCACAGTGGATCGAAGCGAACTGATCACCTCATTTGAAGACTCCCCGGTAAGTTTGGCCTGAATTTTGGCAATGGCTGGATCCAAAAGGTTCCGCACCTTCTCAAGCAATTCTTCGCGCTGAATTTGAACCTTCGCCCTAATGGACGCAGATCTAATTTGTAGACGGTAGCGCTCGTCGGCTAGAGCTGAAAGCAGTTCGCGGTGCCTTTGGTAATTGGAGGCAAGGACTGCGGCAACAGTAAGAGTCACAAATGTGAATATCGGACCGCCGAGTAATCGGAAAAGTTCTTGACCGGCCTGGTGCTGGCCAGTAAGTATGTCGAGGCCAAGGATTACACCACCACGAGTTAAGCCAGACAGCAAAAAAGCGCCGAGCACAAAAAATGGTCTGCTCTTATCTTCCTTGCCCTTCAAGAAATTTCTGGCTAAAAGTAGAACTGAGATCGTTGCCAGATAACCAGCTGTTGCAACTCCAAAACGTTCTAAAAAGTTAGTTTCGAGTCTTAGGGACTCAAAGATTAGTCCAGTTCCGTATGCGGGAAGAAGAAAAAACAGCATCACTTGATTGGATAGCGCGTAGCGCGACCCAATCTGATTTAGTAAGCGCTTGCCCGTTGGGCGATGGGGTTTGTAAACATCACTCATTCGTCAACCGTGACGGCACCTGCTGCACTCAAATACAACCTTGTTGCTTCCACTCTGGCGTTGCCAACTCCTTGAGCATCAACACCTAGAGCTTGGAAGATTCGAGAAACCATGCCTTCAACTGCCCGAACTGTTGTGCCGCGCACTTCAGCAATCTGGTTGTTTGAGTATCCTTCGGCTACCAACTTCAGAACCGAAATCTGTCTTCTAGATAGTTCGGCAAGTGGTCTTGTCCCATCTTGATCGTGACGGAAACTGTCAACGTCCACTTCTTTCAGGACTGCGTTTATAGCCTCAACCAATTCTTTTGAGTCGACCAGCTGTGATTTTCTAAGGTAGGCCTGTTTCTGGGTAACAGTTTTTGAGTCGCGGTCGGCAAATCGTGGGTCTGGAAGATTCGTTAGGAATACGACTCCGACATCCGGGGCTTCTCGGTAAAGGTAGTCTGCTAGATCAAATCCGTTTGGTCCAGGACCAAGTTCAATATCGATAACGCAGATATCTGGATCAGAAGCCTTGACCGCTCTTTTGGCATCTGCAGCGTTGGCAGCAGTGGCGACATCAAAACCTGCTGCTTCCAAGCTCCTTGCGATTAGGTCACGCAGAAGGGACTCGTTTTCCACAACAACGACGGTTCTGGAAACAGGCATTATTTCGTCCTAGCTAGTGTTGACCGAACATTTGATACTCCATTATCTAAGGTTGCGAGGCGCCGAACAAGGCGAATGTAGTGCTGGCACCCTGTTCC
>CAYVZV010000040.1:1461-6147 GCA_964456485.1 uncultured Rhodoluna sp. | reverse complement strand
ATAATTCGCGCTGGTCCGTGAGAAGAAAGCGGTGCGGGGATTTCAAACTTTGGCCTTTTTACTGGTCGCTGTGCCATGAATCCTCCCGAGCTAATAGCCTACCTTCCCGAAATAGCCCCTATTTCCTGGCCCGTGGATGGCTGGTGGCGTAGACCTCGCGCAGGGCATCGACCGTGACGAGGGTGTAAATCTGCGTTGTGGCTACCGAAGAGTGACCAAGAAGCTCTTGCACCACGCGCACGTCCGCTCCCCCTTCAAGAAGATGGGTAGCAAAAGAGTGCCTAAGGGTGTGGGGAGAAATCTCCCCAATTATTTTGGCCTGGTCAGCCGCGTCGGAAATTATCTGCCAGGCCGACTGCCGAGATAATCTAGTGCCTCGCTGGTTTAGAAAAAGGGCCGGGGTTCCCTTGCCTTTGCCGATTAGCGCTGGACGGGACCTAACTAGGTACGTACTAATTGCCCGCTGCGCAAAACTGCCAACAGGAACCACTCGCTCTTTTGAACCTTTACCAAATAGCCGAATCATTGTCGGATCTAGCAAATCATCTAAGTTCAGGGCTGTCAGCTCGCTTATGCGCGCACCTGTTGCATACAGCAACTCCAAAATCGCGCGGTTTCGAACCCGTGCCATATCCAACGCGGTTGCATCTTCAATCTCGGGATCTGGACCCGACGCATGTATCAGCTTCTCAACCTCTGACACACTTATGGCTTTGGGTAGTCGCTTAGGCAGCTTTGGGGGCTTTACTCGAGCACTCGGGTCTCCAGTGGTGATGGATTCGAAGAGCCAAAACTTATGCAATCCTCGAACGCCAGCGAGCATTCTCGCGACCGAATTAGAAGCCAAGACACCAGATTCTCCAATCGATTGAAGATAATCGTTAACAGTTGCCTCAGTAATTGCGCTCGGGTCGGAGATTTTCTTTCTATCGAGAAAGAGAAGGTAACCGGTCAGATCTCTCCGGTAAGCAGCGACAGTGTTTTTGGCTAGACCGCGCTCAATGCTTAGATGGCGAAGATACTCCTCAACTAGTTGAGTAAGTGTCTTCATTTTGCCAAGATACCTGTTTTTAAGGCGTAGGCCATGATGCCAACTACAGCGGTTGGGCTCTTTATTTCGGAGCTAAGTACACTTGCCAATGCCTCTCGAATTAGTACCCAAGTTTGAGGCATGTCCCTTTCCTCGCCCGAGGTGACATATTCCGAGTTAGCGCTACTCAATCCCTTAGCGACAAAGACTGTTATGGTCTCGCTGTTGCCCCCAGGGGTAGCGTGAAAGCTAATCAATTCTTCCCAATTGCTTGCTGCCAGATTCGCTTCCTCGGCAAGCTCACGCTTGGCGCAGTCAAGCTTGGCTTCACCTGGCACATCGAGTAGTCCTGCTGGAAACTCCATCAAAAAGCTGCCAACTGGCCTGCGATACTGCTTCATAAGCAAAAGCTCGTCTTTGTCGTTGATCGTCAAAACCGCAACTGCTCCGGTGTGCTTTACATACTCGCGGGTTAGCTGCTCACCATTGAAATCAAAAGTGTCGGAAACTAAATCCCAAACCATGCCTTTGTGAATCAAGCGACTACTGACTGCCGCGATGTCGACCGGTTGGTCTTTAGGCATCCTTGACCTCAAAGAGCCTGCTTGCCTCTTGGCGCTTCAGGCTTGCATCAATCAAGCCAACGAAGAGCGGGTGACCCTTGGTCGGACGGGATTTGAATTCTGGATGAGCTTGAGTAGACACATAATAAGGATGTACTTCGCGTGGAAGTTCAAGAAACTCCACTAGCGAGCCATCAGGCGAGGTTCCAGAAAACACCATTCCAGCTTTTTCTAACTGATCACGATAAGAGTTGTTGACTTCATAGCGGTGACGGTGGCGCTCCACGGCAGTGTCACTTCCGTAAACCTCGGAAACAATTGACCCCTTGGATAACTTGGCTTCGAATGATCCCAGTCTCATCGTTCCACCCATTTCACCCGCTGCCAGAATGTCAACTTGCTCAGCCATTGTCGCGATCACTGGATGCTTGGCGTTTTGATCAAACTCAGTTGAGGAAGCGCCTTCTAGACCGACAACGTTTCTGGAGTACTCAATAACCATGCACTGAAGTCCAAGGCACAGACCAAGAGTTGGAATCTTTTGCTCTCTAGCAAATCTCAATGCGCCGAGCTTGCCTTCGATGCCGCGAACACCAAATCCACCAGGAATACAAATGCCGTCTACATCAGAAAGTAGCGCTGCGGCACCTTCAGCTGATTCGCAGGCGTCTGATTGCACCCAGCGAATGTTCACCTTGGTCTGGTGAGTGAATCCCCCAGCGCGAAGTGCCTCGGTGACTGATAGATAGGCATCTGGTAAGTCAATGTACTTTCCAACCAGCGCAATTGTAACTTCATGCTTTGGCTCATGAACTGCTGTTAGCACACTGCTCCATCTGCTCCAGTCAATCTCGCCCGCCTTTAGGTTCAGGGCCTTGATGATGTACGCATCTAGACCTTCGTTGTCCAAAACGGTTGGAATGGCGTAAATACTTGGTGCATCAGCTGCGTTTACAACGGCTTTGATATCCACATCGCACATCAAAGCAATCTTTTTCTTAATTGACTCAGGTAGCTCGCGATCAGACCGGCAAACTATGGCATCTGGTTGAATACCGATTGAGCGAAGCATCGCAACAGAGTGCTGAGTTGGCTTAGTTTTTAGCTCGCCCGAAGGGCCAAGGTAAGGCACAAGAGAAACGTGAACAAAGAAGACATTGTCACGACCCACATCGTGACGAATCTGGCGAGCTGCCTCCAAGAAGGGCTGCGATTCGATATCTCCAACGGTTCCACCGATCTCGGTGATGATCACGTCAGGAATTGGCTCTTCGTTAGCCTGCAGTCTCATGCGGCGCTTGATCTCATCGGTGATGTGTGGGATGACCTGAACGGTGTCCCCCAGGTATTCTCCGCGTCGCTCTTTAGCAATAACCGTTGAGTACACCTGACCGGTTGTGACGTTGGCGGCTTGAGAAAGATTGATATCCAAAAAGCGTTCGTAATGACCGATATCTAGGTCAGTTTCCGTTCCGTCCTCGGTGACAAATACCTCACCATGCTGGAACGGGTTCATGGTTCCAGGATCGACGTTTAGGTATGGGTCGAGTTTCTGCATAACAACAGATAAACCGCGAGCTCTAAGAAGATTTCCAAGACTGGCAGCTGTGAGGCCTTTTCCAAGTGAAGAGGCGACCCCTCCGGTGACGAAGATGTGTCTAGTTCTGCCCGGATCCAAGGTTTCTACCATGGAATTACAGCTTACTAGTTGAATTGGCGCAGGTTTTGAAGATCGCCCCGCGACACGAAAAAACTTACTTAGCCAGAGCGTTTTGGGCTAGATCCAGAAGCTCCTTGGCGTGAGATCTTCCGGTCTCAGATTCGCTAAGACCCGAAAGCATTCGCGCTAGCTCCTCAACAACCTGCTCTCCTTCTAGGCGAACCACGTCTGTTGCGGTGAACTCTGCCGTGGTGGACTTTAGGACCCGCAGGTGTCGATTCGCAAAGGCCGCGACCTGGGGTAAATGAGTGACGACAATGACCTGAGCGTTTCTAGCCAGCATGGCTAGGCGCTTTCCAACCTCAGTAGCAGCAGCGCCGCCAACTCCGGCATCGACTTCGTCGAATATAAAGGTCGGCGCCAGTTCGCTCTTTGCTAAAACAACTTCGATGGCAAGCATGATCCTGGAAAGCTCTCCGCCAGAGGCACCTTTACCAATTAGCCTGGGTTCGGCTCCAGGATATGCGCTCAGCAACAAGGCAACCTGATCAAAGCCATGTGCCGATAGTTCGCTAAGCCTCGAAACCTGAACATCCAAACTCGCACCGTTCATTGCCAAGGCTGCTAGTTCAGCGGTCACGGCTGCTGATAGCTCAGCTGCAGCCTTAGTTCTGATTACGCTAATCTGCTCAGCTAGATCATGTGCTTGCTTACTGTATTGCTGCTCTTCAAGAGTGAGTTTGGCGATTGCCTCATCGGATGAATCTAGGTCTAGCAGCCTAGATCCTGCGGTTTCCAGGTAGGTAATAACTTCATCGAGGCTGGGGCCGTACTTTCGCATCGCCGCTGACAGCTCCGCGCGGCGTGACTGAACTGTTTCAAGCTGGGCTGCGCCATCGCTATCAAGGCCGGCGATGTAGCTCGAGATGCTAGCTGCAGTCTCATTGAGTGAAAAGCCGATTTCCTTGAGTTGCTCAGCAAGTTTTTCAAGTTCAGGATCGTGATTACTTACCTGCTCGAGGGCACGTCTTGCTTTGCCAATTGAAGTTATGGCATCTCTTCCATCATCAAAGGACTCACTGCTGAGTTCTTCGTGGGCATTAGCTGCTGCAATTCGTAGCTCTTCTAGGTGAGTTAGCTTTTCAGCTAGTTCAGAAAGTTCTTGATCTTCGCCAGGCTTTGGATCTAGCTTGGTCAATTCCTCAACAGCTGCCCGTATTTCATCTGCCTCACGAGCCCTGGTTGATGACTCGGTGGACAATACGGCCAGGCGATTTGCAGCCAATTTCCAAGCCGAGTAAATCTCGTCGTATTCAGAAAGTAGCTTTGATAAAGCGCTGCCTGCAAACTGGTCGAGAGCCTCGCGCTGCGCGGAAGTTGATTTGAGTCTGATTTGATCGGATTGACCGTGAACAACAACCAAATGTTCACCG
>CAYVZV010000040.1:0-1361 GCA_964456485.1 uncultured Rhodoluna sp. | reverse complement strand
TGATTTGAGTCTGATTTGATCGGATTGACCGTGAACAACAACCAAATGTTCACCGATCTCAGCAAGGACACCTACCGGCACTGATCTTCCAGAAACAGTTGCCTTCGAGCGGCCCTCTGAGGAAATTGATCGAGAAACCAGCAACTCGCCATCTTCAATTTCGATTCCAGATTCCGTAATGCGATTCTGTGCATCTTGAGGCAAAAGCCAGCTTCCTTCAACAAAGGCTTGCTCTTGTCCTTTTCGAATTGCACTGGCATCAGATCTTGCACCAAGCAGTAACCCAAGGGCGTTTAGAACCATTGTTTTACCGGCGCCGGTTTCACCGGTTAGAACCGTTAGGCCTGGTCCCAAATCGAGTGTTGCCTCGCTGATGACGCCGAGATCACGAATGCGGATTTGCTCTATCAAGTCTTAGTCCTTTTTAGAGTCCGGTCCGCGCCAGCCTTCAACCGGAAGCGAGAACTTTCGAACCAATCGGTCAGTGAAAGGGCCTTGACGCAAGCGTGCTAGTCGAACTGACTTTTCAGATTTTCTTACCTCAACTCGAGCCCCTGCTGGTAGCTCTGTGCTTCTTCTACCGTCGCACCAAAGCACTCCTGTTCCTGCCGACCGCTTGAGTACTTCAACTGCAACTAGTGAGTTAGGGCTAATAACTAGAGGCCTTGCAAAGAGTGCGTGAGCGCTAAGTGGCACCATCAACAGTGCATCAACAGAAGGCCAAACAACCGGGCCTCCTGCAGAGAATGCATAAGCCGTTGAGCCGGTTGGGGTGGCGATCACAATTCCGTCGCAACCAAAACTTGATAGTGGTCGCCCATCTACTTCAACAACTACTTCGAGCATGCGCTCTCTTGCGCTTTTTTCAACGGTTGCTTCATTCAGGGCCCAGGTGCGATACACCTCTTTACCGTCCAGCTTTACGCTGACATCAAGAGTTAGTCGTTCCTTGACCAGGTAATCCTTGGCCACGACTCTGGCGATTGTTGAGCCGATTTCGTTTTTTTCACTCTCAGCCAAGAATCCAACGTGACCTAGGTTGATACCCAAAAGTGGTGTTTGGGAATCGCGAACAAGCTCGGCCGCTTTCAAGATTGTTCCATCTCCCCCGAGCACAACTGCCAGTTCTAAATCAGTCTCCTTGGCCTCCTTGCCGAGCTCCAGTACGGACGCCGCCACTTCTGATGAAACCGTCTTGGCGTATTCAACGGTTGCCTGCAGCTGCTGCTGCTCCATGACTGGAGTAATGCCTTCCATAAGGAGAGCTTCGGCGCATTCCAGGGTTGCCGAAAGAGCCTCCTGGCGCGCGGTATGCGAAACCAGCAGAACAAGTCTCTGATTCGTCATTTACTCTCCCTGGC
>CAYVZV010000039.1:0-6164 GCA_964456485.1 uncultured Rhodoluna sp. | reverse complement strand
ATGGCAGTTTTTGTAATTTCGTGGAAGACCATTCGCTTGACCGGAACCTTAGGCTTTAGCACCTGAAGTAGGTGCCAGGCGATTGCCTCCCCCTCGCGGTCCTCATCGGTTGCGAGGTAAAGCTCGTCGGCTTCACCAAGGGCTTTTTTCAGCTCTGAAACGGTCTTGGATTTACCAGCTGAAATTGCGTAGTAAGGCTCAAAGTCATTTTCGATGTCGATTGAGAACTTGGCTAGCGAGCCCTTTTTCTTCTTTTCCTCGGGTGGCAAGTTCTTTGGGTCAATCAGATCTCGGATGTGCCCGATCGAGGCCATGACTGTGTAGTCATCACCTAGATACTTAGCAATGGTCTTCGCCTTGGCTGGCGACTCGACGATTACTAACTTGTTGCCTGGCATACATCTCCTATTACTTTCACTTTAAGGTCCTGCTCGAGCTCGCGCTTTATGCACTAGCCCCCAAGACTCAAAGCTGGTCTCGATAAAGACCTCGAAACCGACAATACGACATCGTTCCAAAACCAGCTGGCTATTGGCTGCAATATCTTTTGCCACAATACACGGATAACCGGAAGAAACACCTCGAAGTGCGTCGGTTGCAGCCAGTGCGATGGCTTCCGTAGTGGCTTGAAGCCTTGTATTTACTAGTAAATGCATGGAAAAGAAACTTCCAGCTGAAAATATTCCGAGAATCACAATTAGGACACTAAAAGCCAGAATTGTTCCAGCCCCAGCATCATTTTTTATTGACCTTGGGCTTTTGCGCACTGCGACTCAATCAGTTCCAAACCAGTCAAATCAATGCTTAAAATTCCAATTTCGCTTCGCAATATCACGCACACAACACCCAACTCTTCTTGAATTTCAAAGCCAACTTGTTCACCAAGATCCGAAACAAGTGCATCAACAATCTCAATTGGTTCTTCTCTTGCAATTGCTCGAGCAATTGTTGATGCAGCAGAAACTAACTCCATGCGCTGCAGTTGAATACTCATCGCACCAAGGGCAAGACCCACAATTAACAGCACCGCAGGCAGAGCCAAGACCAGCTCGGCAGTGACGCTGCCTGAGTCTTTTTTAGCTACCGCCAAGGCTCAACGCCGATCGAACCAGATCAAACAAGATTGCCTTGACCTCGTCACTTCTCATGATCACTACCAGTAGCCCTGCAAAGCCCACGGCCGCCATGGTGGCGATGGCATACTCAGCGGTTGCTGCTCCCTCATCCGATTTCCAGTTCATTTTTATACCTTTCTATACAGCTCTAAAGAGGCCAATTCCCAACGGAACTACCGCCAGAAAAACAAACGCCGGTAAGGCTGCTAGCCCCAGGGGTAAAAGAAGCGAGATTGTGAGCTTGGCCAGTGCTTGGCGCCTTTGATTCCAAAGTCGGTGCCGATAGGCATCGGCGCGAGCCGACAAAATACCCGAGAGGGCAATCCCGGATTGCTCGGAAACGCTAACTGCGTCCATCAAGGATGAGAGTTGCTCCTTCGAGACTTCTTCACCGAAATTCAAAATGGCTTTGTTCTGAGCAAGTGCGGAAGATGCTTTCGGCGACAACCCAGCAGAAAGGCCGATCACCACCGCATCCAAAAATGCCCCAGGGTCAGATTCCCTCGGCTTTGCCTTCTCTAACATCCGCAGAGAAACTACCCTTGCAACGATCAGCAAAATCAAACCAACCCCAACAGCTAAAGCGCCGAGCGATGTATCAAGGGCCGAGGAAATTGTTGGAAGACCCAGCAACTCTGCAAACACAACAGCAAGTATCGGAAGCAGCAGGATCAAATTCGCGCTGGCCCGAGGAGAAGCAAAAGCAATCTTTAGCTCACTTGATTGCTTGTGCTGAGATTCGAAAACTTCAGCTAGTCGATCTAGTGCCAGGGCGAGATTCCCACCGGAATCTTTTGCCATATCCCAGATGAATTGAAACTGCTTTTTCTGAAACTCACTCAGCGATTGAATCTGGAAGGAGCTGATAGCGACTTGATTAGTCGCTCCGGATCTAAGCATTGCCGAGAGCTCGAGTATCGCTAGATTCGCACTCATGCCAACTGCAGCTTTCGGGTGCGGAGTTGAGACACAACCTGCAACTTGCTATCGACTATTTCAAATTTGCCGATACCGGATACGGATCTTTTTCCTGAATTCCTACCTAGGGATATCACCCAATCAAATGCCGATGCAACTAATCGATAGAGCGTTTGTTCACTCATCCCTTGCTGCATTGCAATCGACAGCAACCGCTCTGGTACCTGCTCAAGCGAGTTGGCATGCAAAGTGGTGGCACCGCGATGTCCAGTGTTTAGCGCTTGCAGCATCGGAATAAGCTCTGGACCTCTTACCTCACCGATGCATAGCCGATCGGGTCGCATACGAAGAGCCTGGCGAACTAGTTCTTCAAGGGTTATCTCGCCCATACCTTCGATGTTCTTCGGCTTGGTCTGAAGGCAAATCAAGTTCTTACCCGACAACTCGGTCACATCCTCAACGGCAATCACTCGATCTCTGGTTTCTAAGAGCATGGCGCGAAGCAAGGTTGTCTTGCCGGTGCCGGTAGCTCCGGTAATTAGAAAGCTCTGGCCAGAGCTTGCAATTTCTTGAATTAGTTCAAATTGCGCGGCGGTTGCAAAACTGTCGCTAAGCAACGAGGTGAGCTTGATTGGCTCAGTTGCGTGCAGCCGAATAGAAACCAAAGTGGAATCGGTGCAGGCAGATTTCAAAACGGCATGAACTCGCAATCCCCCTGGCAAACTCACATCAGCAAAGGGATTTGCTTGATCGAGTCTTCGGCCACCAAGTTCAATTAGATCCCTGGCGAGGGTTGATAACTCCGACTCTGTGAGCGCTAACTTGGCTACCTCACCTAGGCCGGATCCGGAATCAATTTGAGTGGACCCAGCGGAGAGGCAGATGTCAGTGATGCTCGGATCGTCAATTAGCTCGAGCAGAGCCTCAGGGATTTTTGCTTCCACGCTGATAACCATCTGGCATCAAGTGCTGGTTTGGGGCGGGAGATAGAAAGATGTGGATAAAAAGTTAGGGGGCGGCAGACTTTGGGGGAAAGCCTGCCGCCTGGTGATAGCGATTGGGGGAATCTAACTATCACAAGTCAACAACGAGTTGCTGACGCCTTCAGTCTACGACTGGCTATTGGCTTCGAAGGTCCGATTTATGCCATTATTGCCAAGAGCTTAAAAGACGAGGATGACTATGCCTGACGAATCTGGAATCGAGAATCTGCTCCACGAAACCCGAAGGTTTCCCCCCGCCGAAGAGTTTGTCTCTCAGGCAATAGCTAAGCCGGAGCTCTACTCCGAGGCTAAAGCTGACCGGCTGGCCTTTTGGGCCAAGCAGGCAAAGGCCCTTCACTGGCACAAACCCTTCACTAAGACCTTAGATTTCTCAAATGCCCCTTTCGCCACCTGGTTTGAAGATGGCGAACTAAACGTTTCCTACAACACCCTCGATCGGCACGTAATCGAAGGAAGAGGCGATCGAATCGCCATCTACTTCGAAGGTGAAAATGGCGATACCTCTACCTATACATATGCGCAGCTTCTAATTGAAGTTAAGAAGGCAGCAAATGCCTTCGCCTCTTTGGGACTTCGCTCAGGCGACCGCGTTGCAATTTATATGCCGATGGTTCCAGAGGCAGTGATTGCCATGCTGGCAACTGTTCGGCTAGGCGCGATTCACTCCGTGATCTTCGGTGGCTTCTCAGCCGAGTCGCTTCGCAGCCGAATCAACGATGCCGAGGCGAAGTTGATCATTACTGCTGACGGTGGATATCGAAAAGGTAAAGTCTCAGCTCTGAAGCCAGCCGTTGATGATGCAATTGGTGATGGCGATTGCCCGAGCGTTGAAGCAGTAGTTGTTCTAAAGCGCGGGGGGAATGAAGTTTCCTGGAACGAAAACCTAGATCACTGGTGGTCCGATGTTGTTGATACTGCATCTCCTGAGCATGAAGCGCAAAGCTTTGGAGCAGAGCACCCGCTGTTTATTCTTTACACCTCGGGAACAACTGGAAAGCCAAAGGGTATCCTGCATACCTCCGGTGGCTACCTAACCCAGGCGGCCTTCACCCACAAGAACGTTTTCGATATTCACCCGGAGACAGATATCTACTGGTGCACCGCAGATGTTGGTTGGATCACCGGACACACGTATGTGGTCTATGGACCACTGGCTAATGGAGTTAGCCAAGTCATCTACGAAGGAACTCCAGACACCCCGGACTGGGGACGATGGTGGAAGATTGTTGAAAAATACAAAGTCACTGTTTTGTATACCGCGCCAACTGCAATCCGAACCTTCATGAAACTAGGTCGCGAAATTCCAGACAAGTACGACCTAAGTTCAATCAGGGTTCTAGGTTCGGTTGGAGAACCAATCAACCCAGAAGCTTGGATTTGGTATCGCGACGTAATCGGTGGCAATAAGGCCCCAATTGTTGACACCTGGTGGCAGACCGAAACCGGCGCCATCATGATCTCCCCGCTTCCTGGAATCACTGCAGCAAAGCCTGGATCGGCGATGATTCCTCTACCTGGAATCTCAATGGAGATTGTCGACGATGCAGGTAAGAAGGTAACATCTGGCGGTGGCTACCTAACCATTACCGAGCCTTGGCCTTCAATGCTTCGAGGCATCTGGGGCGATAACGAGCGCTACAAGGAGACCTACTGGTCGCAATACACCGACCGCTACTTCGCAGGCGATGGAGCCAAGCTCGATGAAGATGGCGATGTTTGGATTCTGGGTCGCGTTGACGATGTCATGAACGTCTCCGGTCACAGACTCTCAACAGCCGAGATTGAATCAGCTTTGGTGTCCCACCCGTTTGTTGCGGAAGCTGCCGTGGTTGGAGCCAAGGATGAAACCACCGGTCAAGCCGTGGTTGCTTTTGTGATTCTAAGATCCGATCAGGTCGCAGCCGCAGGCAGCGACTCCGATGTCAGTAAGCTCTTGCGCGATCACGTCGCCAAGGAAATTGGACCAATTGCAAAGCCAAGGCAGATCATGGTCGTTGCTGAGCTTCCAAAAACTCGTTCAGGAAAGATCATGCGAAGACTGCTTCGGGACGTTGCCGAAGATCGACCAATTGGTGATGTGACAACACTTGCCGATACTTCCGTGATGTCAGTGATCACCGGAAAGCTAGAAGCTGGAGCTACTGACTAATCTCCACGATTAGTTCGACCTCGACCGGAGCATCAAGTGGTAGCACTGCTACCCCAACTGCACTTCGGGCGTGAATACCTTTGTCTCCTAGTACCTTGCCTAGAAATTCACTTGCGCCATTTACAACACCTGGCTGACCTGTGAAATCCGGAGCAGAAGAAACAAAGCCAACCACCTTGACTACGCGCTTGATCTTTTCAAGATCGCCGATGACCATCTTGATTGCAGCAAGTGCATTCAGCGCACATATTTCTGCGAGCGCTTTTGCATCCTCTGCCGAAACCTCTGCGCCAACTTTTCCAGTGTGAGTGAGTGAACCATCAACCATTGGAAGCTGACCGGAAGTGAAAACTAGGTTCCCGGTTTGAACGGCTGGAATATATGCCGCCAGCGGCTTTGAGGTTTCTGGAAGGGTTAGTCCCAGCTCGGTTATTTTTTGCTCAACCGAGGACATTTAGGCCACCGGACGCTTAAAGTAGGCAACCAGGCCACCTTCGGGTCCAGTCACAATTTGGACCAATTCCCAGCCCTCTGAGCCCCAGTTATTGAGGATTTGGGTGGTGTTATGGATGATCAGGGGGGTGGTTATGTACTCCCATTTAGTCATGGTCAGGTACCTCTCAGGGTTAGCAAGTATTCTTAAAGCTTATTCACAAGGAAAGGTGTGGCTAACCCCATGCTCGGACTATTTGGAAAGCTCTTTGGCCTCAGTGCCATAGCGGGCCTTGTCACCATGGCCCTGGTAGCCCCAGTTGCCGCCGTCGGTGGCTACGCAGCCTCAGCTGGAATGTCCATCTTTGATGGCCTGCCTGACTACATCAAGCCAGTCAACGCCTCCCAGGCTTCTAACCTTTACGCCACCAAAGACGGCGAACCAGTGCTTGTTGCCACTTTCTACCACGAGAACCGCATCTCAATCGACTACGACCAGATGAGCCCAAACATCAGAAATGCCGTAGTTGCCACCGAAGACCCTAG
>CAYVZV010000038.1:0-6265 GCA_964456485.1 uncultured Rhodoluna sp. | reverse complement strand
GGCAATCTCTCCTGAGCAAACCATCTCTGGTGGTACCCGGTCGAAGCTGACATCAAATCCAAAAATGGCTTCGGCTCGAACTGCTCAGGGGCACGAACTCCAACACCAGACCACTTACCTTCGGCAATTAGTTCTAGAGCAACAACTGGGTTGAAGGCGGTCTGCATAACAACACACTGCGCGTCGTACTCAGCCATAGTCTCGGCGTTATCGGCAACGTGATAGATGTATGTCGCCCGATCTTTACCTGACTTGTCTTTACCTGTGATGAGCACTCCCGCACAAGCCTTACCGGTCATGCGCGGTCCGATAGTTGCAGGGTCCGGCAAAACTGCGACCAAGACATCTCGAGGTGCAACATCGACAGGTCCTGATGCTGAGCGGACTCGAACTGGCTTAGTGGCATCAATGCCGAGGTGATGAAGGGTCTTTAGCACGTCGATAAAGTCCGAACCCAGTCCATACTTGAAAGTAACCTTCCCAACATCCATGGTTCTAGGAAGCATCGGGATCTCTTCGTGCTCAACGTTCACGCACTCAACAGCGCCGATACCTTCTGGGAACTCGAAGATCTCAGGTTCGCTAAATGGACGAGTGGTGTACCAACCCTTGGACTTTTCGTAGATGATTGGTGGGTTTAGGCACTCTTCGATAACTGTCCAGATTGAAAAAGATGGGGCGAAGATTTCTTCGCCAGCTTCGTTTTTTACAACCAAGTTGGAACCATCCTTGATGCTGATCTCGTCAACTTCACTGAAGAGCTCGTCGTAGGCATACTTGGCAAAGATGTTCGATAGTCCTGGCTCAACACCCATTCCAACCAAAGCAAGCTTGCCGGCTTTTTCCCACTGGTCGTTCAGTGCGTACTGAGCATCGCCGAGCTTGATACCTGGCTTGTTGAATGGATCGCTCTCGTGCGGTTCAGAAAGCGACATTGCCATGTCGACATAGCCAACACCGGCTGTGTAGGCAGCTGAGAACACAGTCGGCAGGAATTTAGGCTCCACAGCATTGATCAAATAGCTGATGTTGTGTGATCGGCACATCTCAACCACGTTGGCGGCATTCGATGCATCGATTTTGGCTGGAATAAACTTCGCTGCCACGTCGTCGCCGTGACGCTTTCTAATCCACTCGATTGTTTTTTCTGCTCTTGTAAGGTCATAGTCGGAAACGACCATTACCTCGAAGAAGGATCTCTCTGCTGCGACTTTGGCTATAGCGTCTCCGACGCCGCCCGCGCCAATAAGCAAAATCCTCATTGATTTTTCACATCCTTTAGAAAAGCTGCCACCCCATCTAAGGGCCTATGCGGCAGCTTGTTATGTTCCTAGGATACCTGACTACTCTTTGACCATTGCTGGAACACTGCTTGGTCTAACCACAAAAAAGAACACTCCTATGGCTGCCAGGTGAGTCAAGGCAACGGTGACTCCAAGACCCGTTGTTGTAGCAGATCCGATCAACGGATAAAGAGGTGCCGATAAGGCTGCGGTGGCAGAGTTCATAACCCCAAGCACCGAAGCTGCAGTTCCAGCTTCGGAACCATGACCCTGAAGGGCAATGGTTTGAATCGGGGTAATGGTCATTCCAAAAGAAACCAGGAACATCGCCATCAGTGGAACAACGGTCTCGATGCCAACATCCATCGAACCGATTAGATACAAACCGGTTCCCGCCACAACAGCCAACACCAGTGCTCCAAGAACAACCCAGTGAGCTTTGAACATGCGGCCGAGCTTGGCTCCGGCCTGGATTCCTAGGAACCAGCAGAAGGCGGTAATTGAGAAAGCTATTGAGAATTCAACCGGAGTAAGGCCCAGGCTGTCCTGATACAAAAACGGGATGATGTTCAAATAGCTAAATAGCCCAACAGTTTGGACCATGCCGATCAGAACTAGACCCACCAGGATGCGGTCCCTAAACACCGCGATGAATCTCTTGGCAACGCCATCAAAGCCCTTGGCTCGACGGTTGTCTTTGTGCAAGGTCTCAACAAGAGCGCGGGATGCAAAGACAAAGATGGCTACACCCAGAACAGTTAGCG
This sequence comes from uncultured Rhodoluna sp., assembly GCA_964456485.1. GTDB lineage: Bacteria > Actinomycetota > Actinomycetes > Actinomycetales > Microbacteriaceae > Rhodoluna. The sequence continues at coordinate 4,218 of CAYVZV010000038.1, read as the reverse complement.
CAAGAGGAATGATTCTCCAGTCCGGGGCAACAAGCATTAGCTGTGCTGCGATCACTGGGCTAATAATCGGAGCTAGTCCTGAGATGAGCCATGCTCTCGAGAGCATCTTGAGCATGGCGTTTCCAACAAATAAGTCTCTGATGATTGCCTGGGCGATAACTGCTGCTGCAGCACCTGCTAGACCTTGCATAAATCTCAAAACAATAAATGCCTCTATACCGGGGGCAACATACAAAGCTGCTGAGGCAAAAGTGAAAAGCCCAAGTGCTAAAAGAACAGGTCTTTTTCTACCCATTGAATCCGACAGCGGGCCAGCAACAAAAAAGCCAATGGCGGCACCAAGTGTCACGGCAGAAAGTGAGTACTGGACAAAAGCATCTGGAACTTCAAAGAAGGTTGCAATCAGCGGATGGGCTGGCAAGAACATGTCAGTGACAAGAGTTTGAACCATCAGCAAAAAGCCCAGTACAAAGATGTACATCAACCGCTGTGATTTGGTAATCGAATCTTGCGCTAACTGCGGCTTTGAACTCAAGGGGTTTTTGTCTTTTCTATTGGTTGCGAACATCACGAGCCTACTTCACCAGAAAAGCGAAAGACCCCACCACCGCGTAAGCGATGCTGGGGTCTTTCAAATCTGAAGTTATTACTTCAGGGTGACCTTTGCGCCGGCTGCTTCTAGAGCTGCCTTTGCTTTGTCAGCGGTGTCCTTGTTAGCGCCCTCAAGGATGGTTGATGGAGCACCATCAACTAGAGCCTTGGCTTCGCCTAGACCTAGGTTGGTAAGTCCGCGAACTTCCTTAATAACCTGGATCTTCTGGTCGCCAGCTGATTCAAGAACAACATCGAATGAGTCCTTCTCTTCAGCTGCGTCGCCACCGGCGCCGCCGGCTGGTGCTGCGGCTGCAACTGCAACAGGAGCTGCAGCGGTAACCTCGAACACCTCTTCAAACTTCTTTACGAACTCAGAAAGCTCGATTAGTGATAGCTCCTTGAAGCCATCGATTAGCTGATCGGTTGATAGCTTTGCCATTTGTTTTTCTCCTTATTTTCTTTAAGCGTTTGTCTCTTGCTTGGCACGAAGGGCGTCGACGGTGCGGACGGCCTGAGCCAGCGGAGCCTGGAACATGTAAGCAGCCTTGAACATTGAAGCCTTGAATAGTCCTGCGGCCTTGGCCAGTAGAACTTCGCGGGATTCAAGATCAGCAAGCTTCTTAACCTCATCCTGAGACAAGACCAAACCATCCATGATTCCGGTCTTGACTACTAGAAGAGGATTTGCCTTGGCAAAGTCACGCAGTGATTTGGCCACGGCGACAGTGTCTCCGTGAACAAATGCCATTGCAGTTGGTCCTACCAGCTGTCCGTCAAATGCGGACACCCCGGCGTTCTTAGCTGCGATGGTTAGTAGCGTGTTCTTTGCCACGGCGTAGGTTGCGTCCGCACTGATGGAACGACGCAGCTCCTTGAGCTGCCCAACAGTGAGTCCGCGGTACTCGGTTAGCAACACTGCAGCTGAGCTCTGGAATTTCTCCGTGAGCTCGGCAACTGTAGCTTCCTTGTTCGCCATGGCACTCCTTGATTATCTGTATTTGTCGGCAGCCCAGAAACAAAAAATGCTCCCCACATAAGTGGAGAGCAAAAGGAAATAGGGCAAAGCCCTAATACTTTCAATCTTCACCTACGTGGGCAAACACTTATGTGTTTCTTAGTCAAAACAAGCCAAACCTCAAGAAATCTTGGGATTTGATTTGCCTTAAACCGACGGTCTTTGGCTTCCCCCAGTTTAGGGCCTTCGGCCCTTGCCTGTAAAGCCCAGGATCTGGGCCTAATCTGGGCTTAGGCATAGCCCTTTTCCAAGCCCAAAGAAAACCCCGCCGCCTCTTTCGAGGTAGCGGGGTTTTTTTAGCGCTGTCTCAGGCGCGACCAACTATTTCTAGTTGGAGTACTTTTTAGCCCTTGGGCGCTTTTCGCTTGAAGGCTTGTCTGCCCAACGACCCTTACCAGAGCCCTGGTAGTTGCCCTTTTTCTTAGGCCTTGAATCGCGGTCACGATCACGTCCGCGGTGGTTTGAACCGCCGCCGCGTGAGTCACCGAAGTCCAGGATGTCTGGTGCTGCCGGTGGTGGAGCGATAGGACCTGCTAGTTCTTCAATGAGTTCAGAACCAGGGCGAACATCGGTGATCTTTGCATCGCGCTCGGCTCTGCGAAGAAGATCCTCAACCTTGCGACGCTTAGCTCTTGGAATCAAGGTGATAACAACACCTTCCTTGCCGGCACGGCCGGTACGGCCGGAGCGGTGAAGGTAAGTCTTGTATTCCTCTGGTGGGTCAACCTGGATAACTAGCGCTACATCATCAACGTGGATTCCACGAGCGGCAACGTCTGTTGCTACCAGTACGCGAACGTGACCCTTAACAAATCTTTCGAGGTTACGAGTTCTCTGGTTCTGGTTTAGATCTCCGTGCAGACGAGCTGCTGGAACACCGTTGTTAGTTAGTGACTCGCTCAGACGCTCAGCTGTCATCTTGGTGCGAGTGAAAATAAGAGACTTGCCCTCACCCTGAACTAGACGAAGTAGTACCTGGGAGCGGTCATCTGGGTCAACAACCAAGACGCGGTGCTCAATGGTTGATGTTTCCTGAGTTTCGTTAGGAACTTCGTAAACGTAAGGGTTCGGCATGAACTCTCTAACCAGTGCATCAACTTCGCGGTCCAGCGTTGCTGAGAACAGTAGCTTCTGAGAATCTCCGGTTGCACGCAGTACGCGCTTTACACCTTCGATAAAGCCCAGATCACACATGTGGTCGGCCTCATCGATGACCATGGTCTCAACTTCAGACAGGTCAATGATTCTTTGCGCCATCAGGTCCTCTAGACGACCTGGAGTTGCAACAACGATGTCAACACCGCGACTAAGAGCGATCTCTTGTCTGCGCTGAGGAACACCACCGTAAACACAAGCTGTGTAGAAACCAACAGAGCGAGCAAGAGCCGAGATGGTTCTATCGATCTGATCTGCAAGTTCACGAGTAGGAGCCAAGATCAAAGCACGTGGCTTGTTTGGCTTTCTTGGGACAGAGCCTTGAGCAACCATCTTGGAGATGATTGGAACAGAGAAAGCAATGGTCTTTCCAGATCCGGTTTTTCCACGTCCCAAAACATCGCGACCCTCAAGGGCTGCAGGAATGGTTGACTGCTGAATCGCGAATGGAGTTTCAGCTCCAAGACCGCGAAGAGCAGAAACTAGCTTTGGGTGAAGACCCATCTCTTCGAAGCTGCCCTGAATGATTACTTCAGAAGCATCTGCAACAACAAGCTTTTCTAGAACCTTGTCCTCGAAGAAAGCCTTCTTGTTTGGGTTCTTATCGCGAGCGCCAACAAAGGTCTCATCTCTTGAGCGATCGCGTGAAACGCGGTCCTCGCGGAACGGGTTGCGGTCTCTGTCATACTCGCGAGAGTTTGAACGAGGTGCAAAACCACGTGAGTCACCTGAGCGCTCTGAGCGATCAGATCTTGGAGCACGTGATTCCCAGGGACGGTCCGAGTTTGAGCGAGCTGGTCGCTCTGAACGGTCATAGCTACGCGCTCCGCTGTCAGATGAATCTCTGTCGGTGCGAGGTGCGCGCGATTCCCAAGGACGGTCAGAGTTCGAGCGAGCAGGACGATCTGAGCGGTCGTAGCTGCGGGCTCCTCTGTCAGATGAGTTTCTGTCTGAGTAAGGTCTGTCGGAAGATGGTCGATCAGTTCTTGGAGCACGAGATTCCCAAGGACGGTCAGAGCGGGATGCTGGCTTGCGATCTGAACCGCGTGATTCTGAATTGCGGTCGCTATAAGAAGGTCTGTCTGACCAGCTCTTTTTTTCCTGGCGGTCGTAGGTAGGTCCTCCGGTGCGTGGCTTATCTGACCACTCGCGCTTTGGAGCGCGGTCATCTGATCTAGGGGCATCGAAGAAACTTCTGGTTCCGCGCGCTGCGCGGTCATCGGCACTGTGGCGAGGCTTGCGACCTGCTTCAGTTCTAGGGGCCTTTGGCTCCCAGTTGTTGCCGCGGTCTGGCTTGCGGCCACTCATCTCGCGAGGCTCAACAGCACCCTTACGGTGAGTCTTCTTAGGAGCTGCTGCTCCATAGCCTGAAGCGGACGCTCGCTTAGGAGCGGATTTAGATGCGCCGGTTTTTGGACGCGGTTTTGCTTTGCCGAAATTAGGCATATTCTCGT
>CAYVZV010000037.1:0-6351 GCA_964456485.1 uncultured Rhodoluna sp. | reverse complement strand
GGCCTGGTCGAAGCCTGAGTGGCGAATAGGATTCGAGGTTGCTTGCCTCCTCGCACCGGGTGGGGAAACTCCATAGCCAGTTCCTGAATAAAGGTATTCAGCTTGCCAGTTGGGATTCGAAGGTCCCAGCTGTGTAGTGCAACTTCCAAGGATGGCACCAGCTTTTCTAGGTGCCTACCTGTGAGTGCTGAAATGTTTACTCGAGGTGCCCAAGACACGTGAGCTAGATCCTGCTCGATTTCGCGTTCAAGATAGCGCCTACGTTCTTCATCTAGCTGATCCCACTTATTGAAGGCAAGGACCAAGGCACGTCCAGATTCCAAGGCTAGGTCAACAATACGGATGTCACCTTCGCTAATTGGTTCAGTGACATCGAACAAAATCACGGCAACTTCGGTCCGCTCGAGTGCTGCCGCTGTCCTTAGTGAAGCGTAAAAATCGGCTCCTTGCGCCAGCTTGATTCGCCTTCTGATACCTGCGGTATCAACAAAGCGCCAGATTTTTCCGCCAAGCTCAATTTGCTCATCCACTGGGTCACGGGTAGTTCCAGCTATTTCGCTAACAACTGCGCGAATGCTTCCAGCGGCTTTATTCAGCAAGGAGGACTTACCAACGTTAGGGCGACCAATAAGCGCAACTCTTCTGGGTCCACCGAATTCTTGCTGGGCAACAGAAGAAATAGTTGGAAGTTTCGACATTGCTGCATCCAGCATGTCCGCTACTCCCCGACCGTGAACGGCGGAAACCGGAAGTGGCTCTCCAAGACCTAGCGACCAAAGAGCAGCAGCCTCTGGCTCTTGTCTTGCATCGTCAATCTTGTTCGCAACTAGAACTACAGGCTTGCCTGAGGATCGAAGCATCTTGACCACTCGTTCATCACTTGCAGTAGGGCCAACCATGGCATCCACAACAAACAGCACTGCATCCGATAGCTCAACAGCAACTTCAGCTTGAGCGGCAACGGCTGCATCAATGCCCTTTGGGTTTGGTTCCCAACCACCGGTGTCAACGAGGGTGAATTTACGACCGTTCCATTCGGCCTTGTATGAAACACGGTCTCTGGTCACGCCGGGTACATCTTCCACTACGGCTTCGCGGCGACCTAGGATTCGGTTCACTAGAGCTGACTTACCAACGTTTGGACGCCCAACAATTGCCAGCACCGGCAAAGCGGGCAGGTAGCCAGGAACGGCATTGTCATCAAGTTCTAAATCAAGAAGCGCTAAGTCTTCTTCGTCTAGCTCGTATTCGCTTAGTGAGCCGCGCAGCACGTCAGCGCGCGCTTGCTCGTCGAAGTTCTCTTCGTGCTCCATAGATCCCTAGCTTGTTTAGTGCTTGATTAAATCAACCAATGCAGCCACGGAACCTTCAAATGAAAGGTCTGTGGTGTCTAGCAGCTTTACCCCGGGCGCGGGATTCAGAAAGTCAACTACTTTGGAGTCTTTCTTGTCCCGATCGCTTACCTGAGCCGAAATCGAACCATCGGCCTGCAGATCAACTGCTCTTCTCCCAAGTCTAACTTCTTCACTGGCAGTTAGCAGCACCCGAGTTTGAGCATCAGGCAGGACAACTGTTGTTATATCGCGCCCCTCGACGATGATTCCAGGCATTTCGCAGCCTAAGGCAATCGATCGGGTGATGTTTCTCATGAACGAACGAACCTTCGGCTGAGCGGCCACCTTGCTGACGTTGAGTTCAACTTCCTTAGAGCGAATGCCTTCGGTGACATCCTCGAAGCCAACCCTTACCCAGTAATTGGTCGGATCGGTCGAAATTGAGTAAGGAAAGATAGTCTCGAGTTCAAGCTCTCCGACAGTTTCTAAATCCAGCTTTTGGCTAAGGGCAGTTAGCGTAAGTGCCCGATAACCGGCCCCGGTGTCCAGATAGCCAAAGCCCAACTGTTCAGCTGCTCTTTTAGAGACACTGGATTTTCCTGAACCTGCTGGCCCATCTACCGCCACTACCACTTGACTCATCCGACGATTTTCCATCCGCGACTTGTCAGCTCAGAAATCAGCTGCTTTTCAGCAGAAGGAAGAACGTATAGCTCAGGAAGACCAACTGCAGCACCCGTGGCGTGTTCCAGTGTTAGGTCCTCAAGGTTGATGCCGACTTCACCGACCTCAGTAAGAAGGCGTGCAAGCTCGCCCGGCTTGTCATCGATCATCACCACGACCTTTGCATACTGGGTAGCTGATTGACCATGCTTTCCAGGGATGCGAGATACTCCAAGATTTCCGGCCTCCAGCAACTTACCCAGCGAGGCAAGCGAACCTGGCTTTCCGACTTCCTTAAGGGCGTCAAGAACAGAAACCAAGTCATCCTTTAGGGACTCAACTACTTTGGCCACTTCTTCGCTGTTAGCGGCAAGTATTTGAATCCAAAGCTTTGGGTCGGAGGCTGCAATTCGGGTGGTGTCCCTTAGCCCCTGTCCCGCCAAAGCTACGTCGCTGGCTTGCGAGTTTGAGAGTCTTGCGGCAAGCAGTGAAGCAACTAGTTGAGGTGCATGGGAAACCAACGCAACCGCACGGTCATGATCACTTGGGTTCAGGTGAACCAAAGTTGCACCAAGGTCCAAAGCTAAAGCCTCCACCAGATCAATCGATTCATTGGCCGATTGCTTGTTTGGGCTCAATACCCACGGCCTGCCAATAAAGATGTCGCTTCTTCCAGCCAATGCACCGGCTTGTTCGCGGCCAGCCATTGGGTGTGATCCGACATATCTTGAAAGATCTGCGGTTGTTGTCTCAAGTTTTTCCAGGATGGTTGCTTTTACGCTTGCCACATCGGTCACGGTTGCTTGTGGGTGAAGCTCAAGCTGTTGCTGGATAACCGAGGCTGTAACATCCGGCGGCACGCAAACAACTACAAGTGTTGGGTTCTGCCCATCTTGGAATTTCTCACCCGCGCCAAAGTCAACCGCAAGGTCCTGAACTGCAGGAGAGCTATCGGAAAGCAGAACCTTGATGCCGGCTTGAGTAAGGGCTAGTCCAATGGAAGTACCGATAAGGCCGGAGCCTACAATTTTTACCGGACCGACTAAGCGCGCCGTGCTCACTGTGCTAAATCCAAACGGAGAGCTGTAGCGCCCCGAAGGTAGATGTGCTGAACCTCACTGCGCGGAACATCAAGTTCTGCATTGATAAGCACTCGAATAACTCTTGGCATAGCACCGGCCACATTCATCTCTACAAAGCACATAAGTGGCACATCGCCCAACCCAAGCTCGCGCGCTGCTAGAGCCGGAAACTCAGAAGTGACGTCTGGGGTTGCAGTGAAAAGAATTGAAATCAACTGTGAGTTATCGACGTTATTGGCGTGCAGGGCTTTTGATAAAAGTTCGGCGGTGGATTTGAGCAGGTGCTCCCGCTCGTCGCTATCTAGCTGGATCGCTCCCCTGATTGCTCGAACTGCCATCTCATCGCCTCTTCTTGTCTGCCGCTTTCAAAAGGACACCGAGCTCTATTTTACTGAGCTGACGGATATGACCTATGTTCAAGTGTCCCAAGTGTAGGGGTCCAAACTGCCTTCGAACCAGTGCCACAACGGGAAAACCAACAGATTCGAACATGCGGCGGACGATTCTGTTCTTACCGCTGTGAAGTTCGATCTCAACCAGGCTGTGATTTCCAGAGGCTGACAAAAGCCTAGCCTTGTCAGCTTTTGCGAGCCCATCTTCGAGTTCTACACCAGCAATGAGTTTGTTCAGAATCGGCTGAGTAATCTGACCGTGCACCTTTGCTTGATAGGTCTTAGTGACCTCGAATGATGGGTGCAAAAGCTTATGAGCTAAATCCCCATCATTAGTCAATAGCAATAGGCCAGTGGTTTCAGCATCGAGTCTTCCAACATTGAATACACGATCGTAATCCAGGGCGTACTGACTCAAATCAGGTCGTCCGTGCTCGTCCTGCATGCTGCTGACAACACCATATGGCTTATTCAGCATTAGATACACCTTGGTGACATCCAGCTGAATAGGAGTTCCTTTGACAACAACTTTGTCTACGTCTGGATCAATACGGGTTCCAAGTTCAGTGACCACCTTGCCATTGACCTTTACGGCGCCAGCGACAATCATCTCTTCGCAAACACGCCTTGAAGCAACGCCTGCAGCGGCCAAGACCTTTTGAAGTCTTATCCCCTCGGGCTTATCGCTCATTAAAGTCACTGTTGATATCTGGCAAGTATGGGCTGATCGGAGGAAGTTGATCCAGCGAATTGATTCCCAACTGCTCTAGTAGCAAAGACGTAGTCCCGTAGTGAATAGCGCCAGTCTCAGAGTCGGTGTATAGCTCAGTCACTAGCCCTCTAGAAGTCAGAGTCCTAACAACCGAGTCCACGTTCACGCCACGAATCGATGCAATCTGTCCACGGGCAATCGGCTGTTTGTAGGCAATAACTGACAGTGTTTCCAAAGCTGCTTGGGAAAGCTTGGTTGGGTTTTCATTAGCGATGAACATCTTCACTGCCCAGTCGTAGTTCTCGCGAACGTAGATTCTCCAACCACCGGCAACCTCACGAAGCTCGAAGCCCCTGGCGCTTACTCCGTCTTTGCCGTCGTAGTCTTCGCGAAGCTTGTGAACTGCGTCGCGCACCTGGTTGACGGGAATCTCCAGAGCGGTTGCCAAGGCAACCAGTGAGATTGGCGCATCGGTGACCATCAAGATCGCTTCGATAGCACCTTCGATGCTGTCTTCTTGCAGTGTGTTTTCAAAGCCCTGATTTTCATCAAGAGTCATAGTCAGCTCCCAGACTTGCTAGTTGTTCATCATCAAAGTGGTCGGCCTGCCAGGTGATCTCAAGATCAGCTAGCGGTCCATCTTGGCGCATTGCAATCGCCGAAAGGCGATACAGCTCCAAGACAGCAAGGAACCTTGCCACCACAACTGCTCGATCTGTTTCTTCACGAATCAGATCAAAGAATGTCAGACTTCCAGCTTTGCGGAGTCTAAGAATAACCTCGGTTGCCTGTTCTCGAATGCTTACCGCAGGTGCGTGAAGGTGAGTAAGTCCAATTCCTGGAATTTCACGAGGAGTAAACACATCCTGAGATAGGGCGTGGAACTCTTCAAGGGTCATCGTCCAAACCAGCTCAGGTGTGCTCTCCCGGAAGCGCGTCTCGATTGGAACATCGCGCGCTAAGCGCTTAGCTTCAACTTCGAAGCGGGAGTTGAACCAGGTAGACACTTCCTTGAACGCCTTGTACTGGAGCAATCTTGCAAACAGCAGATCTCTGGCCTCAAGAAGTGCGACATCTTCTGCATCGACCAGTTCACCCTTAGGAAGTAGGCTGACAATTTTTAGATCCAGAAGGGTTGCAGCAATCACCAGGAATTCGCTGGCCTGCTCCATTTCTTCATGCTCGTCTAGTTGCTTCACATACTGGATGAACTCATCGGTCACCCTAGAAAGTGATACCTCGGTGATATCCATCTCGTGCTTGGAAATCAAAGACAGCAGAAGGTCAAATGGACCTTCGAAGTTACTTAGTGTTAGCGCAAACCCAGAGTCCTTAGGAGGCTCCAGCACCTCGGGGCTATGGGGCGCTGCCACGGGCTACTAGCTCTCTCGCGACGGTCCGGTAATACTCGGCCGCATCTGATGTTGGTGCAAATTCAGTGATAGGTAAAGCTGCGATTGTTGCGTCTGGGAACTTCACGGTTCGGTTGACAATGGTGTCGAAGACCTGATCGCCAAATGCTTCATATAGTCGCTCGACTACTTCCCTGGCATGCAGGGTTCTCGGGTCATACATGGTCGCGAGAATTCCATCCAGCTTGATAGCTGGGTTTAGTCGATCTTTGACCTTCTCTATCGTTTCAATTAGAAGAGCCACACCTCTAAGCGCAAAGAATTCACAGTTCAAAGGAATCAAAACTCCGTGAGCTGCAGTTAGCGCGTTCACAGTCAATAGACCTAGCGAGGGCTGGCAGTCGATGATTATGACATCGTAGTTTCCAAGAATTGGGCGAAGAATTCTCGCCAAAATTTGCTCTCTGGCAACTTCATTGACTAGCTGAACTTCAGCAGCCGATAGGTCGATGTTGGCAGGAATAACATCAAGATCTTTCACGCCAGTTCTGACAATGACTTCTTCGACGTTCAGGTCTCTTTCAACCATGAGATCGTAAATGGTCTTGATATCGTGTGCGACAACACCTAAACCGGCCGAAAGTGCTCCCTGCGGATCGAAATCTACGAGTAGGACTTTACGTCCGTAGCCTGCAAGAGCAGAAGCTAAGTTGATGGCTGTGGTGGTCTTACCCACCCCACCTTTTTGATTACACATTGCGATAATTCGCGCTGGTCCGTGAGAAGAAAGCGGTGCGGGGATTTCAAACTTTGGCC
>CAYVZV010000036.1:0-6438 GCA_964456485.1 uncultured Rhodoluna sp. | reverse complement strand
CGGTAAGCAGCGGAACTATGGCTTCAAGCTTTCCTGAGGAGACCACAACTTCAATCGTGGTTCGCTCTGGAACATTGGTTCCCGCAGGGGGATCGGTCCTGATGATTTGCCCAACCGGGATTTCATCACTGGCTTCAGTGATTCTTAGAACCAGTAGTCCTTGGTCGCGAAGAGTCTGGGCACCATCATCAAATAGTGCACCGGAAACATCAGCAACTGGAATTCCAGAGTTAGCCGGAGGTAACAGCGGCTGGAAAGTTCCGCCAAGGGTTAGTAGCCAAACAATCAAACCAACTAGAACTACAGTGGCTCCTGAGCCAACACCCCATAGAACACCTGCCGAAGGCCTTTCGTTGCGAGAAGCATTCTGGATTCTGATCGCACTGGTTTCGGTGTTCGAGTTGAAATCAACACCTAGTTCTTTGAAGAAATCCTCCGGCTGAATCTCGCCGATAACTTCAGTTGGTGCTGCATCCAAAACTTGAGTCTGCTGCTGGGCAACAGGTGCGGTCTTGGCAACAGGCGCTGCTTTTTGCTTTGCCTCGCCGTTGGCGGCAGCAATCAAATGCTCGCGGAACTCTTCGGCTGTTTGGAATCGCTCGTCACGATCTTTGGCCAGTGCGTTTAGAACAACCTGGTCCATCTCAGGAGAGATTTCAGGGTTGTGTGCGGAAGGTGGTGTGACTTTTTCACTTACGTGCTGGTAAGCAACCGAAACAGCGGTATCTCCCTTGAAAGGAGGACGGCCCGCAAGCATCTCGTAAAGCACAACACCGGTTGAGTAAAGATCTGTTCGAGCATCAACTGCTTCGCCTCTTGCTTGCTCCGGGGAGAAGTACTGAGCGGTGCCAACAATTCCCGAAGTGTGAGCCTGGGTTGCTGAAGAATCAGAGATTGCACGGGCAATGCCAAAGTCCATGACTTTGACTTGTCCTTCTTCGGTGACCATGATGTTCGAAGCTTTGATGTCGCGGTGAATAACTCCGGCTTTGTGTGAATACTCCAGAGCTGTAAGCACTCCCTTGGCGTAGCCAACGGCTTCGCTCGAGGTGAGCTTGCGCTCGTGCATAAGGTCTCTAAGAAGTTTGCCCTTGACGTATTCCATTACGATGAACGGAGTTTTTCTAACGTTGCCGTTTGAGTCAGTCGAGATCTCTTCACCAGCGTCATAGATACGAACGATGGTTGGGTGAGCCATCTTGGCTGAGGCTTGAGCTTCCTGGGCGAAACGGGATTCAAAATTCTCGTCGTTGGCGAGGTCGGACTTGAGTAGTTTGATGGCAATCTTGCGACCGAGTCGCAAGTCAACGCCTTCAAACACATCAGCCATACCACCGCGGCCGATAATCTCGCCCACTTGGTATCTACCAGCTAACACGCGCTCTTGCTCAGACAATTTGTCTTACCCCGTTCTTGTCTTTCAATATTACCCAGCTCATCAGTTACCACTTCCGCTTTCACCAGTTGGCGTAGGAGTTGGCAAAGGAGAGCTTCCATCAGTTGGTTCAGTAGCCGGAGTAGTTTCAGTTGGCGTCGGTTCAATCTGCTGAATGTAGTAGTAAATCTTCACAGTGGAGCCAATCGGCACCTGACCCAAACCATCGGCTCTATAAACACTCAAGATTCGAGGATCTGTTGGATCAAGCGGTTCCCCTGGAACCGCATCAACTAGCAGGCCACGCTCTTTCAAGAAAATTGATGCATCGGCAACGTTCTTGCCGATCACATCGGTAAGCAACACCACCACTGTTCGCTGGGCGTCCTCGGTCTGTGTATCGGTGGACGAAGTACTCGGTTCAAAGGTTGGAACCGGAACTTCGTTTTGCTGCTCGTTAGCCAAGCTCAAGACAATCGCGATCATCACACCGGCTGCTGCAGCAAAGAGCAATCCAATCAGGGCAAGCCACGGCCAGATAACCGGTAGCTTCTCGGCAGGCTCGGTCTTCGGATCTTCTTCAATGACGCGGGTTCGAACAGTTGGGGTTTGGTCTTGATTGAAAACTTCAGTTGGCGAAATACCCTCGAGCTGCAAGCGCAAAGCCTTAGCTCGGTTAGCAAGATCCAAGGCAGAACCTGGTCGCTGGTTCGGTTTTTTAGCAAGGCAGGACAAAACCAAATCCTGCACCCGCTGGTCGATGTCTGCATCCATTGCCGGTGGCTTGTCGTTGATCTGTGCCATGGCGATAACCATCTGCGATTCACCGGTGAATGGTCTTCTTCCGGTTAGAGCCTCGTAGGCAACGATGCCAAGGGAGTAGATATCAGTTGAGGGGGTTGCCTGCTTACCGGTGGCTTGTTCAGGAGCCAAGTACTGAACAGTACCCATGACCTGACCGGTTGCTGTTAGAGCGACCTGGTCAGCGACTCGTGCGATGCCGAAGTCAGTGATCTTTACTTTCCCGTTCGGGGTAATCAAAAGATTTCCTGGCTTCACATCTCTGTGCACCAAACCATCCTCGTGAGCTGCGTGCAGAGCTCGAGCGGTTTGTTCGATGATGCTTAAAACCTCGACGCCGCTTAGCCGAATTCGCTTTTCAATAATGCGAGCAAGTGAATCACCGGAAACAAGTTCCATAACCAAATAGGCCGAGCCAGAACCCTCGCCGTAGTCGTAGACATCGGCAATGCCTTCGTGATCAACTCTTGCCGCGTGACGGGCTTCAACGCGGAAACGTTCTAGGAATCCTGGATCACCCATGAACTCAGGCTTCAAAATTTTGATTGCAACATCACGAAGAATTACTTCATCGTGCGCACGCCAAACCTCACCCATACCGCCGATTGCAATGCGATCAACCAAGCGATAGCGGTTGCCATAAATCTGCCCAGCCTCTGGCTTCATTAGCCAAACACCGCCTTGAAGAACGACCTCGCAACCGGTGCAGCGGTTCCATTACCGCTAGCACCGGAATCTCTTCCACCGCCATCTTCAATAACGAGGGCTATTGCAATTTGTGGGTTGGAGGCAGGAGCAAAACCAGTGAACCAAAGTGTGACTCTTTGACCTTCACCGTTTTCAGCAGTGCCAGTTTTTCCAGCAACCTTGGCGCCTGAAACCGAAGCGTTGGAGGCAACGCCTCGAGATACCGACTGCACCATCATTTTCTTTAGCGCTTCAGCGGTTGCAGCCGTGATCGGCTGTGAGAGAACTTCTGGTTGGGGAGAAGCAATAACAGAAAGGTTTGGGCTGATCACGCTTTCAATCAGATTCGGCTGCATCATCAAACCACCGTTAGCAATGGCCGAAGAAACCAGAGCCATCTGCAGCGGGCTTACTCGAACATCGAACTGACCGAAGGAGGATAGGCCAAGCTGAGCATCATCCATCTCTTCGGGAAAGACGCTCGGGGTTGCAAGCATCGGAACCCGAATCTCTTTACCAAAGCCAAATAGCTCTGCTTGAGCGCGGATGCGGTCTTGTCCTAAGGCAAGACCCAACTCAACAAAAGGCACGTTGCAGCTAAAGCGCATCGCATAGATAAGTGTCACGTCAGACCCTGAACCACAAGCCCTCCTTGAGGAGTTGAACACCTCGGAAGTCGAGTTAGGCAAACGAACCGAAACTGGGTTTTGGAACGTGCTGTCGTTGGTGTATCCGCCTGATTCCAGGGCTGCCGCAGCAACAACTAGTTTGAATACTGACCCTGGGTGATACAGATCCCCACCGATGGTCTTATTTGTTAGCGGGTTAGCTGGATCTGCCTCAAGTTCGACGTAGTTCTCACGAACCTTTTCACTGTCGTGGCCGGCAATCTTGTTGGCGTTGAAGCCAGGCTTTGAAACCATCGCCAGGATATTTCCTGTCACCGGGTCCATGGCGATTAGTGCTCCACGGTAGTTGCCAAGCGCATCCCAGGCAGCTTGCTGCAATTTTGGATCCAGGGTTAGTTCAACCGCAGCTCCGGTAACTGGGTTTCCAGAAAGCACAGCATTGACCTGCTCAAAGAACTGAGAGGAGCTTTGGCCAGAAAGGTAAGAGTTGGCAGCTGATTCCATGCCGGTTGCGCCACGGAAGACAGAGAAGTAACCGGTGACAGCCGAGTAAATCTCGTTGTCATAGGTGCGCAGGTACCGGTAAGCGTTATCGGCAGGGACTGACTCGGCAATTGGTTTACCGTCAACCAGAATAGGTCCGCGCTGGGTCTTATAGCTTTCGTAGATGCTTCTGACGTTTCTCGGGTCATTGGCAACAGCATCAGTGTTTACTGCCTGCAGCAGAGTTCCCGCGATGAACAAACTGATAAACATCGCTGCAACAACAAGAGATACTCTCTTTAGTTCCTTGGTCACTTGATGATCACCTCGGTCTGGCGATCAGCTGCTGAGTCAGAAAGCCTAAGCAGCATGGCAATGATGATCCAGTTGGCAAGAAGCGATGAGCCACCTGCTGCAAGTAGCGGTGTTGTTAGACCAGTCAGCGGAAGAATTCTCGTCACTCCACCGATAACCACAAACACTTGTAGTGCGATTACGAACGCAAAACCAACAGCCATGAGCTTGGCAAATTCATCGGTGTGCTTGAAGCCAACTTTCAGTCCGCGCGCAACAAGTAAGAAATACAAAGCCAAGATTGCAAAGAAGCCAATTAGTCCTAGTTCTTCAGCGAGGCTTGCAACAATGAAGTCGCTTTCAGCCAGCGGAACTAGCTGAGGAACTCCGCCTCCAAGGCCAGTTCCAAACAATCCACCGTTAGCCATACCGAAGATGCCCTGAACGATTTGGTAGCTACCGCCAATTGCGTCGTAGTTGTCTTGCTCGAAAGGGTTTAGCCAAGCGTCGAATCTGCGAGAAACGTAATCCAAAACACGGGAGGCAACTAATCCACCGGTGACCAACATCGCAACACCAATGCCTGCGTAGAAAGCACGACCGGTTGCAACGTAGATCATCACCAAGAACAGTCCAAAATACAAAATGCTGGTTCCAAGATCGCGCTGCAATACCAGTACGCCGATGCTTGCAAGCCAGATCACAAGAATTGGACCAAGCTCACGACCTCTTGGAATACGAACACCAAGAATCTTTCTTCCCACTACCGCGAGTGAATCTTTCCGGTTCACCAGGTAACCAGCAAAGAAAATAATCAGCGCAATCTTTGCAATTTCACCTGGCTGGAAAGTGATTCCAAATACCGAGATCCACAAAGTCGCACCGTTGATAGTGGTTCCAATAAATGGCACCAGCGGAAGCAGCAGCAGCGCGATACCAACTGCCATAGAAACGTAAACATACCTGCGCAAGAAAAGCTGGGACGGTATAAACAAAATCACCATGGCAGCAATTGCCATAGCAAGGGCTGTCCACATCACTTGCCTAAAGGCAAACAGCTCAGCACCACCAGAGGCGATGGTTGCAAGATCAAGGCGGTAAATCATCGCAATACCAAGGCCGTTTAGCACAACAGCAATCGGCAGAATCAGCGGGTCAGCCTCTGACGCGCGTCGTCTAAGAATCATGTGCAGCACGAATGCAAAGACAACCGGAGGTAGCCAATAGGTGAAGAGATCCGTAGTCATCTTTTCCAGAATCGAAAGCTGAATTTGGGCTATCTCGAATGCATTCAACCCCGCGGCAAAAAACAAAAGCAGTGCTTCTAGGTTTCTAGATCTTGGAACAACCTTGATCAGCTTGGAAATCTGCAGGGCTTCGGTTAGCGCGTTCATCGCTAATTGCCCCCTAGCTGATCCAAAACTCTTCGGGCATCTTCTAGGTTCTCAGTGCCAATCGAGCGCTCCAGCGCTTCGCGCTGGAAGTCGGTAAGAGAATCCAGGGTGATGTTAGAAACTTCGTAGACGGTTGAGAACTTGAAAGGGCCAAGCTCTTCCTTGATGCCCTTATAGATCACGACTACACCGTCGTTTGTTCCAACAAAGTATCTGGTCTGGGTGTATTCGTAGGCCAGAAATAGACCATACGTCGCCGCAGCCACGATCAATAGATAGGTAGCAATCTGGCGCAGTCTTCGAGCCCTGATTCGGCCCTTGGTTTCTTTCAGGATCTTCTCGAGTAGCTCTTCGGACTCTGGAGCAAAGCTGGTCGGATCTTCTGGCTTTTGCAGCATTTCGATAAGCGTCATTGGGTTCAGAATGCGAAGGATTCTTCGACCCTTGCGCTCTTCAATAACAACCTCGCTGGCAGCAGAACCAACAAAGGTTCTTGCAGGGGATACCTCTACTTCATCCTTGGCATCTAGAACATCAACTAAAACAACGGTGACATTGTCGGGAGCTCCAAACTCGAGTGCTTCACCAACCAACAAATCGGTTGCTTCTTGAACAGTTGAATTTGAAAGCAGGATGCGGTGCATCAGTCCCTCAGGAACAACACCGGATAGACCATCACTGCAAACCATCCAACGATCGCCTGGCTTGGTTTCAAAGGTTTCCAGATCTACTTCTGGGAACTGCTCGACATCTCCAAGCACGCGCATCAAAACAC
>CAYVZV010000035.1:0-7592 GCA_964456485.1 uncultured Rhodoluna sp. | reverse complement strand
ATAAAAAGCCTGAGCTTTCTCACCTTCGTGAATCTGGTTCCTTGGAACAAGACGCCGACGTAGTTGTTCTTCTCCACCGCGAAGCAATCGGCGACTCGGAACACCCACGTGCAGGTGAGGCAGACTTGATTCTTGCCAAGCAGCGCTCTGGCCCTACTGGAACTGTGACCGTGGCGTTCCAGGGTCACTACTCACGCTTTGTAAACATGAAGATCTAACAAGTGAAATTTGTCTTTGCTGCCCGAGCAGCAATCTCTTTCGCCGTTGGAATCTTCATAACCTTCAATCAATCCCATTCCGCAGCAACGGGCCTTTTCGCACTTGGACTCTTTGGAATCGGTTTTGCAATTCTGAATTCCGTTTCGAGTCAGGTATGGGCCAAGGGCATCTTCTCTTTGGAGAACTTCCCACTAACACTGGCAGCACTGATTGTTGGTGTTGCTGCGCTGTTGGTTCCAACCGGTGATCTGCAAGCAGCAGCTCTGGTATTTGTCTTGTTGGTTTCCGGCTGGGGTCTAATCGCCGGGGCATTCGAGTTATACCTAGCTGGAAGAAGCGGCTTTTCAACCAGATCTGGCAAGGACAACTTGATTAGTGCGGTCCTTAGCTTGGGTATTGGACTTTTGTTTCTAATTGCACCGCTGGATATCGTTTCAGCCGTTGGATTCTTTGGTGCTTACCTTGTGCTGAGTGCCGTTCACTTAGGCATCTCGGCGGCAACGCCAGCTAAATAGCTTTAGGCTTGATGCATGCCCAGAAAAACTAAGGTAACTACCTATTTGACGCTTTCCGCAGCCGCGGGAGTATTTGTTGGCGCAATGGTTTATTTCGCCGTTGACATGCTGATCTCAGGAATTATCTGGGGCGGACTTACATTTATTGTTTCTCTGGTTGCTATTTCAACCATGGCGCTGATGGTTCCTGACAACAACAACGACCCTGACAAACAGGTACTTAGCTAGTTAGAGTTCTTTGGCCATCTTGGCCGCAAGGCCGATGTAATCCTTCGGCGACAAAACCAAAAGGCGATCTTTCGCAGCCTGCTCAATATCCAACTTCAATATAAAGTTGGCCAAATCCTCGCGGGTGAGTCGCTTGCCGCGGGAAAGATCCTTCAATAAGTCGTAAGGGTTACTGATTTTTGAGCGTCCCGCTGCAACCTCAGCTCGGATCACAGTTTGAATTGCTTCGGTGAGAACTTCCCAGTTCTCGGCAAGATCGGCTGCCATTACCGACTCAGCAACTTCAATTTCGGTTAGTCCCTTGGATATGTTGTCCAGGGCAAGAAGTGAGTGGCCAAAGGCCACGCCAATGTTTCTTTGAGAAGAAGAGTCAGTCAGATCTCGCTGCAGGCGAGATGTCACAAGGGTTTGCGCCAAGACATCAAATAGAGCGTTTGAGATCTCTAGGTTTGCCTCGGCGTTTTCGAAACGGATTGGGTTGATCTTGTGTGGCATGGTCGATGAACCCGTTGCACCCTTGACTGGAATCTGCTTGAAGTAACCAATTGAGATATAGCTCCAGATATCTGTTGCCAAGTTGTGCAGCACTCTGTTGAAGTGCGCAACCGATGCGTAAAGCTCTGCTTGCCAGTCGTGAGATTCGATCTGAGTTGTTAGTGGGTTGAATTTCAAGCCCAGGGACTCAACAAGTTCTTTGGAAATCTCTGGCCAGTTGGCTTCAGGGAGTGCAACAACGTGAGCCGAGTAGGTTCCGGTTGCACCGGAGAATTTTCCTAAGAATTCAGTTTTTTCAATTCGCTTGATTTGTCTTTGCAGTCTCGAAGCGAAAACAGCAATTTCTTTACCCATGGTTGTCGGAGTTGCCGGCTGACCGTGGGTTCTTGAAAGCATCGGAACGTTCGCGTAGGAGTGAGCAAGTTCTGTAAGGGTTTCAACCACCTGTTTGGCCTTTGGCAACCAAACCTTGTTGACCGCATCCTTGATGATCAGCGCGTAGGAAAGATTGTTGATGTCTTCGCTGGTGGCGGCGAAGTGAGCCAGCTCGTGAAGGTCTTCGCGATCGATTTCAGTTAGCTTGTCGCGTACGAAATACTCAACAGCTTTGACGTCGTGACGTGTTCTGGATTCAGTTTCTGCGAGCTTGGCAACGTCGGAATCGCTGAAATACTCAACAGCTGAACGAAGTCTTCTTATCTGCTCTTCGGTGATGTAGCGATCTCTTCCAAACAGTTCCTTGTTGGCTAGAAGAATTAGCCACTCGATCTCAACCTGGATTCTTGCCCGGTTTAGTCCTGCTTCAGAAAGGAAAAGGGAGAGTTCTTGAACCTGGGATGCGTAGCGGCCATCAAGCGGACTAAGCGGTTGAAATGAAAGGCTCACCCGACCATTCTGCCGTAAGCGTGCTTGATTCACCTTTTAGCTCTTTCCCCAATTTGGTCTCTAAGCCCCACAACTGCCCGAGATCAGATTGATATGGATTGCGTGGAAACTATATCCAGCCAGATTGATCAGGCCCTGTATCGGCTTCGTTTAGCAACGCCCAACCCTGGACTCTGGGTTGGAACAACCGCTGCAACTCTTGCCACATCGCTTGCATCTTTAGAAACCGAGCTGATACTGCTTCGGCAATCACTTAGCTGGTGAGTATTGAAAGCTACGGGGGAAATCCAGATATTGTTGCCACCCGCGAAGAAATCGCGCGGGTGGCATTTGAGATCAAGCTCTGCGCCGAAGCACTCTCTTCTTGGGGACCAATAGAGACACTGCTTAGCGACCCACTGAAGCAAATCCAGTTCCGAATGATGTCCATTCCTATTCACCAGAAACTTGAACGCCTGTATTCGAGCTGTTTGATTGCTTCGGAAAACTACTTCACCACCGAAGCCCAAATCCATCGCCGATTCGAAACAACTCTGATTCCAGAACTTGCCAAGCTGACTACCGGCGTCGGAGCATCCCTTGGCTGGAAGCTCGACAGAAAAGTTTCGGCAGAACAAGTTCTAGAAAGCCGATCTCAAAAACCTACTTCGATTACAAACATGCTCGATCGTCTCTGGAAGCTATCAAGCAAAGCTAAGCCAACTATCGGCATTGATTTGTTTGATAACCCCTCGGGCAATCAAACAGCAGTTGTCTACATCCCTGGAACTCAAACCGTTGGTTTCGGTGAAGGAGAAAATCCATTGGATATGGCATCGAATATTCAGGCAATGTCCGCAAGCGGCGAGGCTGCTAGCGAAAGGGCGGTACTGCTTGCGATCAAGCAAGCAGGTATTGAATCTGACGATCAAGTGATACTCGTCGGTCACTCCCAAGGTGGAATGGTTGCCGGAAACCTTGCTGCTTTCCCCAGTGGGTATATCGCAGCTGGCCTTGTTGCCTTCGGTACTCCCCTGGCGCATGTCAAAAACTTGAAAGCGCCAGTTATGGCCATTGAGCACGTGAATGATCCGGTGCCAAATCTTTCGGGCAAGGCTAATCCGATTAGGAAGAACTGGGTCACGGTGCAAAGAATCAGTGAAAAACCCGAATCAAACGCTTTGATGTTTTCGCATTCGCTGAAAAGCTATCGGAACACAACAGTTGCCATTGATGTTTCAGGTGATGTTGGAATCAAAAACATCAAGCAAGAGATCTTTCAGAAGCTTGGAACTGCAAAGCCGTCCAAGTCTCTTGAGTTTGTGATTTCTAGAGAATCCGTGCGGCCTTGAAGATTGCGCGGGCGAAGAAGGATGAAATTGAAATGATGATTGATGCAAGAATTGCCCAACCAAGAGATTCAATAGTTAGTCCTTCTGATGTAAAACCTTCAATGGTCAAGATGTCTGCACCAATCTGGGTTGACAGCCATGCAACTAGCAGAAGCAGCGCTCCGTTGATAACGAAGGAGATTAGACCAAAGGTAAGAACATAAAGAGGAAAAGCAAGGACTTTAACTACTGGGGCGATGATCGCGTTAATCAGTCCAAAAATTGCGCCTACAAGTAAAAATGAACCAATTGTTTGCCAAAGGCCATCTCCACCGTATGGAGTGAGCGTTACCGCTGGAATAAGGAACGTAACAAGCCATATTGCGCCTGCACTGATGATGCTGGATACCAGGAATCTAACCACTTATCTATTGTCCCAGCAAAAGAGCTAAATTGGAGTGATGACAAGTCAGGGCGGGCGTGTGCCGCAAGTTCAGATGCTTTCCCCAGAGGGCATCTTTGAAGTGCCTGCTGAATATGCCGAGTACGGCAAATACATTGAGAAGTTAAATCTCGACGACTTTCTAAAGTTTTATCGCGACATGGCTCGCATTCGAAGATTCGATAACGAGTGCACCGCGCTTCAACGCCAGGGCCAGATGGGTCTTTGGGTTCCAGCCATCGGACAAGAAGCAGCCCAGATTGGTTCGGGTTATGGCGTAGGGCCAAACGATCACATGTTCCCTAGCTACCGCGAACACGGTGTAGCGATCACTCACGGCATCGATTTGATGTCAATCATCAAGATGATGCGTGGTGTGAACCACGGCGGATGGAACCCAGAGGAAACCCGCTTCCACCTCTACGCCATCGTGCTGGGTACCCAAGTTCTTCACGCAACCGGTTACGCGATGGGCGTCAATTTTGACGGCAACGTCGGAACCGGAAACCCGGATGTTGACCAGGCAGTGATCACTTACTTCGGTGACGGCGCAACCGCCGAAGGCGATGTCAGCGAAGCGCTGCTTTTTGCAGCAACCACCAAGGCACCTTTGGTGTTTTTCTGTCAGAACAACCAGTGGGCAATTAGCTCCCCGGTTTCCGCTCAAACTGTTGTTCCTCTTTATCTTCGAGGAACTGGTTTCGGTGTTCCTGGAATCCAGGTCGACGGTAATGACGTTTTGGCTTGCTACGCGGTGACCGCAAAGCACATGGACGATGCTAGAAACGGTCTTGGCCCATCGATGATCGAAGCCCTCACCTATCGAGTCGGCGCACACACCACAAGCGATGACCCAACCAAATACCGTCCAGCTGAAGAGCTCGAGTATTGGAAGGCAAGAGATCCACTAACCCGCTTTGAAAAGTTCCTTAGACGTCAAGGTGTAGGCGATGACTTCTTTGAAGAAGTTGCCATCGCCGGAGATCAACTTGCCGAGCAAATTCGTGCCGAGACATTTGCAATGCCCAACCCACCTCTTGAGAACATCTTCAAGCACGTTTATACCGACCCACACCCGCTAGTTGCTGAACAGCAAGCTTGGCTCGAAGGATACGAAGCTTCCTTTGAAGAAGGTGAGGCCAAGTGAGTAACTCAGTAGAGATGCCAATCGCTAAGGCCATCAACGCTGGTCTTCAAAAGGCGATGCAGAGAAACAACAAGGTTTTGGTTTTTGGTGAAGACGTTGCAGAACTCGGCGGAGTGTTCCGAGTCACAGAAGGTCTTCACGCCGAGTTTGGACAGAAGAGAGTTTTTAATTCACCAATTGCTGAATCAGGAATTGTTGGAACTGCAATCGGCCTTGCAATGCGCGGCTACCGCAGCGTTGCAGAAATTCAGTTTGAAGGATTTGTTTATCCCGCCTTTGACCAGATTGTTTCGCAGCTTGCGAAGCTCACCAACCGTTCCGAGGGACATCTGTCGATGCCAGTTGTTATTCGAATTCCTTACGGCGGTGGAATCGGAGCAGTTGAACATCACTCCGAATCCCCCGAAGCATATTTCGCACACACCCCAGGTCTTCGCGTAATCAGCCCATCAAATTCAAACGATGCTTACTGGATGATCCAGCAGGCGATTGAATCAAACGATCCGGTTATCTTCTTCGAGCCAAAGCGTCGCTACTGGCAAAAAGGAATGGTCAATCTCGATACACCACCTTCGGGCATGCACGATGCCAAGGTAATCCGTGAAGGTAGCCAGGTAACTCTTGTTAGCTACGGACCAATGATTCCAACTGCCTTGCAGGCAGCCGAGATTGCAGCCTCCGAAGGAATCAGCATCGAGGTAGTTGATCTTCGATCAATGTCACCGATTGATTTTGGAACCATCATCAACTCTGTAAAGAAAACCGGAAGATTGGTTGTTGCCTCTGAGGCATCAACCTCCTTCTCGGTTTCAGCCGAGATTGCAGCCAAGGTTGCTGAGCTGGCCTTCTATCACCTGGAGGCACCGGTTATCCGAGTTGGCAGCTTTGATGTTCCGTATCCTCCTGCCAAACTTGAAGAGTTGTTCCTGCCCGATGCGGATCGAATTCTCGAAGCCGTTGACCGATCGCTTAGCTACTAAAGGAGGGCACTAGATGTCACTAGCAATGTTCAACTTGCCCGACGTTGGCGAAGGACTAACCGAAGCCGAGATTGTTTCTTGGAAAGTGGCTCCGGGTGACACCGTTTCAGTGAATCAAGTTATTTGCGAAATCGAAACCGCCAAATCAATCGTTGAACTTCCATGCCCATTTGCAGGAACAGTTGAAGAACTCCTCGCTAAAGAAGGCGACACCGTAGGAGTTGGCATGCCAATCATTTCGGTTCAGTCCGAAGGAAGTGTTTTAGTTGCAGGGCCCAGCACAACTTCAATTCCGATTGTTCCTGAATCAGCTAGCACCCATCAGGCAGTTGCTGACATCGCCGCATCGGTTGCATCCGATGAAAACAAACCAAACCTTGTTGGCTACGGTTCCTCATCGCACGGTGGAACAAGAAGAAAGCGTGCAACAGGAATCACAACACCTGCGGTTGTTCCATCGGCAACTTCTTCTATGCCACTTTCTCCAGTAATCCCTTCAGGTGTTGCTGCAGCGAGTGCCTCAACAGATGTAATCGCTAAGCCTCCAATTCGAAAGCTCGCTAAAGATCTAAATGTTGATCTTTCAAAAGTTCAGGCAACTGGATTAGCGGGTGAAATTACACGCGAAGATGTTGTCAACGCAGCTTCTCAAGCCTCGGTGTTTAGAAACCTGAAGACTCCAGCTGTTCCATCAGAGCGTGAAGAGCGAATCCCGGTCAAGGGTGTGAGAAAAGCAATTGCAACCGCAATGGTTCAGTCCGCCTTTACCGCTCCTCACGTTTCGATCTTCGTTGACGTTGATGCAACTAGAACAATGGAATACGTAAAACGCTTGAAAGCCTCCACCGACTTTGCTGGAGTAAAAGTCACACCACTTCTATTGATGGCCAAGGCAATGATGTGGGCGGTAAGACGTAATCCAACAGTGAACTCAACTTGGACTGATACCGAAATTATCGTTCACAACTTTGTGAACTTTGGTGTTGCGGCCGCAACGCCAAGAGGCCTGATTGTTCCAAACATCAAAGACGCCGACAAGATGAGCATGCTTGAGCTTGCTCAAGCAATTGAGCAACTTGCTGCAACAGCTCGAGAGGGTAAGACCACACCAGAGGATATGAAAGATGGAACAATCACCATCACCAACATCGGTGTCTTCGGTGTTGACACCGGAACTCCGATTCTGAACCCAGGACAAGTTGCAATTGTTGCTCTGGGGTCAATTCGTCCAAAACCTTGGGTTGTTAACAACGAGATTGTGATCCGACAGGTAACAACAATTGGTGCCACCTTCGATCACCGCGTAGTCGATGGTGACGTTGCCTCCAGGTTTGTTCAAGACGTCGCTTCGGTTATCGAGGAGCCAGCACT
>CAYVZV010000034.1:4270-7728 GCA_964456485.1 uncultured Rhodoluna sp. | reverse complement strand
CCCATGCGACGCTCAAGTCTTTCGATACGCGCTAGGGATCCAACTTCGGTTTTGTCGCTGGAAGGAACAAGTACCTTGGCGCACATCAGCTCAAGCTGAAGCTTCGGGCTAGTTGCTCCCGACATTTCAGAAAGAGCTGCTGAAACAGCATTTGATGCGTGCGTTAGCTCGCTCATTCCAAAGCTCATAGCCTGAAGCTTCATCTTCTCGAGCTCGTCGTCGGCAATACCGCGAAGCACAGCCTTGGCGTCATCGCCAACCGAAAGGACAACAATCAGATCGCGAAGCTTTTCAAGCAGGTCCTCAACGAATCTTCTTGGGTCCTGACCGGACTGAATGACCTTATCTACCGATGAGAAAACCAACGACGAGTTCTGGGTTGCAAAAGCATCAACAACCTCATCAAGCAAGCTTGCATGGGTGTATCCCAGTAGCGCAGCTGCACGGTCATACTCAATTTCGGCCTTGCCGCCCTTGACTTCAGATCCTGCGATGAGCTGATCAAGCAAAGACAGTGAGTCACGAACTGATCCGCCGCCGGCGCGAACAACAAGAGTCAACACACCGCTTGCCGCAGTGACCTGCTCTGATTTACAAACCTCTTCAAGGTAGGCAAGCATCTGGGCGGGAGGAACCAGGCGGAATGGGTAATGGTGGGTACGAGAGCGAATGGTTCCGATTACCTTTTCAGGTTCGGTGGTTGCGAAGATGAATTTCACGTGGGCTGGTGGTTCTTCAACAATCTTTAGTAGTGCATTGAAGCCTTGAGGGGTGACCATGTGGGCCTCATCGAGGATGAAGATCTTGTAGCGATCACGGGCGGGAGCAAAGATTGCTCGTTCGCGCAAATCTCTGGCGTCATCAACACCGTTATGCGATGCAGCATCAATTTCAACAACGTCTAGGGATCCTGATCCGTCTCTGGATAGATCGATACAGCTTGCACACTTTCCGCAAGGAGTATCAGTTGGACCCTCGGCGCAGTTTAGGCAACGAGCCAGAATTCTTGCGGAGGTAGTTTTACCGCAACCCCTAGGGCCTGAGAAAAGGTAGGCGTGATTTACGCGATCTGTCTTTAGAGCGGTCATCAGCGGAGCTGTGACTTGTGATTGTCCGATTAGTTCAGCAAAGGCCTCTGGGCGGTATCTGCGGTAAAGGGCTTGAGTCACGATTACAACCTAGCCCTTCCTAAAGACAATAAGTAAAAAGACCCCCCGCACACCCATCAGAGCCCAGCTACCCTTGCTATCTTTCGATCCTGGGGGAGTTCACCAAGATGACGCCGCACGGGGAGTCCTTGGTAATTCTAAACCCAAACCAGAACAGGCAATTCTGCACCTTCTTATAGGCGCAAACCTAGGTCTTTAGTGAAGAACCTTGCGCTCGAGCTTGGTTCCCTCAACGTCAACATCAGGCATCGACTTATCGATCCACTTAGGAATCCACCAGGCTGACTTGTTCAGGATGGTCATGGCTGCTGGTACCAGTAGCAATCTGACCAAGAAGGCATCAATTAGGACACCAATTGCAAGACCAAAGCCGATAGGCCTAATGGTTGCAAGGTGAGAGAAGGCAAAGCCTCCAAAGACCGTGACCATGATCAGGGCAGCAGCAACAACTACTCCCCTAGATAGGTGAATACCAAAGTTGATCGCGTCCTTAGGCTTTTTGCCGTGAGCGTAAGCCTCACGCATTCCAGAAACTAAGAACAGCTGGTAGTCCATGGCAAGACCAAACAAGATACCGATTAGGAAAATCGGCAGGAAGCTCAAGATCGGTCCTGGGCTTGTCACGCCAAATAGATCAGCGAGCCATCCCCACTGGTAAACCGCAACAACGGCACCGAGTGTTGCTGTAACGGTAAGCAAGAATCCAGCCGCAGCAAGAATCGGAATCAGGATTGATCTAAACACCAGCATCAGCAAGAAAAGCGAAAGCAAGATAACTGTTGCAAGATACAGCGGAAGAACATCGGCGATCTTGTCTGATACATCGATGTTGGTTGCCGTGATTCCAGTCACGCCAACTTCAGCACCATAGGTGCTAAGGAATGAACCCGAAACATCTCTGATGTCATAAATCAATTGTTCGGTTTCAACAGATGATGGACCGCCGGTTGGAACAACCTGGAAGATAAAGGTCTGTCTGTCATCGGCAATTGCTGCAGGAACAGCGGCCTTGACGTTATCAAGAGCCATCAAAGCGGTAGCGACCTCGGCCTGGAACTCCAAGGTGTCATCTTCGGAAATTGGATTGTCGGTAGACAAAACAGTAGTGACCTGGCCGTTGAAGCCAGGGCCAAAACCCTCACTGGTTAATGTGTAAGCCTTGTAAGCAGTTGAGTACTTAGGCTCTGATCCACCATCTGGAAGACCTAGGCGCATATCCGATAGCGGAATAGCCATGATGCCCAGCACCGCAACGATTGAGAACACGGCAACCCAAGGGTAGCGGGTTGCCCAAACTGGCTTCAGTGCTGCTTTGTCATCGGACTTCTTCTTCGCAACAGACTTCTTTTTTGCACCCTTTGAAGCAGTCTTTTCCTTCTTGGATAAGATTCGATCGCCAATTAGAGAAAGTGCGGCTGGGGTCACGGTCAGGGCGATAGCAACTGCAATAACAATCGCGATTGCACCCATCGATCCCATAAGTCCCACAAAACCAATACCCGTTAGGTTCAGTGCCACTAGGGCGATCACCACGGTAAGGCCAGCAAACAACACAGCGTTACCGCTGGTGCCGTTGGCTAGACCGATGGACTCTTTGAGTTCCATGCCGTTTTTCATCTGTCTGCGGTGACGGTTCACAATAAACAGTGAGTAGTCGATACCGACCGCAAGACCGAGCATTACACCCAAAACAGGCGTGGTTGAAGTCATCTCAATTTCTGATGCCAGTGCCAAAACTGTGGTTGCCGAAATAGCAACACCAACAACCGCCGAGAAAATCGGTATGGCCATACCAATGAAGGTTCCAAGCAAAACAAACAAGACAATTGCCGCAGCAATTAGCCCAATGATTTCACCGATTCCAAGGATCTCTCCGAAGGACTGGGTTAGCTCCTGCGAGAACTCAACCTGAATGCCGTTTAGATCAGCTGCGCGAAGTGATTCAACCACTGAATCGCGAGTGCCTTCTTCGAGCTCGGTTCCGCGCTTATCGAATCGGATGGTAGCTAAAGCGGTGTTCTCATCGCTTGAAACAACCGTAAAGTTTCTAGTTGCTGCAAGAAGCTTCTCACCGATTGCTAGATCAATCTTGGCCTGGGCAATCTCATCGACACCTGTCACTATCTCATCGCGTGCCTCAGCAATTTCAATCTTGCCGGCTGCGATTTCGTTTCTCGAGGCAAGGGCGATTGCAGTTTGTCTTTCAACCTCGGCAAGCCCGCCTTCAAGCTGAGCTTTGTTGCCAAGTAGCTCAGCTTGCGCGGAAGCCGGAAGGCCAGCGTCCTGCAT
>CAYVZV010000034.1:0-4170 GCA_964456485.1 uncultured Rhodoluna sp. | reverse complement strand
TTCCAAAGCTGCGGTTATGGCTGCGCGGTCAGCATCGGTAAAGGAACCGGACTCTTTGAAGAACACAACCTGGCCCGAGCCACGGCTGGCATCTGGGAAAGAGGTCTGAAGCTGGTCAACAACGTTCTGCGATGGAACACCATCAACGGATATAGAAGTAGTGAGCTTGCCACCCAGGGAAAGAGCTAGGCCGGTGGTGATTGCCAGAAGCACTATCCAGGCAATAATTACCTGCCAAGCTTTGCGAGCAGAGAAAAGACCTAGTTTGTAGAGCAGGGTAGCCAAAGAGATATCCGTTTCGGTAGCTGGAGCATAGGTGTCCCCTGGCGCGCTAGCGCTTGGGGATTTCTTGGATGTGGAGGAATCAAGCCAACGTCGGCTTCATACCCCTCAATTTTAACTCCAGAAAGGGCCAAGCATTCCCTAAGGATTGCCTTCCCAGCAACTTCGGAGGTTAGCCCAGATCAGATTCTTCGGTCGCTACTGGGGTTGGAACCGGTAGGCCCACAACAACAATGCTGATGGCGTCTACTCGAACATTCTCAGGAAGAGGCATCAGGGTCGAGGACAAAATCACACCCTGGGAGTCTTGCCTTAGGAAGTAGCGAGCCATGGTGCGCTTCAAGGTGGTGTCCTCACCACACAGGGCCATATCCACGGCGTAAACCGCCTGGTAGGGAGGCACGATTTCATCAAGACCAGCTTCAGCCTGGACCTCGATGTTGGGGTCAAGGGCAACCTTCATGGTTGTTCCTTCGATCGATGAAGTCAACTGAGTGGTTGCCGACAGCAATGAGGTGTACTCGGCTCGGATGTAAGAAAGAGGGTCGTTAGGGTCAGCTACCACTGCCACGAATGGGGAGGCTAGGTAGGACGCAGCTGAGTAGCTAGAAATCGAAATTGAGCCAGGCTCTGCAGGAGAAGCCAAGAAAATCTCGTTGTACTCGGTGGTGTCTGCTACAGCCGAGAGATCAAGCTCGCTTCCGGATAGACGAGAAATCCAGTCTGTGAGTGCAGCTTTAGCAGAAGGAGTTGCCTCGGTTGGCAAGATGATTGGAAGATCAGGAAGCGGGAACTCACCGTTGAATTCAGCCAGTGCTGGGTCAGACCAGTTTGTGATTGTGCCGTTGAAGATGTCAACAATCTGCTGAGCAGAAAGGAAAATCTCAAAGAAATCTGGGATGTTGAAAACCAACACAGCAGCATCGATAGCAACTGGAACAGTTGCAAAAGGTGTGCAGCGGCCTGCAACCAGTGAAGATTCAGAAATTACGATATCGCTTTCGGTAGCGGTGTTATCCAAAACACTAACCGGCATGGTTTCACAAGCGAACAGTAGTGAGTCTGACCAGTTCATGCTCAGGTCGGTCATCGACTCAGGGAATACTGCCGAAACCTCGCCATCTTCACACTGAACTTCTAGTTCAGACTGCAGGGCCAGAAGACCCGGAGGCATTGGAGGATCACATGCTGTCAGGGAGAGGCTAACAAGCAGCGCCGCGGCTGCTGCTTTAACTACTCTGGCGTTCAACATGTTTTTCTCCCTGTTTCATTCTCCAGCACAAAAGCGCGGCCCCGGTAGGGCCGCGCTCTCGTGACTGGAGATCAATCGATTTCTAGATGTTACTTGATTGTTGCGACCAACTTTAGAGCAGTCTGCTGTAGCTTTCCGGTAATGGCGACGTAGTCACCAGAAGCGGCACGCTGTGGTCCACAGGTTCTCAAGATGAAGGTGAAGTAGTCCTTCACAGCTGCAGCCTTAGCTGGCTTTGAAGATGCTGTTGGGGCTAGTCCGTAAGCTACCAATGTGATTGGGTAGGCTCCCTTGACCTTCTTCTTGTAGTCGAATGTCACTAGACCGTCAGCTCCTGCTGGCTGCGCCGCGATGAAGCGAGATGCAGTTGCAGCAGATGGCTTTACGAACTCGCCAGCACCGTTCTGCACTAGTGCAAAGGTGAGTCTGTTCTTCTTAGCGTCAGCTGGGTCAGCGTAAGTGATTGAGAACTTGGTCTGTGAAACGGTCGCCACAACACCCTGGTTCTGTGGGGAACCGATGCCAACTGGAGTCTTACCTAGAGCAGTTGCCCAAGTTGAGTTCTGAGTCCATGATCCGCCAACGGTCTGCTTCATGTAGTTGGAGAAGTTGTTGGTGGTTCCAGAGCCGTCTGAACGGTAAACAACCTGGATGTTCTCCTTTGGAAGCTTGGCTGATGGGTTTAGCTTCTTGATAGGAGCTGCGTCCCAGGTCTTGATGGTTCCATCGAAGATTCCGCTAATGACCTTCGGAGTCAAGCGTAGGTTTGAAACACCAGGAACGTTGTAAGCGATAACAATCGCTCCGGCAACTAGTGGAACGTAAGTGAAGTTTGCTGGTGGAGCTGACGAGTAAGCGTTGTCGCTACCGCCGAAGTCAGTGGTTCCAGCCTTGAACTGTGACAAGCCTGTGCTTGAACCAGTTGAGGTGTAGTTTGCCTTGTTCTTGGTGTACAGAGCTGAACAGACCTGCTGGAAAGAGTTCATGAAAGATGAACCCGAGCCGGTGATTGTTTCGCTTGCGTGTGCGGCAGGTGCCACAAAGACGATGCTCGCTAGCAGCGCGCTTGCTGCCAGGATTCCGCTGATCTTGCGCATTTTTCTCCTTGAATTGTTCTCTGTCTCAACTTGAGATGCTCTCATTTGAGCATTTCGGGGTGAAGCTTGGGTGTTTACCATCTCAACTCCAAGGGAATTGAAGGTTAACAATTGGTTAGCCGAAGTGGCCGTTTACGTAGTCGTTGGTGCGGGCATCTACCGGCTGGTTGAAGATCTGCTCGGTATCGCCAAACTCAACCACGTAGCCTGGCTGGTTGTCATCGGCCAAGAAGAAGGCAGTCTTGTCAGATACACGCTGAGCCTGCTGCATGTTGTGGGTCACGATGACGATGCTCATGGTTTCCTTGAGCTCCAGGATCGTCTCCTCGATACGACGAGTAGAACCTGGGTCCAAAGCAGAGCAAGGCTCATCCATCAGGATTACCTCTGGGTTCATTGCCAGAGATCTAGCGATAC
The DNA here is from genome assembly GCA_964456485.1 of uncultured Rhodoluna sp. Lineage (GTDB taxonomy): Bacteria > Actinomycetota > Actinomycetes > Actinomycetales > Microbacteriaceae > Rhodoluna. The sequence continues at coordinate 1,122 of CAYVZV010000034.1, read as the reverse complement.
ACAGACGCTGCTGCTGTCCACCGGATAGGGAAAGGGCTGGTTCATCCAAGCGATCCTTTGCCTCATTCCACATCGAAGCACGCTTCAAAGAATCCTCAACCAGATCGTCGGATATCTGGTTCTTGCGGCCAGATAGCTTTAGTCCAGAAATTACGTTTTCCTTGATCGACATGGTTGGGAATGGGTTTGGCTTCTGGAAAACCATTCCAACCTTTAGGCGAACCTGGCTTGGGTCCACTGACTCGTCGTAGATGTCCTGTCCGTCGAGGAAAACAGAGCCAGCAAGGCCAGCGGTTGGGATCAGCTCGTGCATTCTGTTTAGAGTGCGAATGAAAGTTGACTTACCGCAACCGGAAGGACCAATCAACGCAGTGACCTGGTTGCTTGGGAACTGAAGGTTCACGTCCTTGAGCACCTGGCGCTCACCGAACCAGACATTGATGTCTCTTGCCTCTAGGTGAAAGGTGTCGGTTTTTAGTTGATTCATCGCTTTGCCTTCTTTTTCTTGAGTGACTTAGGTCTCGAAATATATCTCGCCAAACCAAACAGGAGTCCAACCAGGATCATCAGGACTAGAGCCGCTCCCCATGCTCTGGCGATACTGGTGTCAAACCCTAGGGCGACGAAACGGTAGATGTAGGTGGGAAGGGTTGCCATACCACCACTTAGTAGGTTCAGGTTAGTTCCGGCGATTGGGAACACGGTCAGCAGCAGTGGAGCAGTCTCCCCAACAACACGAGCAACTCCGAGCAAGATTGCGGTCACAATACCGGATCGTGCTGCAGGCATTGTCACCTGGAAAAATGCCTTCCAGGCAGACGCTCCAAGACCCAAAGCACCGTTTCTAAGTTCCTGTGGAACAAGCTTTAGTGATTCTTCTGTCACCCTCGAAACAGTTGGGAGCATCAAAGGAACCAAAGCAAGTGCTCCAAGCCATCCTGCATACTGAGTCACACCGGTCACAATCAGCATCGAGTAAACAAACAAACCGGCAACAACGGATGGAAGACCTGCCATAGCCTGCAGGATGACTCGAACAAATCCGCGTCCTCCAGAGCGAGTCTCGGTTAGGTAAACACCGGTAGCAACACCCAATGGAACGGTGATGATTGTGCTCAAGCC
>CAYVZV010000033.1:0-7836 GCA_964456485.1 uncultured Rhodoluna sp. | reverse complement strand
TTTGCTCTCCTACTTAGATTGTTAAAAGCCTAGCGTTTTAGCACGAAATTACGCTGTAGCGCGTCTTTTACGCAAGATTTTATTTATTTCATCTTGCGTGTCGAAATTCTTCCCCGAGTGATTAATTTCGGTCACAGTCGCAACGTTTGGTATTTCGAGCTCACCCAATCGACTTCTATATGCAGGTGAGGGTAGTGGGTTCGGAGTCCAGGCTCTAGGGTCACTTTCCGCTAAAACACTGGGCAAAACGGGTTCTTTCCAGGTTCTAGCAAGGTTGGCTGTCATTTCGGTTTTCGACAGAGCAACCTTAATTAGCAACTTTCTAATCTCGCTGGAGGCCTTTATCGCGACCAGCAGCATGAACATTCCCACCAGCAATCCAGCCCCGGAGGCTACAAAAAGTAGCGGGGTTTGGAGAGCGAAAAACGCCGACGTGGCTGATCCTGCGAACGCAAGGACTGCCAAAACCGACATCGTGTTTTTTGTAATTGTGAGCCTTCGACCCTGGTTAGCTGCCAGCCGAAGCTTTGAGGCAGCCAGTGCAGTAGACGGTGACTTTACTTCTTTTGCCTGACTTCTCCACTCAGCCGCACCTTGACGACTGTGTGCTCGATCAACTCGATTTTGGAACCAGGACGGGATAAAAAACACAACAAAGAGGCCCGCGATGACAAGCATCATCAGTCCGCCGAGTGCTGCGCTTTGATCCATGTATCAAAGTTAGGGAAGTTAACACGGCGTGTCGCGGATTTACTTAGGCGTGTTGATTTTTTAGTTCCAGGGGTATTTTTGAGTATTTGTGACTCCGCTGACGAAATTTTTCATCAGACCCTCCGGTAACTCTTCTTTGGTCAATGCAAACACGTAGTGATCTCTCCAATCACCATTGATGTGGATGTAGCGCTGCTTGAGCCCTTCATACCTAAAGCCCAGTTTCTGTATGACTCTTAGCGACGCGAGGTTCTCTGGTCTGATGTTGATTTCAACTCTGTGAAGGCCAACCTGGTCCATCAAGTAATCGGTCACAAGTGCTACGGCCGTTGGCATTACTCCACGACCTGCAACTTCAGGGCTGATCCAGTATCCCAAGACCGCAGAAGAAACGGATCCATACATCACGTTCGCAACGTTCAACTGACCCTGAAGCTTTCCTTGAACCTCAATCACGAATGGCATTCCTGATTCATCGTTTAGCTGGCGAAGTAGTCCTCGAAGTTGCGCTTTGACATCAAATGAATTCGGAGCGTGTGGGTTGGTTGCTTCCCAAGGCCTTAGCCAATCGCGATTACTGAGGATGATCCGCTCGAGCTCCTTGGAATCTCTGATTTTGGCAACGCGAAGCTTTATGTTTTCATGAGTGAGTATCGGAGAAGTCGCCACGATGGCTAGATTAGTGCCATGACTGAGATTGTTTCGGAGGCTAAGGCCAGGCTCAGAACGCAGGTGCTTTCCAATCGCTCCAGTGAACTAGCTTCGAGTACTGCTGGCCAAATCGGCAGTCAGCTTCTAAAACTGTGTGGCCAGCTCGGAGCAAGATCAGTTGGTATTTACCTTTCTTTTGGATCAGAACCAGTCACCGATGCATTCGTGGTTGCGGCTAAGACTGCGGGGATTTCTCTCTGCGCGCCAAGAACAGGCCCAGATGCCAGTATGGAGTTTGCTCGTTTGGAAGGTCCAACCAAATCAAGTGAACTGGGTTTTTTGCAGCCGATTGGTGAAATCGTTGAACCGGATGAATTGGATTTGATAATCGCTCCTGCCCTCTCGGTAGATAGCTTTGGAAATCGACTAGGCCGCGGTGGTGGCTTCTTCGACCGCTACCTTGAGCACTTCAATGGCTCAGTAGCTGCAGTTGTCTATGAGCACGAGCTGGTATCAAATCTTCCCAGCGAGGCTCACGACAAGCCGGTTCAGTACGCTGTGACTCCTTCCAAGATTCAAGCCCTTGGCCAGGCGCGGTAAAGTTATATCACTTCCCACAAATTCAAAGAGAGCCCAATGCCTACCTACAGCTACGTTTGCAAAGCCTGCGAACACAGCTTCGATCTCTGGCAAGAGTTTTCGGCAGAACCAGAAACGATCTGCCCCGAGTGCGGCGGAGAGCTTAGGAAAGTGTTCGGTCAGCTTGGGGTGAGCTTTAAGGGGTCTGGCTTTTATAGAACTGACTCTCGAAGCTCAGGAGACTCCGCTCCCTCTGCCCCTAAATCTTCTGACTAACCCCAGTGCGGCGGTTTGTCCTCGCGAAGCCGCTGATCATTTGAATCAGCTGGATCGCCCCAGGCGAAGTGAGTATCTTCGAAAGCTCTCGGTTCCAATTCAAAAAGCGGCTGTGGCTTTTTACTGATTTCAATTCCAAGCGCAATAGCTATCCGCTGGGCAACAACCTCCGGGTCCGCAAATAGTTCAAAGCTTGGAACCCTAATGTATTCCCAGCCCAATGCCTTGATCATCATCGGGCGTAGCCTGTGACGCTCTGAGAGGTTGTAACCCAGTAGTCCCCAGTCCGGCTCGATCACAGCAGCTTTTTCCCCAACCGAGGCAACCAGCTTGAACCTTGCCGAGAAGTTTGTCCGGGTGGTGACTCCAAGCTTGGTAAGGCGGATGGCCAAATCCGCAATCATCGGATTGACCTCAGCATCCTGGGTCTTGAGACTCGGCTTTGCTATTTCACTAAGCAGCTCTCGCAATGAATCGCAACCAATAATGCTCGGGTCCACCAAGTCGGTGGCCTCAAGAGCGCTGACAATTGTGATTTGCTTTCTGGCAGAGACCAAGCAGTTAGCAAGGTAGCGGTGACCGTCTCGGTGAGAGACAAAACCGAGGGACTTCGGAACATTACCTGAGGGGTCCTTGCCGAATCCAACCGAGAAGATAACGCGATCGGCGATGCGGTGGGCTAGGTCCTGGATAGTTGTGATCTCAAACTTCTCACGGCCATGACCTTCAAAAAACTCAGCCAGGTGAGCTTTCTCGCGCATGCCGGCTTGCAGGAACTGATCCAACCTTTCAGCATGCTTGACGCTGGCGGTCGCCACCAAAAGCGAATCTTGCGGGTTCCAGGTCGCGTGGTTGTAAATCAATTCGAGTACCTGTGCTACCTCGCTATCCAAGCTCTCTGGATCGGAAGAGGTCGCGGGAATTACCTTGACAAGCTTTGCGTTGTTACGGCCGAAGTATGAATCAACCGATGGCTCAAAGATGATCCGGTCGCCATAGAACTCGGAATTTACATAGTCCCCAAGCGCCTGACCGCTGGAGCGGTAGCTTCGCCTAAGCACTTCAACAGGCATCAGCGATCTGGCGACTGTGAAAATGGACTGAGGCAAAGTGCGTTCGGAATTGTCCTCCGCGGTGCACTCCAAACTGAAACCGGTAGCTGCTGCGATCGCGTCATCGCCAAAAATGATTGCCTGGTTGGATCTAGCTAGACCCGCGTAGTTTTCGGCGATTGAAGATCCCGCACCATCCAACACCAGTGCAACATCGAAGTTGTCGCCCTTGGCCAAAACGCTAGGAACCTCATAAGGCGAGCACATCACAACCGGTGCCAAAACCTGGTAAATGTTTGGAGCCAAGGCATGGACTTCACTCAACACTGCTCGCTTGAGCTTTAGAAGCTCCTTCAGGGTTTGAGCTTCGGATGGGAAGCGCTCGAGGGCTTGCTTCCAGGCCGTTGCCAATTCGAAAGCAACAGTTTTGGATCCCTCGCGAATAAGGTCTGATTCGGCCTGCGCAAATCTTTGCTCGTTAGCAACTACTTGATCGTGATCCCCAGCTAGCGAGCTACCGGATCTTTGCAGAAGCGTTTCAAGAGCTGATTTCCACCAAGCCAGTTCTAGTTCTGCCTGCAGCGCATCCTTTGTGGTGTGAAGCTTCGCAAGCTCCACCGATAGCTGGCCAAGGCCAGCTTCGTCCAAACGTGATTGCGTCATTGCGCGCTCAGGGTAGTTATCTAAGATCGCCGTGTCTTCGGAAAGGGATCGAAGAATTGCGCGTAGCTTTTCAAGAGGCTGATCAACAAGGTCAGGATTGACCGTTCCGGAATCCAGGTGGCGCTGCAAAATCTTTAGCTCTTCAACAAAATTGTTGACAGCAGTTTGGGCTTGGGCAATACCCAGAGGAACCTGAGGCGGCTTAGCAACGAGGCAGTGTCTTGCCCAAGCATCGCGCTGGGACTGAATGCTCTTCAGGGATAGATGCATGTCTGCAACATGCATTCCGGGACGTAGGTATTCTTTGGCAAGTTTTTTCAGGCGACGGCGGTTTGCACCGCTCATCACTGACTTATCTTTCCTAGGGGCAGTTGCCAAAATCAGTTCGGTAAGCGGGCGATCAAAAACCTCTGGCTTGAACTTATCTAGTGTCTCCCGAATGCCAACAAACAATTCCAGGTAGCTAACCCAGTCGGTGACGCTCTGGGCGGGAACAAACTCAACTGCTTTTGTGAACTCGGCCAGCTGGCCGGAAAGTTCCTGGAAGCTGCCCTGATGTAGAGCTCTTGCCAAAGCAACACGAGCTGCAATCTCCTGAGGGTTTTCAAAACTTGCCCTGAACCAAGCCGAGTCTTCTGGACCAATCTCGAATTCGCCCAGCTCTGATGCTTGGCGAAGCAAGGTCATGGCAAAGGTTAAATCTCGGTGTCTTCCAAGCTGATCTGCATCGATGCGGGCCTCGTTGACTGGAGGCTTTTGGCTGGCGGCTAGTTTCGATAGCTGCTCAAGAGCTTGCTCGATGCTGACACCTAGCTCACCATCGACTTTTTCAAATGATGCAAAGTAGTTTGAAACTTGCTCTCTCGCGCTATCTCGCAATGTAGCAAGCGATGGGTAGTTCGCTGCCGTTGCCTTCTCGTTTCTTGAAATGGCGCCGATCATATCCATCCAGGTGGCATTGGATCTAATTCCCAACCCCTGAAGGCCAATCTGGGCCATCCGGTCAGCAAGCTCGTCCAAGGTTTGCCTTCTTGGAGCAAGTACCAGTACTCGCTTGCCCTGATGGGCAAGAGCTGCAATAAGAAGTACAACGGTCTGGGTATAGCCACAGCCTGGAAGCGTCTCCACCGCAAAGCTTGCCCCAGCAAGTGCTCTAGAAACAATCTTGGTTTGGGTCGCATCTGAGTCAGTGACAGCAATCGGATCGGCGACGCCGAGTTCGTTGGATTCTTGAGGATTGCCCTCTCCACTGAGCAAAGTAAGAACTGGAGAGTCTGATCTTCTGAAATCAGAAGCTAGCTCGATGGCAGCTGAGGAGAAGTTTGAAATTACAAGAATGCGTCGAAGCTCTGGGGAGCCGACCGAGTCGGTCAGAGCTGCAATGTGATCCAGCACTCGAATGGGAATCGGATCTGATCCAACTTGAACGTGAGACAGAAGGTCTTCGTTGTTGAGCCTTACGCCGTAGGCGGCATACAGTGCCGGGGCAAGAGCTGGATTAACTATGGCTTTTCGAGAAAGGCTGAGCTCAAAATCATCATGCTTTCGAACAAGGTTTACCGGCCAAAGCAATACCGGCATCCGCTGGTCTTTGCCATCTGCGGTTAGGTCAACAAGACCGCTTGCCATATACAAAGTGTCAAGACCGAAGTGCTCAGACAAAGCTGCTTGCTTAGCCTTGATTCGACGGGCTGCTGAAAGCGCCCTAGAAAAAGACAGTGGGTCGCGAACAAGGTTTGACAGCAAAGCTGGCCGGCCCGTGACGAACTGCGCCAGTCCTCCTGGGTGAGCACGCTCTAGATTTATCTGTCCGTAGGAATTGTCACGAAAGTGACTCAGTGGATCGGAGCAGCCAATCTGCTTGATTTCCGAAAGCCACAAATCAAAGCTGTTGCCAGCAATTTCTTGTGTCGGGTTTTCGGATTCGGACATGCCTCAAGACTAACTTTTGGACTGATTTTTCCTTGGCTAGCCCGCCTTAGTGTTGGGGTATCTTTGATGGGTATGGCCCCGTAGCTCAGTGGATAGAGCAGAGGTTTCCTAAACCTTGTGCGGAAGTTCGATTCTTCTCGGGGTCACTTTCTTTTTTTAAGGATGTTAGCCCTAAGCGGCACTGGCAAATGCCAAGTACTCATTCCACTCTGGTTCGAACCGTTCAGCACCGCGAACCATCCAAACATTTCCAGCCGGCATCCTCGGAGCAAAATCTAGGCTCCAGCCAATTTCGCTGAGGGTCTTGTCGCCCTTTTTGTTATTGCAGCGCAGGCAGCATGCCACCAGGTTTTCCCAAGAGTCGTCCCCTCCTCTTGAGCGAGGCTGGATGTGATCAACGGTTGAAGCGGATCTCTTGCAGTATGCACAGCGGTGACCATCTCGCCTGAGCACTCCCCTGCGGGAAACTGGAATCACGCGAGAGCCTGGGATTCGCACATAGCGTGAGAGCAAGATAACTGAAGGCAGCTGGTATTCGCCACTAGCGCTGCGCACCACGCTAACTCCAGCCTGGGCCAGAACGGTGGCTTTTTGATTGAGCACGAGGATTATGGCTCGCTTGAAACTGACCACGGCAAGTGGCTCGTAGCCGGCATTTAGAACTAGCGTTCTCATTCTCTGTTCCTTTCGAATGTGACCCACACGGATTGTGGGTCGTTTTCGCAAGTTATGAACTGCCTGGGCACAAAAAAAGCGCCGTCATAAATATGACGACGCGATGTTTACTGGACCCGTATCGATCCGATTGGCTGGGGTTGCCGAGATTGGAAGCAATGCTTGGGAAGCATACCTGTCATCTAAACCCCTGGCCTTTCAAAAAGAAAACAATGAATAACTTGTCTCTTAGATTAGCCCAGGCAAGGGTCGTGCGAAACCAAATTGGATCTGTGTTTTTTGACTTGGCCTAAAGGCTAGTTGGTTGCTAGGCGCACGAAGTAGTGACCGCCGGCTTCAGCCAAAGAGTTGATACCGCTGAGCTTGACATAGTCACCGCGCTGTGGGGCGTGGTACATCTGGCCGTTACCGGCGTAAATTCCATTGTGTCCGTGGTCGTTGTAAATGACCAGATCCCCAGGCATTGCATCCTCTGGGGAAACAATGATTCCCGATCTGGCCTGAGCGGTCACGGAGTGAGGGAGGGCGATACCGAACTGGGCGTAAACGAACAAGATCAATCCTGAGCAGTCAAAGCCGCGCGGGTTCGAACCACCGAAAACATAAGGTGTTCCAACATACTTGGCGGCAACCTGCAGAACTTGCTCCGGGGAGATGGCGCTATAAGGAGGGTTCTTTACAAACTCAGCCGCAGTTGGACCGTTGTATGCCAGGTAGTTGTTCAGAGTTTGCTGTCTCAGAACTGACTCGGCGTTGGCCGAGGCATACTCGCCTCGGACGAATTTGATGGTGTTGGCTGCTGCCACTGTGAGGTTCTGGGTGCCATCGGTCTGAACGATATCAGCTTGGCTTGTGGTGGTAAGTCTTGCCATTGCCGCAATCTCAGGGTCGTAGGCGTAAGCCGGCAAAGCCATGGTTGCCATTAGCCCTGAGGCTGTGAGCATGGTGATTCCGGTTCTAAATGCAGAGTTTGAGCGAAGTCTTCGGTTGCCAGAAAGTGGAGCAATCGGCCTTGAAAGAGCCTTTTCGCGTCTTAGGGCACGGGCTTCCATGCGAGCAATGGCACGGCGAGCGCGGCGAGAAGTCCTAGCGAGTTTGGCTTTTTCAGCCTCGCGGATCGATCGTCTTGAGCGAATCTCAAAGGATTCAAGGACGTTAATCTCAACGTCTGCTCTGTGTCTGCCTGAACCAGTACTGGCCAAACCATTACCTCCGGTGCTCCAATGACCTCTATAAAGAAGTCAGTCCTGAATCGAAACTATAAGTTCTAAAGATCTGATTCCAGGCGATGGAAACA
>CAYVZV010000032.1:0-8049 GCA_964456485.1 uncultured Rhodoluna sp. | reverse complement strand
CTTCCGAATCAGCTTCTCCAAGTGCTACACCAACAGCAACCACCCTTCGCACCTGCTCCGTTGCAGAGCAAGCAGCTAACCCTTCCCTTGGTACTTTGCAGGCTGTAGTACTAAACGCCGAGACTGGTGAAGTTCTATTTGACCGTGACGCCAACAAGCCAGCAGCCACGGCTTCAGTTATGAAGACTCTCACCGCAGCAGCAGCGCTAATGACTGTCGGTCCAAACTACCGAGCAACCACAAAAGTCATGGCTGACCCACAAGCCAAGAGTGTTATCTCACTTGTTGGCGGCGGCGATGTAACGCTTTCCAAAACTGCGGTTGGTGCTCAGTCAATTTACAAAGACGCACCAAAGCTTTCCACCTTAGCTACCCAGGTTCGAGTCTGGGCTGAGAAGAACAACGTGACGCAAATCGATGAGATTATTCTTGATTCTTCAATGTTTGCGGGGTCAGCTTGGGAAAGCTCATGGCTGCGCAAAGATCAAGCCGATGGTTGGATTTCCGAAGTCACTGCTTTGCAAATCGACGGTGACCGTATTCGCCCAGCTCAGTTCACTTCAGCTCGAACTGGCAGACCAGTACTGAGCGCTGGAGAAGCGTTCAAGAAAGAACTTGGTGAGTTTGCCAAGACAGCAATCCTCGTCGAAAGTCCAACACCAGCGGGCTTTGTTGAAATTGGTTCAGTTCAGTCACAGCCGATGAGCCGCTGGATCACCTACATCCTGCAGCGCTCAGAGAACATCCAGTCCGAGATGATCGCCAAGCTTGTTTCTAAAGACCTGGGATTTGATGGCTCCTTCGAGTCTTTTGATCCAGCCTTTAAGCGAGCTCTTGGAACAACCGGTCTTGATTTCACAGGTGTTCGAGTCCGTGATGCTTCTGGTTTATCTCAGCTAAACATGGTGAGCCCAAAGTTCATGGCGGAGCTCATGAGATTGGTCAATGCCGAGTTTGCTGACTTTGGACAGATCAAGAGATCTCTTCCAATTGCGGGTGAATCCGGAACCCTCGGTGGTCGATTCAAGGGTGATATCGCAGATGCTGCTGGAGACATCCTGGCCAAGAATGGCTACATCATTGATGTTCACACCCTCAATGGGATCATCAACGCTAAAGATGGAACAGTCCTTACCTTTGCAATCTACGCACTAGGCGATACTGGTAGCGACGTCAGAGATGCAATCGATACTCTCGCAACAGCGTTCTATCGCTGCGGTGACGATCTATCTAACGAGTAGGAATCCAAGATGCCAAGGGCTCTTCTAATCATTGATGTTCAAAACGACTTTTGTGAGGGCGGAGCACTGGCTGTTTCCGGCGGTGCAGCAGTTGCAGGAAAGATCAATAAGTTTCTGGAAGGCTCAAACTACGACCTGGTAGTTGCTTCCAGGGATTGGCATGACGCTGATAATGACAACTCTGGTCATTTTGCGCAAGCTGGAGAAAATCCGAACTACAAAACCAACTGGCCAGTTCACTGCGTGGCTGAAACACCCGGTGCGGAATATCATCCAAATTTAGACACTGAAGCCATCGACGAGCACATCTACAAAGGACAAGGTCAAAACGGCTATTCGATTTTTGAGGGAATTACAAAAAGCGGCCAATCTTTCACTCAGTTACTAGAGCAAAATCAAATCGATGAAGTTGATGTTGTTGGAATCGCAACCGACCACTGTGTTCTTGCCTCTGCCATGGATTCCAAAAACCATGGGCTAAAGGTGAGAGTGATTAGCTCCCTTACAGCCGGGGTATCAGAAGCCAGTACTGAAGCCGCAGTCGATCAGATGATTGATAGCGGTATCGAGGTCGTGCCGAGCATCTAGCTCTCGCGCTTTGCTCCAGCATCAGCCAGAACACTGAACAATTCAGGCTTTGCAAAGCCTCTTGCCTCGAATGCTTTAGAAACTGCAGTCTTTAGCTCCGCCACTTTCGATGAATGGATCAGGGCAATAGCTGCCCCTCCAAAGCCACCTCCGGTCATGCGAGAACCAACAGCACCGATTCCCATGGCGATCTCAACAGCACAATCAAGTTCTTCGATTGAAATCTCAAAGTCATCGCGCATCGATTCGTGGGAAGAATAAAGAAGCTCCCCGATAGTCTGTGGCCCGGAGGATCTCAGAAGCGCAACAGTTTCAAGCACTCTGGCATTTTCGGTGACCACGTGCTTAGTTCTTTTGTAGACCAATGGATCCAGCAGCAACTCAGCTCGCCCAAGGTCACTCACGGAAAGATCGCGCAATGAAGAGACCCCCATTTTCATGGCCCCTTCTTCACAAGCTGCCCGGCGCGCAGCGTAGCCGCCGTCAACTAGTCGGTGAGAGACTTTGGTGTCCATTACAACTATCTCGAGGGAGTTTTGCTGAAGCCCAAGCGGGATTGCTTCAGCAACTAGGGATCGGCAATCTAGAAATACCACGTGATCAACCACTCCAAACAGCGATGCAGTTTGATCCATGATTCCGGTAGGTGCGCCAACGATTTCGTTTTCTGCTCTTTGACCAATTTTGGCAAGAGAGCTTCGATCAAGATTTGCGTCCCAGAGATCGTTGAGTCCCATTGCCACAGAGCACTCAATTGCTGCTGAAGATGACAGTCCCGCACCAACTGGAACATCTGACTCAACGTATAAATCAAATCCGGAGGGTTTTGCACCAGCTTGCATTAAGGCCCATGCAACACCTAGAGGGTAACCGGACCAACCTGATACTGAATCTTTTGAGATTTGTTCAACCGGAATTTCGACAACCTCGTCAGTAAAACCTGATGCAACTCGGGCGATACCGTCGGTTCTAGAGGATATGGCAGCGTAGGTTCTGCGATCGATTGCAAAAGGAAGGACGAAACCCTCGTTGTAGTCTGTGTGCTCACCAATTAGATTTACTCGTCCTGGAGCGGACCAAACGCCAGTGGGCTCAGCTCCGAAGTGCTTTATAAAGCCAGCTATCGCGGCAGCCTTGGTGTCCCGTGTCAAGAAAGTGCTTGCCTTAGCTGGGCTGCAATGGTTTCTGCTGGGATGTCGGCGATAAATGCGCCCATGGCTGATTCTGAACCAGCCAGGTATTTGAGTTTGTCGGCAGCTCTTCTGGGAGATGTGATCTGCAGCTGCAGCCTGAGATTCTTTGCCCCTTCTGATAGCGGAGCCTGGTGCCAAGCTGCAATGTAAGGCGATGGAGTTTCGTAGACGGTTTCAAAAGCGCGAAGCAGGCTCGAGTAGACACCGGCCAGTTCTGCTCTTTCGTCGGAGCTAAGTTCGGCGTGATTTGCAACATGACGCTTGGGAAGAAGATGGGCCTCCATCGGCCATCTAGCCGCGAAGGGAACGTAAGCCAAGAAAGATTCTGTTTCGACCAGAACTCGCTCGGAGCCTTTCTCGAAAGCAAGGATGTCATCAAACAACGAATTGTTTTTTGATGCCATCTCCATAAGCTTTTGGGTTCTCGGGGTGATGTATGGATAGGAGTAAATCTGCCCGTGCGGATGGTGCAAGGTCACACCAATTTCTTGGCCGCGGTTTTCAAAAGGAAAAACTTGTTTGACTCCAGGCAAACGTTGAAGCTCATCAGTTCTATCGGCCAAAGCCTCAAGAACAGTTAGCACTCGGCTAACTGGCATCTGCCCCAAAGATCCTTCGTGCTCAGGACTGAAAACTACAACCTCACATCTTCCAACTGCTGGTCTTGTCTCACCGAGAACTGTAGTGCTTTCAGGCGAAAGATCGGGAATTGCGACGCCGCTAGGAAGTGCACCGAAGGCCGGATTTTTGTTTTCGAAAACTGCAACGTCAAAGTTGTCTGGAATCTCACTCAGATTCTCGGCTGTGGTTGGACACAGCGGACACTGGTGGCTTGGTGGCAAAAAGGCTCTGGTGTGACGATGAGCCGCAACGGCAATCCATTCACCGTTCAGCGGGTCTTGCCTAAGCTCCGCAAGTGGTGGCCTATCCGCAGGTTCTCTAAGGTCAGGCTTTTTCTCACTCGAGTGGGAAGATTCAGCGTCATCAAAGTAGTGGATGTCACGGCCGTCAAATAACTTGCCGCTGACTTTTTTGATTGAGCTCACTTGCCAAAGTTTACTAACAAGCCAGATAGCTGGCTGGAGGGCCTAGAAGGCGCTGGAAGGAAGGTCCTTCTCATCCTCAGCAATTGCCTTGACGATTCGATCGGCCACTTGGTCGATGCTCATTCCCTGAGGGAATGCTGGTGCTACCCCAGCAATTGCCCTACCGGCTAGCCCAGTTTCGGTGTGCCCAGGCCTGGCATCAATTACTCGGATTCCGTCTCTCCTCAGCTCTCGAGAGATAGCTTGACCGAAAGCATAGAGAGCTGCCTTGCTCGATGAGTAAGCAGCAAGTCCCGCCATTGGAGATTCGGCAACTACTCCCGAGATGTTCACAATAAACGGATCGTTGCCGGAGGCAGCAGAAATCTTCAACGCCGGTAGTAATCCCTGAATCAGTTGGATTGGTCCGGTGGTGTTCACTGCAAAAAGTTTGGTGAGTGTCTCAGGAGCAAGTTCGGTGAAGTTACCAAATGCAACAACACCGGTTGCATTCACGATTCCATCAATTTTGGCGTCGGATTCGAGTAAGTAGTCAACGAGTACCCGAATTGATTCTGGGTTTGTCAGATCAACTAGCAGTCTTGGGTTGCCAGCCTGAGGAACTCTCTCGGCTGATTCCAAAGACGAAGAAGTTGCCATCACGGTTGCACCGAGTGCTGCAAGCTTGGTAGCGATAGCCCCACCTAGAACGCCTGATGCTCCCATAACGAGGATGTTTTTTGACTTCAAATCTGACATGTGATTTCTCCTTGAGTTATCCAACCCTAGCGAAGCTGCGAGCATTCCCCAAAAGACAATAGGCTTTAGCCGTGTCCATTAGATTTCTTGATCCAGTAACTGGCGCTGATGTGCGCTCAACCGAGTTTGCACGGCGCACTCTGGCTGCAGCTGCCAAAGACAACCGCGAGCTATTTCAGAACATTACTGGTGCCCCAAACTGGAGAAAGTGGTACATCCGCCTCTACGGACAACTTGCAATAGAAGAAGGTAGATCTCCAGAGCAGTTAGCCAAGATGGCAACTGCAGGCTTGGCAGAATTTCACGCCCACCTTCACACAGACTCAGGTCAGATCCTTTCTGAGGCTGTAGCCAAAGGCTTTGCCTCAGATCTGGTGGAGACAGTTGTCGTTAGAGGCACCGGCAAGAAGCAAGCCGTCGCCGTTGCCAGAAACCAGGGATCACTTGCGCAGCTAGCTGCTGATTGGGACTCAAATGGCTGGGCTGAGCCTGGATTGATTGAAAGCTTTAGATTCTTGGATCAGAATCCAAATCTGAGCCTTGACGGGAATCTGTTATTTGCCGTTGCGGGGGCAGCCGAATTTGCACCAACCGAGCACTGGTTAGCTTGGGGCGGCGAGGTGGCTGTGGTTGCCAGAAACAATCCGAGCACCTGGGAAAAGCTATTCGCTATGGCTCGCACTTCAGGTGGAACAATGTTGGTTCCAGTAATTCGACAAGATAGAACTACTCCACTCACTGAAATGTCTGATCAGGAACTGGCGCAGGTTGCGGGTTTGGATATGCTCGAGCACTATTCAGAAATTGCAAGCTGGATGAATCACCTCTACAAGCAAGCAAAATCGAAATTCATTCTCGGACTTTATGCATACACCCCGAAGATTAATCACATACGAGTTCAGGGCGTCCAAGAAACTCTTGCTGATTTAGCAATGCAGGAATTTGCCAAGGACAAACTCGTCCTTAGCTGGCTTGCAACTCCTACTGATTCGACTCCAGGACCTGCATCAATTGGTCAAGATCAAATCGCAAGATTTTCTAAGCGCTCAGGGCTGCGAATTTTGAGAGATAGCTTCCTAGGACTGATAAACGCGGCTAGGCCTGCTAAGCCAATCTTTTTTGATTCCGAATCTGGCGAGAAGCTGATGCTGGTTGATGCTTCTGTCCAACAGCAAGGACCCAGTTATTCGTTTTCCAAGCGCACTCAACGCTGGCGCGCGTACCTTGCGCACTCCGCAGGCTTCCGAGTTTCGTATCAGATTTCTCCACCTGCAAGAACAAACTCCGTTCTCCGCCACAAAATCCTTCGAGCCAGCTACCAAGGTGCTCCGCTTTTTGGAGTGAAACCATTTGAAGTTGATGTTGCTAAATCAGCTGCAGCGGCAGCGCTAGTTAGAGATGTCTTGGATCCAACCGCTAACTCAAACAAGGACACCACCACTGAGCTGCAGTGCTTTTCTGCTATCCACGGCGGTCTCTGGAGAATTGCGTACCGGCCAAGAAGTGTTTGGGTTGCAGCCACGTTGCTGGGACTACCAGCTCTTCTAAAGCGCGGTTACTAAGCCTTATTGCCCGAAAGCACCAGCTCGACGGTACTTGAGCCATCCCTAGAAACCTTGATTGGGATGCCCCAGTCTTGCTGGTGGATGTGGCACTGAGCACCCTGGTCGGACTCATCGCAGGAAGCTCCCTTGGCCGCCACATGAAGCACTCCCTCAGTGATCTCTGGGTTTAGGACAATCCGTCTAACAAGCTCCGTGGAATTTCCGGCACCTTCGAGCAGTAATTCTTTAGGGGTAGAGCTAACAACCAGATAGGTAGATGGGCCATAGCGGTCATCAAGTTTTTGTCCCGGGGGAGCACTGAAGGTCACATCAATGCTGAGCTCGCCTGGCTTAACAGCAAGAGCTGGTCTTGCAGTTCGCATTGCATCGCCCTGAACGAGTGCCCCAGCCTCAATTGGCAAAAGAGTAATTCGGTTAGCAGCTGCTTCAACTACCGCAAGCTTGGGTCCGTCAGTTGTTTCAACAAGCTCGATGTCGCTTGGCTCAGAAAGATCTCTGGCAATTGTCGAAACACCGTTTGTTGAAGGGGAGTACTTTCTGATGGCACGGTTATAGGTATCGGCAATAAGTAGATTGCCATCTGGAAGTTCAATCACACCGAGTGGGTGTTGAAGCAGTGCTTGATCAGCCGGTCCATCGACGTGACCAAAGTCAAACAATCCCTTACCGATCTGGGAAGAAATCTTGCCACTTTCTATTGCGCGAAGTGCAGAGGTCTCTGCGTCTATCAGCCAGATTTTTCCAGGTGTAATTCTTGACTGCGCTAAAGCTGAAGGCTGCGCGAACCAAGCTTCTTCCAGCTTGCCATCAACTAGACCTTCGTTGGTTGTTCCAGCAAAGATGCCGAGTGATTTAGTTTCGAAATCGTACTTCCAAATTCTGTGTTCGCCGGCCATTGCAATCAGCAACAGTCCGTCAAGAACTTCAATGTCCCATGGAGTTGAAATATTTATTTCCAACGCAGGACCTGCTGTTGGGTCAGCTTGCATCCACTGAGCACCAGTACCCGCGATGGTTGAAACAGTTTTGGTTTCTAGGTTGATTGCACGAATCAAGTGGTTAGCGGTGTCGGCAACCAAGAGGTGGGCACCCACCTTCGCAGCTAAAGCGCCTTCTAGAAAAACAGCACCGTAAGGCTCTGCAAAACTTGCCGAGCTAAAGTCCCCATCGCTTGAACCCCTAGCGCCTGCACCGATAGTGATAACTGGGTCCAGCAGGTTGTCAACCGTTAGTCCAACTAGGTTGTGGGATCCGCTGTTGCTTACCAGTAGCTCCGCACCTGTCAAAAGTGGGCGGTAGGCGGCCGGGACGGCCACAATTTTGCCTGGCTGTTTCAGGGCAAGTGAGCTTGGAGCTGGGGCTTTGTATAGGCCAGCTCCTCGACTCAAGTCCCCAGAAGATTCGTACTCCGGGACTAGCTTTTCTAGAAGAGCTTCGATGGCGTGAGCATGGCCTTCGCCCGAGTAGGTGGCGATGATCTCGCCTCTAGGGTCAACAAGGACCAGAGTTGGCCAAGCACGAACTCCGTAGCTTTGCCAGGTAGTCATGTTGGGATCATTCAGAACTGGGTGATGAATCTCGTGACGATCGATTGCAGCGGCAACGGATTCTGGAAGTTTCTCGTACTCAAACTTTGGTGAGTGAACGCCGACGACAGTCAGCACATCCTTGAACTTTT
>CAYVZV010000031.1:0-8101 GCA_964456485.1 uncultured Rhodoluna sp. | reverse complement strand
TGATGTCAGCTTCGACCGGGTACCACCAGAGATGGTTTGCTCAGGAGAGATTGCCAGCTAACCCTCTAGCTCTTCCTTAAGGAAAACAAGTGGGCTACCGCATTCTAGAAGCCGAAGTTTCGGACGCTCAGCTCGTCGTTGACATGGTCAACCAGCACGAGCTCACCATCGATCCTGAATCAACACCCATGGGTGTTGAGGAAGCTAGGGAACTAATCGAAGGCTTTTACGACAAAGCCATCGCCAACTTTCTTGTGCTGGACTCAGCTGAATTGCCCGCCGGCTTTTACTCAATCAACCCGGACTCTAATCGCAAGAAGCTCTTCAGTGATGTCTACGCAAGGCCTGGCAGCAATCTAATCAGGGAAGTCATAGCTCAGAGCTTGAGGCACGGTGCGGAAGTGCATCCTGACTACGAGCACTTATTCGGGGTTAACTCTAAAGATCAAGTTATGCGAGAAGCGCTTGAGTCATTCGGAATGGAAGTCATCCGAACTTACTGGCGAATGAGGCGCACCTTGGATTCCGCGTCCAAGACCTCTACAGATAAGGACAAAGTTGAAATCAAGCTTGTCTCGGGACGGCAAGATTTAGAGACATGGTGGGCTCTTCATCAAGATGCCTTCAGCAATCACTTCGGCTTTGCCCCAAGACCGATGGATCTATGGATTGAGCAGACTACCGCGGCCGGAACAATGGACGCCGATGGTTGCTTCTTAGCTTTCTATGAAAATGAGCCTGCGGGCTTTGTTCAGATGGCTAATGCCAACTACCACCTGAACGGTGGGTACGTGGATCTGATTGGCGTAGCCCACAAGTTCCAAGGCCTAGGTCTAGGACAGGTTCTGCTTCAGCACGCCATCAACTATTCGGTTGATCAGGGCAGGGAGTTTATTGAGCTCAATGTGGACAGTGGAAATGAGTCCGGGGCTCTAAGGCTTTATGAGAAGCTAGGCTTTAGCCCCAGTAGCTCATGGGTGCAATACGAGAACAAGAAGTGGGCGGAAGTTGCCAAAGGACTATGACGTTGCAGTAATCGGATCCGGCTTCGGCGGATCAGTAGCTGCCCTACGGCTTAGTGAAAAAGGCTACAAAGTCCTGGTCATCGAATCTGGTGCCAGATTCGAAGACAAAGACTTTGCCAAAAGTTCCTTTGATCTCAAGAAGTTTTTGTTCTTTCCAAAGCTTGGCCTCAAGGGCATTCAGCGCATCGACCTTCTAAAGAACGTTCTAGTGATGAGCGGTGCTGGTGTTGGGGGAGGATCGCTAGTTTATGCAAACACTTTGTATCGGCCACCTCAGAAGTTTTTTTCAACCGGTAGCTGGAAGGACATGGCTAACTGGCAAGCGCTTCTCGAGCCCTACTACGACCAGGCCGAGCGCATGCTCGGGGTTGAAGTGAACAAGTTTTTTTCTCCGGCCGATGAGGCTTTGAAAAAAGCCAGCGACACCTTGGGCTTTGGAAGCACTTTCCAGATGGCACCTCTCGGTATTCACTTTGGCGAGGCAGGAAAAACCGTTGAAGATCCATACTTCGGTGGCCAAGGCCCAGCCCGAACCGGGTGTATCAACTGTGGTGAGTGCATGACTGGCTGTAGGCACGGAGCCAAGAACACGCTGGTGAAGAACTACCTCTACCTTGCCGAGAAACTTGGAACGGAAATAATGCCGCTAACCAAAGTGGTGAACATCGAACAGGTTTCAGATGGCTACAAGTTAACTCTCGTTCGAAGTGACAAGCTCTTCAGCAAGACCGAGACTTTGACTGTCCCAGAGGTTGTCGTAGCTGCAGGAGCATTGGGTTCTGCCAAACTTCTGCACTCGGTTAGAGCCAAGGGAAATCTGCTTGGTATTTCTTCGAAGCTTGGGGAACTGAGTCGTACCAACAGCGAGTCCCTGCTCGGCGTTGTTGCAAAGGGCAAGCAGACTGACTTTACTTCGGGCTCGGCAATCACATCTTCTGTTTTCCCGGACGAAGATACGCATATTGAGCCAGTTCGCTATGGCAAGGGTTCGGGCTTTATGGGTCTGCTGCAGTCGGTTGTGGCAAGCGGCCCCAAGGGGCAAGATCCAAACATCTTTAGGTTGATTTGGGTGACCCTGAAGAACCTTCCAAAACTTCCAAACTTCTATAACCTTCGCACCTGGCCGGAGCGAACACTTATCTTGCTAGTTATGCAATCCAGAGATAACTCACTTACAACCTTCTGGAAGCGTGGCATTACTTCAAAGCAAGGCCACGGCGAGAAAAACCCTGCTTGGGTTCCAATGGGCCATACCGTGGCCAAGGAAATTGCGAAGGATGTGAACGGAACACCAGGTGCCGTTATTGGAGAACCATTTGGTATTCCACTAACCGCACACTTCCTAGGAGGTGCGGTAATAGCCGATGATGCCAACCACGGAGTGGTTGACGGTTATCTTCGTGCTTTTGGTCAACCAGGACTCCACATCGTTGATGGCTCAGCACTTTCTGCAAACCCCGGAGTTAACCCTTCGCTGTCTATTGCTGCCCTTGCCGAGTGGGCTTTTGCTCACTGGCCTAACAAAGGCGAGCAGGACACTAGACCTGCTCTTGGTGAGAGATTTGAAGTTATCGACTCAGTAAAGCCAAAGAATCCTGCAGTTCCAGCTTTTGCATCCGGAGCGCTAAAGCTTCCGATTAGGCCGATCTAGTTCTTTAGAGCCGCTTCGTGTTTTTCTCGGTGTCGGGATTCGATTCCCTGGCCGATGTATGTGCTGACGATAATCACAATCGCTCCAAGAATTCCGATCAAAGCCAGAGTCTCACCGCCAAACCAAACAGCAATGAACACTGCCCAAATTGGCTCGGTTGCAAGTAGCAGCGTCGATCTTGAAGCAGAGGTTTGCCTGATTGCCCAGAGCTGGGCAACGAAGGCAAAGACCGAACAGAACAGTGCCAGAAAGAGCGTTCCAGCCCACTGAGCAGGACCAAAGGTAGCGATCGCATCAAATGCACCTTGAACATCAAAAACAAAGAACACGATCGTAGCCGTCAGGCACTGCATCAAGATCATGTTGAAACTTGATGCTTCGCGGTTTCTTGTCAGCACTCCTTGGGCTGTGACGTGAACTGCTCGAACGATGGCCGCCACAAACAACAACACATCTCCAAGGTTCGGCTCCTGGATGCCGTTTCCTGTCACCAGCAAGGCAACACCAACGATTGCTCCAACTGCTGCCAGGAAGAAGGAACGGGGGAGCCAACGCTTGTTCCAAGCCGATTCCATGATCGGGGTGAAGATGATTGTGAGTGAAATCAGAAGGCCTGCGTTGGTTGCGGAGGTGATCTTCAGACCATAGGTTTCAACGCTCATGATCGCGGACTGGGTTAGACCAAAAAGTGTTCCAAGCAATAGATCGGTCTTGGAAAAGGCTCTTCTTCGGATAAGCCAGATAGCAACCATCGCCAAGGTGGCGATGGCAAAGCGAACCGAGAGCATCGCTGGCACGCTCGCGTAAGGCGTGATGGCTTTGGCAGATAAGTAGCTCGCTCCCCAGACGGCAGCAACGGCTAATAGCACAAGGTCAACCTTGGAGGCTCTGATTGCCCTAAGCATTCTGTTTGCCCTTGAAGAGAGTAAGGATGCTTCCTTGGGAAATGGCAGCTCCGAGAATGACGATTACGCCACCCACTGGTTCGTACCAGTGCAGTTCTTCGTTCAGTAGCAGCACGCCAAGGATCACGGCAATGATGGGTGTGATGTAAGTCACCGAAGCGGCGATCGCGCTTCCAACCACATCCAGCACTTTGTAGAACAAGAGGTAAGCAACTCCGCTACCTAGAGCACCGATTGCGATGATTGAGCCAATGGCTGCAAGGGATGGGGTAGCGGTGAAGTACTGGCCCGAGATCAAATAGACCGGCAGCAGTGTGATGGCTGCAGTTCCGATCTGGCCAAAAACAGATACTTCAGTTGAAAGCTTTAGCGGAGCTATGTACTTGCGGACATACGGAGTACCGATGCCGTAGCAGGTCACTGCTACCAGAAGGGCAATGATGGCCAGGGGCTCGTTATCCCCAAAACCTTGCCAAACCCCTAGAACTACTAAAACTCCAACGAGACCAACCAAGAGCCCAACAACAACGTGCGGCTTTAGCTTTTCGCTTCTGAAGGCAATCAGCATTACAACCACAGTTGCCATGGGCGTCACGGCGTTGATGATGCTGGCAAGAGCAGAGGAAACGTAGGTCTGGGCAAAGGCAAATAAGGTGAATGGAACCGAGCTCATGAACATGCCAGCGATGGTCATCTTCTTCCAGGCGTCAAAGCTGGTTGGAAGTTTCGAGCGGTAAATCAGTATCGCGATCAGCATCGCAAGAGCCCCGAAGGTTGTTCGCCAGAAGGCAACACCGATTGGGGTTAGAGCTGTTAGGGCGTATTCAACAAAAAGAAAAGAACCGCCCCAGATAAGACCTGCGACGGTATACATAGCGACCCAAGGCTTGCGCGCTGTTGCACTCATTCTTTGGCCCTACTTCTTTCTCCTTGCCATTCTGCCCTACTTAGTCAAGGCAGTAGGCAACCAGGGCTAGGAGCGGATTAGCTTCTTCTCAGCGAAGATAAGCGCTGCCACAATCAAAGCTCCAGTGGCAAAGAGGGCAACCTCAACTAATCCATTAGAGGCTGGAGCCAAGATTTCGCCGGTTTCTGATTGCCAAGGCCAAAGGGCTCTTAGTGAACCAACCATCAAACCAGTCATCACAACCAGCGTGATTCTTGTTTTGTGCTGCAGTAGCCACTGCAGCAATCCAACAAACATTCCCAATCCAACTAAAGCTCCCAGGACAAAGGTCCCCAGGTAGCCAAAGTCTCGATCGTTTACGGCAGCAATTGTTGGCGCATACATTCCCAAGGCCAGAAGCAGGTAGGAACCTGAAACTCCAGGTAGGACCAAAGCACAAACAGCAATTGCCGCAGAGCCTGCGATCAAGAAAAAGCCTGGTTCAAGATCCGCGCCACGGGGGATAGAAGTAAAAGCAAATGCTGCTGTGGCTGCAACAAGGGCTATTGCATACTCCGTGATTCCCCATTTTCCACCAGAGAGTCTGATGGGAACAGCAAGAGATGCTGCGATTAGTCCTGCAAATAAAGCCTTAGTTAAAGTGGGGTACTGGTCTAAAAGCGGTTCGACTACGCCGGCTGCAGCAAAGAGCGCAATAACCATTCCCATCAACATTGGGATTAGTAGTGACCAGGACATTGATCTAAACCTGGCACCTGCTTGAACGAAGTTCTTTCTTGAGAAAGTCGCCAACAACCCAAGGCCTTTGAATGCTTCAGCTGCAGAGTTGATGATTCGGCTATAGACACCAGTGATCAGTGCGATGGTTCCGCCGGAAATCCCGGGAATGATTTCAGCGATTCCAATTAGCACCCCGCGCACAAAGTTCAATAGCAAATCCAACAGGGGATTCTTAGGTTTCGATGTTGGGCTAGCTGGCATTCGACAATTGTCCCAGAGCCTTAAGTGTTCTTCGGCTTAGGCTCACGGGCAGATGCTGAACCTAGAACAGCCCCACCAACAATCAGCGCAGTTGCTATCAGCAACTGCCAGCTAAGTTCTCTGCCACTAACAACAAGAAGCATGGTTGTAGAAAGAAGTGGCGTTAGAAATGCCAGCAATCCAATTCTTCTTGGGTCGCCAATCTTGAGAGCTGCATCCCAGAAGTAGAAGGCACCGCCGAGCGGGCCAAGCCCGAGAATTACAAGAAGTACCCAATCGCTTGCGGAGATAACCGCTGGATCCTCCAAGAGGAAGTGTGCTCCGATAGCCAGAAGACCAGACACCAATCCAAAGAGCCCAATTGCTGAAGTCGGGAAAGCGCGCAGCTTTGTGGTCATGAGCGAATACGTAGCCCAGATAACCGCTGCAGCTAGTGCGAACAAGTAGCCAACTTGAAAGACGAACTCTCCCGAGACCTGCCCGGAGGAGACGATGGCAATTGCGGCACCGGTGAATCCGGCGCTGGCTGCGATGGTGTGACGGGGACCGAGTTTTAGGTGCCTGCTAAACAGCGGAGCCAAAACAACAATCAGAAGCGGCCAGAGGTAATTCACCAAGTTGGCCTCAACTGCAGGGGCGGTTTGTAAAGCGATGAAAAGCATCAGGTGATAACCAAAGAGGCCATAGATTCCCACAGCCAAAGTCTTTGACGGAACTTTCCAGGCGGAGAGTTTGAATCCAGAAAGCGGAAGTGCGATCAACGATCCGATTACTAAACCAATTCCAGTTAGGAGAAAGGGTGGGATGTCGGAAAGCAAAGTAGCAAGGGTTGCAAGGGAAGCCCATAAGACAATTGCGCCCAGTGCAAAAAGATCAGCTTTCATGTCCAAAAGCCTATTGGAATAGGTCTGTAAAGAATCACGAATAAGTGAGTAGACCTTTTTGAAAAAAGCAAGTGGGTTGTGGACTTTTTACAAAGAAAGTCGCTAAAAACAAAAAGTTTTTGTTAAAGTCTCGAAAAAAATCACCTAAACTCGCCAGTATTTTCGCGGATTGGCATTTCTTTGATTCCTAGGAGAGAATGGAAGGACACGAAGGAGTGATACACGTGTCGAAAATTTCGAGCGTAAACCACGATTCAGCCGGTAGACGGCGAGTACCAGCAAGATACACCCCGATAAATGAATCTCGGGTTAAAAAACTAACTGCTGAAGAATGGAAGAAATTCCGTTCTCAGACAACTGCTTCAGGTGAGCACAACAAGCGAGCATCAAAGGTGTTGCCGCTGGGTGTTACCTCAAGCTTCCAGCATTGGGATCCACACCCACTCACTATCGTCTCCGCCAAGGGGGCTTACTTCAAAGACGTAGACGGTCGAAAGCTACTAGATCTATCTATGGGCTTTGGAGCGATGTTGGTTGGACACCTCAACAAGCACGTTGTTCGCGCGGTCAAAAAGGCCATGCGTTCAACCGGAACCCTATTTGTAACCCCATCCGTAATTGCGACCGAGGCAGCCGAGCGCTTCCAGAAGCGCTTCGACGTTGACATGCTTCGCTTCACCAACTCGGGCACCGAGTCAACGATGTATGCGATTCGTGCAGCACGAGCTGCCACTGGCAAGAAGGCCATCATCAAGGTTGAAGGTGGCTACCACGGAGGCTATGACCCTCTCCTAGTTTCAGTGAAGGCACCGCTAGACAAGATTGGTCCTGCCAAAGCACCGAAGCCTTACTACCCACAAGAAGCAGAAGGCGGCGAGGTGTTTGTAGTTCCCTACAACGACCTTGACCGACTCGAGGAAATCCTGAAGAAGGATTCGAAGAAGATTGCCTGCTTCATGGTTGAGCCGATCATCGAGAACCTTTCGATCATCTTGCCTGACGAGGGCTACCTAAAGGGTGTGCGTGCGTTGTGCGATAAGTACAAAGTCGCACTTATCTTTGACGAAGTGAAATCTGGTCTAACCGCGGGAGTTGCTGGAGCAGCTAAGCGCGTTGGAGTAAAGCCTGATCTAATCACTTTGGCTAAGAGCATCGGTGGCGGTCTTCCAGTTGCAGCCTTTGCAGGTAAAAAGGAATACATGCAGACCGTTGTTGACGGACGTATGCCTCACTTTGGTACCTACAACGGAAACCCACTGGTTATGGCAGCGGTAATTGCAGTTGATGAGATTGCAACCGATGAAGCACTGGCTGCAGCAGAAAAGATCAACAACGACACCCTGGATATGATGGACGCCATCATCGATGAGTATGCACTTCCTGCACACACCGTCGGCTTTGGTGTTAAGGGTGCAGTTATCTGGTCACCAACTCCAGTTCGCAACTACCGCGATTTCAAGGCAACTGATTTTGGTATCGCTGAGCTGAGCTGGCTATGGGGCGTTAACCGTGGCATCATCACCCCTCCGGGACTTGATGAGCAGTGGTTGGTTTCTTTCGCACACACCCAAAAAGACATGAACAAGATGGTCGAGAGCTTTAGGGAAATGGCTAAGGCTCTTCGAGACTAATTTCTACACAGAAAAAGCCCCCGCCGGCACCGCTAGCGGGGGCTTTTTCTTTGTCTTTGAAATGTTGCATTATTGCTACATAGTATTTATACTACAAGTATGAGTCGTAGACCAAAA
>CAYVZV010000030.1:0-8379 GCA_964456485.1 uncultured Rhodoluna sp. | reverse complement strand
ATTTCTAGGTTGATGTCCCTTAGAACATCGACTCTTTTGACGCCCTTGCCGAAGTGCTTGTTTACCTCAGTGATCGAAACTGAAGCAGGGGAGACCTTCGGGGCATCCGGTTGGATTGATTGCGCTATAGCCAATTGACTTCACCTTTTTATGTATGACCTATTTGGTTGAAAAGGGTTTTTGCGAGGCTTCACCCTCGCGGCTTAGTTCACCGTTAAGAAACACGTAAGAAGCTAAGCGTCTAGAGCATTCGCTCCATAGACATCATTGGCATACCCATAGCAAAACCAGCAGAGTGCGAGATTCGCAGTTCTGACATGGCGTTTGCTCCTTGGGTTGAAAGGTATTAGGAAAAACAATACTGGAATTAGCGCCCGTCGGCAATGAATCCTGGGCCGAGGCGCATTTGAGGGGCAATAGGGGCTTTTTGGCTCTGACCGTGGCGGGTTAGTATGACTGGGACAGTGCAGGTACTAACTAAGAGGATGACGGAATTGCCAACAACAGCAAAAGAGATTTGGTTTCTAACAGGATCCCAGAACCTATACGGTGAGCAGACCCTAAAAGAAGTAGCAGCACAGTCTGAGCAGGTCGCCACGGAGCTAGCCAAGGGCATCAGCTCTTCGGTCAAGCTGGTCTGGAAGCCAGTTCTAAAAACCCCAGATGCCATCAAGCGAACCATGCTCGATGCCACAGCGGATGACAACTGCATTGGCGTTATTACCTGGATGCACACTTTCTCTCCAGCCAAGATGTGGATCGCAGGACTTGATGCTCTGGGCAAGCCACTTCTGCACTTACACACCCAAGCAGGTCAGTCACTTCCATGGGCCACGATTGACATGGACTTTATGAACCTGAACCAGGCAGCACACGGTGATCGTGAGTATGCACACATGGTTTCACGTATGGCGATTGCAAGAAAGATCGTTGTTGGGCATCCAAGCGAGCAGTCCGTGAAGGACCGCGTTGACGCTTGGGTTTATGCCTGCATCGGCTGGAACAAGTCTCAAAACCTAAAGCTTGCTCGCTTCGGCGACAACATGAGATACGTGTCAGTCACTGACGGTGACAAGGTATCGGCTCAGATGCAGTTTGGAATGTCAATTGAACAATTTGGCGTCAACACCTTGGTTGATGAAGTTGCGAAAGTTTCTGATCAGGATGCCGAAGCTCTAACAAAGAAGTACGAAGAGCTCTATGACGTTTCTGCGGAGCTAAAAGCTGGCGGCGCTCGCCATGAGTCTTTGGTCTACGGAGCAAAGATTGAACTTGCACTGCGAAAGATTTTGGAAGCTGGAGACTTCGATGCTCTAACTAGCAACTTCGAAGACCTTGGTGATTTGCGTCAGCTACCAGGACTTGCAATTCAGCGCCTGATGGAAGATGGCTACGGATTTGGTGGCGAGGGTGACTGGAAGACCTCAGCTCTGTTGGCAATCATGAAGTCAATGACCAAAGCCGGTGGCGGTACCTCCTTTATGGAGGACTACACCTATCACTTCGGCCCTGGCACGCCAAAGGTGCTTGGAGCTCACATGCTCGAAGTTTGCCCAACCATTACCCAGGCAAAACCAAAGATTGAAGTCCACCCGCTTGGAATCGGTGGCAAGGAAGATCCAGTCCGTATGGTTTTTACAGCAACTCCAGCCTCCGGTCGAGTTGTATGTCTCGTTGATATGGGCGATCGCTTCCGCATTATTTCGAACGAAATCGAGATCGTCGAGCCAACTGAAGATTTGCCAAAGCTTCCAGTTGCAAGAGCGGTTTGGGAGCCAAAGCCTTCGCTTGCTGAATCCGCTGAGGCATGGATGCTAGCTGGCGGTAGCCACCACACTGTGCTGACTAACTCAGTTTCTAACGAGACCCTTGAGGACTTCGCTCGAATTGCAAAAACTGAGCTGGTTCAAATTGATCAGGACACCAACCTGCGCTCATTCCGCAAGGAGTTGGCATTCTCAAGCGCTTACTATCGCTTAGCTGAACCACTTCGCTAAATCTCTAGCCTGCAAATTGTTTTGCTCGGCTAAAGTTTGAGTATGGAAGCAAAGCTCAAATGGTCGCTGCTTGGCAAAAGACCAGCTAAACCACGCCCGAACATCATCGCGCTGGTAGTTGCCTTTTTGCTTGGCTTCGAAACCTTTGTTGCTGTCACAGATGGCTACCCAAGCTACATGGCATTTCTTGCAATAGGCGCAAGTCTTTGGGCCATGGTCATGGGAATTCAGGCCAAGGCTTACATCGCATTTTTGTTTCTTCCAGTTTCACTGATCTGGTTAAACCCACTTCTTGGCGGTGATTGGTTCAGCGTTGTTGGAACCACACTGTTCTTATCCCACTCAGCCCTCGCGATGCTGTTCGCAGTTTCCGGTTACACCTTCCAGGCCACCGAAAGGCCCAACGCGTGAGCGATAGCTGGGTTGGCTTTAGGCCTTCCCCGAAACGCGATGAGTCAAGACCGACGGCCAGCCAGGTCTTCGAATTATCAAGCGATCTTCTGATTCCAAAGGTTCTAAAGCTATTGACCACCCAGCAGGGGGTGGAGAGCTGGCTGGTTTCCTTCACAAAATTCGACGCTCGCTTGGGAGCCAAGTTGAAATTCACCCTCGACGGGGAAAACTACGGCGGCACCTACGCCCGCATTGATATCCCAAAGCGTGTGATTTTCTTGACCGAGTACCATGGGGAGCTAGATTTTCGCTTGACCGAGAGAAAAGACGGAACAGATATTGTCCTCAGCTGCAGCAAGACCCTCAACGAGCAAGAAAAGCCTGCTTGGGAAAAAACAGTTCAGGAATGCTTTTCAAAGTTTCAGAAAGCGCTGACTAATGGCAGCTAATTCGAAACAGCCGAACATCTACGATGTTGCAAGACTTGCCGAAGTTTCACACCAGACTGTCTCGCGTGTAATCAACAACTACCAGGGAATGAAGCCCGAAACTCGCGAACGCGTTGAGCAAGCCATGGAGAAATTGGGCTACCGCCCAAATCTTGCCGCTAGAGCGCTTGTCACTTCCAAATCCAACATCGTTGGAGTCTTGGCGTCCGACACTGATTTCACAGGACCTGCAACCACAGTTCACAGACTTGAAAAAACTGCTCGCAAGGGCGGATACTTTGCAGTCACTGCCAGCATCGATCCAGAATCTCCTGCGTCCATTACCGAAGGAATTGATTACCTTCAGAAGTTGGGAATCGAAGGTCTGGTGGTTGTTACTCCGCAGACAACCGCAGTTGATATCGCCCGCGACAGACTTCGTGGAATTCCGGTTATCACCATCGACAGCATGTACCGCATGGACGAGCAAGCCGTATCGATGGATAACTTTGCAGGGGCCACTTCAGCAACGAACCACCTAATTGACTTAGGTCATACACAAATCGTTCACATCAGCGGTCCGAAGCAGTGGTTTGAAACCAACGCACGAATTTCTGGATACAGCTCAGCGATGTTAAATGCCTCACTGGTGCCAAACATCATCGATGGCGACTGGAGCATCGATACTGGCTACCGCATTGGAATGCAGCTGAATATCGATCAGCCACTGACCACAGCTATCTTTGCCGCCAATGATTATCTGGCGATGGGTTTGCTTCATGCCTTCAGGCTTCGGGGAATCTCGGTGCCGGAGCGCATCAGCATCGTGGGCTTCGATGATCTTCCAGAGACCCCTTACTTCTCTCCTCCGTTAACCACCGTTCGTCAAGACTTTGAGACCCTGGGAACCCGTGCCATGGCGCTTTTGTTGGACACAATAAATGGCCATCGCCATTTAGGCCACGACCGATTGATTCCGGATCTAATCATTCGCGATTCCACCGCCAGCCCTTCTGTTTACTAGCTGGGTTTCTAGTCGCTGGCTGTTATCGCTAACATGATTTGTTAACAGAAGGAAAATGCGATGAAAGACCAGCAGTTTGTAATCGGGGTTGACTACGGGACCCTTTCCGGAAGAGCCGTAGTTGTTCGAGTCTCCGATGGTGAAGAGTTAGCTAGTTCTGCTTTTGATTATCCAAATGCTGTGATGGATCAAAAACTTAATTCCTCCGGCGAACAACTTCCTCCTGACTGGGCTTTGCAAGATGCAAACGACTACGTCGAGGTTCTGAAAAACGCTGTTCCTGCTGCTGTAAAGCTGGCCGGAATTGATCCAGCACAAGTAATTGGTATCGCAACCGATTTCACCGCTTGCACGATGGTGCCGGTGATTGAAGATGGCACACCGCTTAGCAATCTTCCAGAATTCAAAAACCGACCACACGCCTACGTAAAGCTTTGGAAACATCACGCAGCTCAGCCACAAGCCGATCGAATCAACGAAACTGCTAGATCGATGAACGAGTACTGGATGCCACGTTATGGCGGACAGATTTCATCGGAGTGGGAACTCGCTAAGGGCTTGCAGCTGCTTGAAGAAGACCCTGAAATTTATGACTTCATGTATCGCTTCGTGGAAGCTGCCGACTGGATCATCTGGCAGCTTTCTGGAAACTACGTCCGCAATGCCTGCACTGCCGGATACAAAGGCAACCTTCAGGATGGCAAGTACCCATCAGAAGAATTCTTTGCAGCCCTAAACCCTGACTTTGCCTCCTTTGCCAAAAAGATTGACCATGAAATTGGTCAGCTGGGCGATAAGGCGGGAACCCTAACTGCCCAGGCTGCCGCCTGGACAGGCCTTCCGGAGGGCATCGCCGTAGCCGTTGGCAACGTAGATGCTCACGTCACAGCCCCTGCCGCCAAGGCCACCAAGCCTGGCCAAATGGTTGCGATCATGGGAACTTCGACCTGCCACGTCATGAACGGGGACAAGCTCGCAGAGGTTCCGGGTATGTGTGGCGTGGTTGATGGCGGCATTGTCTCTGGTTACTTCGGCTACGAAGCTGGCCAGTCTGGAGTTGGAGACATCTTCGCTTGGTATGTAAACAACCAGGTCCCAGGCCATTACTTCGAAGAAGCCAAGAAACTTGGCAAGACTATTCACGAATACTTAACCGATCTATCGGCGGAGCAAAACGTCGGTGAGCATGGTCTAGTTGCGCTCGATTGGCATTCAGGAAACCGTTCGGTTCTTGTTGATCACGAACTATCTGGTGTTTTGATTGGTGCAACCTTAACTACCAAGGCAGAAGATGGCTACCGTGCTCTTTTGGAGTCAACTGCTTTTGGAACCAGAAAAATTGTTGAGACTTTCCGTGACTCTGGAATTCCGGTCACCGAGTTTATTGTTGCCGGTGGGTTGCTGAAGAATAAATTCTTGATGCAGCTGTACTCGGACATCACAAGGCTTCCGCTGAGTGTTATCAACTCGGAGCAGGGACCTGCATTGGGCTCTGCAATTCACGCTGCTGTTGCAGCTGGTGCTTACGCTTCTGTCTTGGAAGCATCAGATGCAATGGGAAGTGTGACACCTGCGCTATACAAACCAAATGAAGAGCGCGCCAAGGCATACGATCTTTTGTATAAAGAGTATGAAACCCTGCACGACTACTTTGGCCGCGGAGCTAACGATGTTATGAAGCGCTTGAAGAAACTTAGAAGAGAGGCATCACGTGTCAGCTAAATTTTTGGAACAGCGTGCCTCGCTTCTTGATTTGCACCATCAGCTATTCGATGCAGGTCTTGTGGTCTGGTCGGGCGGAAACATCTCTCAGCGCGTCGAGGGTGGCTTCTTGATTAAGCCAAGCGGGCTGATGTATCCGCAGCTCACAACTGAGTCCATGGTCTACTGTGACCTCGACGGCAATGTTATTGACGGAGATTTTGCCCCATCCAGCGACACTGCCGCTCACGCTTACGTCTACAAGAACATGCCTGAGGTTGGCGGTGTGGTTCACACCCACTCCAACTACGCTTGCGCTTTCGCGGCCGTGAACGAGCCAATTCCTTGCATTTTGACCGCAATCGCCGACGAGTTCGGGGGAGATATCCCAGTGGGCCCATTTGCCGAAATCGGGGACGATTCGATCGGGCGGGGCATTGTCTCGACCCTCACCGGACACCGCTCCAAGGCGGTCCTGATGGCCCAGCACGGGGTCTTCACCATAGGCAAGGACGCCAAATCAGCCCTAAAGGCAGCGGTTATGTGCGAGGACGTTGCCAAATCAGCCCACCTGGCCAAGGGGCTAGGAAGCCCCAAAAGACTGCCCCAGGACGCCATAGACCGGTTATTTAATCGTTACCAAAACGTTTACGGACAGTAACCAAAAACCGCTGACCTAGGCCCCAAAAAGGTGCCAAACTAGTGGTGCCCTCAAGATGTGAGCGTTCACCTAAATTCGATTTTTCGAGCTTGGTGGAGGCACTATCTATAAGAGGACGACCGGTTGGTTTTTGCAAAAAGGCTTTTCGGTCAACTCAGTTGGGATGGACGCTACTGAGAAAAAAGTGTTCGGCTGGTCCAGTCGGCAAATCGAAAGGAACAACACAGTTGCTTAAGAAAATCACAAGAATTGCTGCTGTAGCTGCCGCTGCTGCACTAGTTCTTTCAGGTTGTGCAGCCACAACCACAGACTCCGCTGAAGGCGGTCTAATCGGTGTATCGATGCCTACCCAGTCATCAACCCGTTGGATCAGCGACGGCGAGTCCATCAAGGCTGAGCTAGAAGCACAGGGATTCACCGTTGACTTGCAGTATGCAGAAGACGACATTCCTACCCAGGTATCACAGCTTGAGGGTATGTTGACCAAGGGCGCAAAGGCTCTAATCATCGCAGCCATCGACGGAACTCAGCTAACTGACGTTCTACAGGCAGCAGCTGACGCAAGCGTTCCAGTTATCGCTTACGACCGTTTGATTCGTGACAGCGCCAACGTGAACTACTACGCAACCTTTGACAACTTCAAGGTTGGAGTTCAGCAGGCAACATCACTACTAGTTGGTATGGGCGTTTACGCATCTGAGGACTCAACCTCAGCTGACGGCCCTAACGCAGCAGGCCCATGGAACATTGAGCTTGTTGCTGGTTCACTAGATGACAACAACGCATTCTTCTTCTTCAACGGTGCGATGAGCATTCTTCAGCCGCTGATCGATTCAGGTGTTCTAGTTGTTAAGTCTGGTCAGCTAACCATCGAGCAGGTTGCAACCCTTCGTTGGGACGGCGCTGTAGCTCAGAAGCGTATGGAAGACATCTTGGTTGGAAACTACGCTGACGACACACTACACGGTGTTCTATCTCCATACGACGGTCTAAGCCGCGGTGTTATCGCAGCTTTGGTTGACGCAGGTTACACCAAGGACACTCTGCCTACCATCACCGGACAGGACGCAGAAACTGCATCTGTTCAGTCGATGCTAGATGGCGAGCAGTACTCAACCATCTTCAAGGACACTCGCGAACTAGCGAAGGTTGCAGTTGCTATGGCAGTTGCTATCTTGAACGGTGCAGAGCCTGAAGTTAACGACACCACCACTTACGACAACGGAGTAAAGGTTGTTCCATCATTCCTTCTAACCCCGTACATCGTAACTGTTGACAACTACAAGGAACTATTGATCGACTCTGGTTACATCAACGAGGCCGACCTAGTACTTCCGTAGTAGAAGCTAGTTAAATCCTTACCCGTGGGCCCTTGGGCTCACGGGTAAGGATTTTCTAAAGTAGATTTGTAGAACTAACTCAGAGTCGGGAGATAACAATGGCGTCCAACTCCATTCTGGAAATGAATAGCATCACCAAGACCTTCCCAGGTGTGAAGGCCCTCGACGATGTAACACTCAAAGTCGAGAGAGGCGAGATCCACGCCATCTGTGGCGAAAACGGCGCCGGTAAATCAACGCTCATGAAAGTCCTTTCGGGCGTGTACGCATACGGTAGCTACACCGGTGACATCGTTTATGAAAACGAAGTTAGAAAGTTTTCCAACATCAGCGACAGCGAAGCTCAGGGCATCGTAATCATTCACCAGGAGCTTGCACTGAGCCCTTACCTTTCAATCGCCGAGAACATATTCTTGGGCAACGAAATCAAGAACGTTTTTGGTCTAATCAACTGGAACAAGACCTACCAGGAAGCATCCAGCCTGATGGCAAGAGTTGGGCTGAAGGAAGACCCAAACCTTCCGATCAAGGATGTTGGTGTTGGTAAGCAGCAGCTAGTTGAAATTGCGAAGGCACTTTCCAAGCGCGTAAAGCTTCTGATTCTGGATGAGCCAACAGCTGCTCTAAACGATGAGGACTCAGCCCATCTACTTGATCTTCTACGCCACCTAAAGGGTCAGGGAATCACCTCGATCATCATCTCTCACAAACTCAACGAGATTGAGGCGATCGCTGACACCACCACAATCCTGCGTGACGGTAAGACCATTGAGTCTTTGAACATGAAGGGCTCCAAGGTTTCTCAGGAGCGCATCATCAAGGGCATGGTTGGTCG
>CAYVZV010000029.1:0-8784 GCA_964456485.1 uncultured Rhodoluna sp. | reverse complement strand
CAGTCCTGAATCGAAACTATAAGTTCTAAAGATCTGATTCCAGGCGATGGAAACAATTCAGATCCGACCATCCAAATGGATTGATTTGGACAGCTTGGCAATTCTAACCCATGAATTTCTGGCGCAACCCGCCACGGGCCGCTATCGGGAAACTCGCAGGCTACTAAACTCATGGATATGCCCGAAATCGTGATTCCAAGCCAATTACTGCCCAAAGATGGCCGTTTTGGCTGCGGGCCGTCCAAATTACGCCCAGAACAGCTGGCCGCCTTTGGTTCTGCGGGGGCGAAGCTTATGGGCACCTCCCACCGCCAAAAACCCATAAAGGACATGGTTTCTGAGGTTCAAAGCGGCCTTCTCGAGCTTTTTCGCGCCCCAGCTGGCTATGAAATAGTGCTGGGAAATGGTGGCTCAACAGCTTTTTGGGATGTCGCCGCCTACTCCTTGGCCGAGGGCAACTCTCAAGCTTTGGTTCATGGTGAGTTCGGGGCGAAATTTGCCAAGGCCCTAGCTACCCCGTTTTTGGGATCGGTAGATATCCAGAAGGGTGAGGTTGGATCCAGGTCCGAACTAGTTGCAGCCTCCGGAATCAATACATATGTATACCCGCAGAATGAGACCTCAACTGGAGTAATCACCCCCGTTGAAAAGGTCGCCGGAGCGGACAGTGATGCCATCTTTATGACCGATGCCACCTCAGCTGCCGGAGGTATCGACTTTGACGCTGCCAAAACCGACGTTTACTACTTCGCACCTCAGAAGAACTTCGCATCTGATGGAGGTCTATGGCTAGCAATGATGAGCCCAAAGGCTCTAGATCGCGCAGCCAAGATCGCCGCCACAGATCGCTATATCCCGGAGTTCTTGTCTCTCCAGATTGCTATCGATAACTCAAGGCTGAACCAGACCCTAAATACCCCAGCGATTTCTACCCTGTTTTTGCTCAACGAACAGATCAAATGGATCAACCAATCCGGTGGCTTAGCTTGGGCTGATGCCAAGACCAAGGCATCTTCCAGCTTTTTATACAACTGGGCTGATGCTTCTAGCTTCGCGAGCGCATTTGTTGCTAACCCGAAGCACCGCTCCCAGGTAGTTGTAACAATCGACTTCGATGAGTCAATCGACGCAGCTGAGATTGCAAAGGTGCTGCGTGCCAACGGTGTGGTAGATGTGGATCCTTATCGCAAGCTTGGAAGAAACCAGCTTCGAGTTGCAACTTTCACATCAACCGACCAAGCTGACATCGAGGCACTAATTGCCTGCATCGATTACGTAGTAGCGGAGCTTGGCTGATGAAATTTCGAGTGAAGGATTCTGAGGCTAAGCCTGATCCTGAGCCGATTGAATCAAACGCTTCTCTGGCTGTCTTACTTGGCACCCTTGCGTGGCTTCTTGCCCTTGGCGTTATCTTGTTTCTTAACCAAACGCTTCCTGAGCCTCTTCCCGAGTGGTGGACGCTTACCTGCATCTTCGGTATCGGCCTTGGCATCTTCGGATTCTTCAAGGTCCGAAACCGGTAAATCTTTAGCCTCAGATTTTTCTAACTCTGCGCGACGCTCGGACCAGGGCACCCAGTCTGGTGCGACGATAGCTTCTTTACCCGGTAGCAAAACAACTTCAGAGATTGTTGGGTCTGCTTTTTTGGCCTGGAACACAACTACGTTCCACTCCCAGCCCAGGTACTGCTTCATGTTGGCTTGGAAACGGTAGCTAACGACGTTAGCTTCCTCGTCTACGGTTCCTAGAAACTTGCCTACTCCACCAACCGGAGCAGACTCCTTGGCAGCTTTCTCGGCAAAGCCCTGGTGCTGAGGTTTTTTGAGGCGCTTAAGCATCTAGCTCTTCAGCAAGCTTGCGAAGCAAGGCTGCAATCTTTTTACCCTGAGCCGGTTCTGGCTGCTTGCCGCGCTTTAGTCCCCCGCCGATGTTATCCAGTAAGCGAATCAAGTCTTCAACGATTACCGACATCTCATCGGCTGGCTTTCGAGACATCTTTACTAGCGATGGAGGTGCCTCGAGTACGCGAACCGAAAGCGCCTGAGCGCCCTTCTTGCCATCGACAATTCCAAACTCGACCCTGGTTCCAGGCTTTACTTCACTTACGCCCTCAGGCAGGGCGCTGATGTGCAAGAAAACCTCTTGGCCTTCATCGGATGCGATGAAGCCAAAGCCTTTTTCTTCGTCGAAGAACTTCACTTTGCCGGTTGGCATTGGGTACCTCTTTCTAGGGAATCTTCATTTTACCAACCGCCTGAACCCTTTTGGTTTAAACCCCCGAGGCACAGGCTCCAAAGCTCAGGTATCCTATAAGGATGACTAAATCTCAAGGTTCTGGCCCATCCAGGCTTGAAACAACCCTCGCCTACATGGGGGCTGGAATCATCGGCCTGTCCCTGGTATCGATCATGATTACCCTGATTGCCAGCTTCTTTGGTTCAACAACGAATTTTGCGATTTTCGCCCAAATCCCACTCCTTGGCATGCCAGCTGGATTCATCTTGATCATGGTTTTGCTCGGCTTGGCCCTTCGCCGCAAGGGACGCGAAAACAAAAGGTGAGCGACCTCTACCGCCTAGCAACCGCGCTCCGGTCGGCCCCCGATGCCACCTTGGGTCTTGTTGTGCATGAGCGCGGGCTCTCGCTAAGCGACTACAAAGACTTCTTCGATCTAGCCAATGCGCTCTTAGCTCCTAAATCACAAGCTCTGACCGTGGCTGGTATTACAAACCAAATGCTTGCCTCGCTCAGGTCCATAGTTGCCAGCGAGAAAGTTTCAAAGGAGCAGGTGGGTCTTTTAGGCCGGGAGCTACTTATCTGGAGTACCGATGAGCCTGCCGTCTACGACTGGCTCAAAGATCGCCTTAGTGAATCACCAAGAACTTCTTCCCTGAGCGTGGTTTCGGACGAGAATCTAGAAACGAATCAGGAAGCTATCGATCTTGACTGTGGCATCCACGCCTTCGAAGCGATGCAAGCAGTCACTGAATTGATTTTTGATTTAGATCAACACCTAGTTCGCGAAGTGGCAAAGGGATCTCTAGGACTTCCAGATATCAAGCGTGCCTCGACTCATCTTGGAAAATCTAAAGAGTACGTCAAGACAATATTCGAATTAGCAAAAGTAGCTGGTTTGGTTTCGGCGAGCGAGAAGAGATTTCAGCCCACTTCCCTTGCCGATAGCTGGATCACCGCAAGCCCCAAAGCTCGCTGGTTGATTCTTTGTGAGGCGTGGGGCTCGATGCTTGGAGCGGCGGGTTCAAAAGAAGTTCTAACTCAACTAACCGCTCATAAGTCAAAGAAGCTAAAGGACATCATCCAAATTAGCTTTCCGTTTTCAACCCTTGCTCCTGCTTCAAGAATCAATCGCCTAGCCGAGATGGCCGATCAGATAGGCCTTAGCTCAGCGGGAACCCCAGCCAGCTGGCTAACCGATGTTCTTTCTCACAAACTCGCTCCAGCTGCCAAAGCCCTGGAATCTAGGCTTCCAACCCAGCAGGAGCGGATCATCATCCAAGCTGACCTTTCAATAATCACCCCGGGGCCGTTAGCTAGCTCCCTGGAAGTCCAGCTTCGAAAGTTCGCTGACACCGAGAGCATCGGCCTAGCCTCCAGCTACCGAATCTCCCCGCTCAGTATCAGCTGTGGTCTTGAAGAGGGGCTAACCGAAAATCAGATTCGTCAGCTGCTTCAAAAACTCAATGGGTCATCCCTTCCTCAGCCAGTTGACTACCTGATTAGAGAAACAGCTGAGCGATTTGGAAGACTGAAGATCACCGCTCAAGAAAAGGGAAGCCTGCTTACCTCCAGCGATGAGCTCCTTGCCAAGCAGATCACCATGGACTCAAAACTAAAGCCCTTGATGCTCGAGGCAAGGCCACAAGGAATCACTTCACCGCTGGATGCACAGGCGCTCTATCACTCGCTTCGCGAGAGTGGATACCTTGCGGTTCTAGTTGATGACAAAGGCAAGGTTATTGCACCGTCTTCGATTCACAAGAGCCCAAACGAGTCCGCTGTGTTTTTGCAACAGATCGAGAGATTACGCGCTCAGGATGTTGAGATGGCCGATGCAGCACCTGCATCGGATATGGAAAGAAAGATTCTGCTTGCCCTAAAGACCAAAAGCACACTGCAAGTACAAATCAACGCCAATGGCAAGATCATGGACTTTCTTCTCGAGCCAATTGGAATTGCCAACGGCAGACTTCGAGCTCGTGATCGCAAGGCTGACATTGAACGAACCCTTCCTGTATCCGCCATCACCTCAATACTGATTGGCTAATGATGACTAACGGGCCGCTAATTGTTCAAAGCGATAAAACTGCGCTTCTCGAAGTAAATCACCCACAGGCTTCTGATGCTAGGCACGATCTTGCAATCTTTGCTGAGCTTGAGCGAGCACCAGAGCATATACACACCTACCGAATTACCAAGCTCGGGCTTTGGAACGCCCGCGCTGCCGGTCACGGCAGTGACTACGTATTGGGGGTTCTAGACAAGTACGCAAAGTTCGCAATCCCCTCCTCGGTCAGGGTGGATATCACCGAGACCATGGATCGCTACGGCAAACTTGTGATTCGAAGAAGCCCTGATGGGGTTCTGTTGCTAACCAGTGAATCGGCGGCGATCTTGCTGGAGGCCTCCAGAAGCCCCAGAATTGCAGCCCTCTTGGGCCCTAGGGTCTCAGAAGACAGCTTCGAAGTGCTTGCCTTTGCCAGGGGCTCTCTCAAGCAAGAGCTGCTAAAACTCGGTTGGCCAGCCGAAGACCTAGCC
The DNA here is from genome assembly GCA_964456485.1 of uncultured Rhodoluna sp. Lineage (GTDB taxonomy): Bacteria > Actinomycetota > Actinomycetes > Actinomycetales > Microbacteriaceae > Rhodoluna. The sequence goes on along the minus strand of CAYVZV010000029.1, from coordinate 4,008 downwards.
GGCTATACGCCCGGAGCACCTCACGCGATTGCCCTGGATGAAAGCGGCTGGAACATTCGCGACTATCAGTCGAAAGCCGTTGAGAAGTTTTGGGAAGGCGGTTCCGGAGTAGTGGTTTTGCCGTGTGGTGCAGGTAAGACAATCGTCGGTGCCGCGGCCATGTCGAAAGCAAAAACAAACACTCTGATCTTGGTGACCAACACCGTTGCCGCCAGGCAGTGGAGAGCAGAGCTTCTAAAGCGAACAACCTTGACCGAGGACGAAATCGGTGAGTACTCCGGATCCATCAAGGAAATTAAGCCGGTGACAATCGCGAGCTACCAAATTCTTACTGCAAAGAGAAAAGGTGAGTACGCACATCTAGAACTTCTAAACGCCAAAGACTGGGGTCTGATTGTTTACGATGAAGTTCATCTTTTACCTGCGCCTATTTTCAAAATGACTGCAGATCTCCAAGCGCGAAGAAGACTTGGACTAACTGCAACTCTAGTTCGCGAAGATGGAAAAGAAGGTGATGTGTTTTCGCTTATCGGTCCAAAGCGCTTCGATGCTCCTTGGAAAGAGATTGAAGCTGAAGGCTACATCGCTCCTGCTGAGTGTTTTGAAATTCGAGTTGACTTACCCGAACAGGAGCGACTTGATTATGCGATTGCCGAACAAGAAGACCGCTATCGAATGGCGGCTACTTCAAAAACTAAGATTCCTGTAATTCACAAATTAATTGCCAAGCACAAGGGTGAACCAACTTTGATCATCGGACAGTACCTAGATCAAATTGATGAAGTTGCAAATCTCTTGCAGATTCCAAAAATCACCGGTGAAACTCCGGTCAATGAGCGCGAGAGATTGTTCCAGGCTTTTAGGGATGGCACTGAGCCAACGCTCGTAGTTTCCAAAGTTGCCAACTTCTCTGTGGATCTTCCGGAAGCATCGGTTGCAATCCAGATTTCAGGCTCCTACGGGTCACGACAGGAAGAAGCTCAACGTCTAGGACGGCTGCTTCGACCCAAAGCCGATGGCCGCACAGCCAGCTTCTATACGATCATCGCCAGAGACACCGTGGATCAGGACTTTGCCCAGAACCGCCAGCGTTTCCTTGCGGAACAGGGCTACAGCTACCAAATCCTTGATGTTTCAAGCATCTAGGGCACTCAACTAACTCTCAGGTTTCTCCCAGCTAAAACTGCGACACTTTAGCCATGGCTAAAACACGAGTTCTAATCGTCGATGACGAACCAAACATTCGCGACCTATTGGCAACAAGCCTGAGGTTCGCCGGGTACGAGATTCAAACAGCAGCTAATGGTGCAGGAGCCGTTGCTGCGGTCACCGAACACGAACCCGACATCATTTTGCTCGATGTCATGCTGCCGGATATGAACGGCTTTAGCGTCACCAAGAAGCTTCGATCTTCTGGGATCCAGGCACCGATTCTTTTCCTAACTGCTCGTGATGACGTCGAAGACAAAATCACTGGTCTTACCGTCGGTGGCGATGACTACCTAACCAAGCCTTTTAGTCTCGACGAAGTCGTAGCTCGCATCCAAGCGATTTTGCGTAGAACTAAAACTGGTGAGGCGGAATCAGCAGTTATTGATGCAGGTGCAGTTGTGATCAATCAAGATGCTCACGAAGTGACAATTGAAGGCAAGCTAGTTGACTTGTCTCCAACCGAATACAAGCTTCTTCGTTTCTTAGTAATGAACCCAGACCGCGTGCTAACCAAGGCTCAGATTCTCGATCACGTTTGGGAGTATGACTTCAATGGTGACATGGGAATCGTTGAATCCTACGTTTCATACCTACGCAAGAAACTGGATCCAATCAGCTCTCGTCCGCTAATTCAAACTAAGCGCGGGGTTGGCTACATCTATAAGAAAAATGACTAATGCAGTCAAGAATTGGCAAAGCTTGGGAACTGGTTTCACTTCGGAGTAAGCTGACCGGTCTTTCAGTTGCGCTAATTGGACTTTTGCTTCTGGTTTCCAGTTTTGGAACCGTCACCCTACTTCGGGCCTACCTCCAGCAAAACACTGACAACCTAATTTCTTCGACCGCTACAATCCTCGCTCAAGAAAATCCAAGGCTAATCGAGCCAAAGCTGTTAGCTAAGAGACTTAACCTCCCAAGGCTCCCAAGCGACTACATGATTGCTGTTTTAGATGCCGATGGCGAAACCGTATTTCGAATCATGGCAACCGACTCCTCGAACGAGGCTCTCCCAAATGTTTCCGTTTTGAGCCTAGAAGTAGCCGCGGCTACCGGGGGTGTCCCCTTTGATTTAGACCGAACTGGAGCCCTCGGGGAAGTCACTATCGACGAGGGTGATAGCTGGAGGGTAGTTGCCAAACCTTTCAGGAACTTTGCGGCAACTGTAGTTGTGGCTCTGCCAAACAGCACCAACCTAGAGCTCTTAAGGCAGTACCGAGCCATCGGTGGCGGCTTTGGATTCCTGCTTTTGGCCCTCAGCGGACTTAGTATCTGGTTGACAATTGCCCAGGCGCTAAGGCCCCTTCGCGAGGTTGAGCGGACTGCCAAATTAGTTTCATCCGGAGATTTATCTCAGCGTCTTATTGAGCGACCTGGAAACACCGAAATTGCAAGACTGAATAGATCCTTGAACTCGATGCTTGATTCACTTGAAGACTCTGTCACCTCAAGAAACAAAACTGTTTCCCAAATGCGCCGATTTGTTGCTGACGCATCTCACGAGCTCCGAACTCCCCTGGTTTCGGTTCGAGGCTATGCCGAGCTTTACCGTCAGGGTGCCCTGAAGAAGAAAGCTGACGTCCAAGAGGCAATGGGTCGAATTGAGGCTGAGGCCATTCGAATGAGTTCACTTGTTGAATCTCTTCTTACACTTGCCCGTCTCGATGAGAATCAAAAGCTTGAAGCTGCTCCGGTGGAAATGGTGAAGCTAATCAAAGACATAATCGCTCGAGATGTCCCAGGTAAGCACAAGATTTCTCTTTCACTCCTAACGCTTTCCGGCGCAAAGCCCCCGAGTGACTTTAGCTTCACCGCGGAGGTGAATGAAGGTCAGATTAGACAAGTGCTTGTAAACCTGATTGAAAACGCAAAGCGCTTCAGTCCCAACAAAGGCTCGATTGAAATTGCAATTGGCCAGAAAACCGAGGGAGAGCTAACTCTTGAGGTAATCGATCACGGCGAGGGCATCCCTAAGCAGCTTCGCGACAAAGTCTTTGAGCGTTTCTATCGAGCCGACAACTCCAGAAACCGCGATACCGGAGGAACCGGACTTGGACTTGCGATCGTGAAGGAGATTGTCACATTACACAAGGGACGAATTGAAGTCAGGGAGACTCCGGGTGGCGGAGCCACCTTTAGAGTGAAGCTTCCTACCCAGCACAACTGGGTCTAACTCTCCACAGCTTCGGTTTCGAGCTGTCCCAACCAAGATCCAGTAGTTAGCCTTATCCCCCAATAGAAGGGATAACAAATGGCTCAATTCCAAGTAGATAGCGAGCAGGTGCTTGCTGCCACGGGCACAATCAACGCAACTATTTCCAGGCTTCAGTCTGAGGTGCAGTCGCTGCATACCCAACTGCAAAGCCTGCAGGGTTCGTGGCGAGGAGCTGCGGCCGAATCATTTCAGGCCTTAGCTAATCGCTGGCGAACCACTGCAGGCGCAGTTGATGTTCAGTTAGCTGAGATTGGAGTTGCTCTTAGCCTTGCGGCCTCGCAGTATCGCGATATCGAGTACGCCAATCAGAGATTGTTTTTGTAGTTAGAAGCCCATACCTTCGCCGCCACCCTGAGGCATTGCAGGTGCTGCAGGCTCAGGCTTGTCGGCAACTACGGCTTCGGTGGTCAAGAACAATCCAGCGATGGATGCTGCGTTCTGAAGTGCTGAACGAGTCACCTTCACTGGGTCGTTGATGCCAGCTGCAAGCATGTCAACATACTCACCGGTTGCGGCGTTTAGGCCGTGACCGGAAGGTAGGTTCTCAACCTTGTCAGCAACAACGCCTGGCTCAAGTCCTGCGT
>CAYVZV010000028.1:7952-9301 GCA_964456485.1 uncultured Rhodoluna sp. | reverse complement strand
GAGGAGCGCTTTTTAGAACCAGGATGTCGGCTGCGCCTGCAAGCTCAACCGCTAACGGATCTGAGGATTTTCTAACTGATTCGTCGGCTGCAATCAAAGTGCTCTGGCCGGTTTTGGCAATTTCAATTTTCATTTCGGCTAGCTCTGCAATTGTTGCAACTGGCTGCTCGAAGTACTCCAGGGCAATTTCTTCGAAGTTCAACTTTTCAAGCAAGTCCATAGCCTCGGAGATACTGAACCCCCCGTTAGCATCGAGTCGGATTTTGGCTTCTGGATAAAGGCTCTGAACTTCAAGAATTCTTGCAAGATCATCCGAGATGCTCTGGCCTTTCTCGGCAGTCTTGATTTTCACTGTTGTGAACTTGCCGGCACGGGTGAGAATCTTTGCAACATCGGCTGGTGCAACCGCAGGCAAGATGGCATTGACTGGCACGCTGGTTCGCTTCGGGGTCGGAAGATTGCCGTAGCCCCATTCAATGGCAGCAGCAAGCCAGGTTGCAGCTTCCTCGTCGGAATACTCGGTAAAGGCTGCCCACTCGCTGAATCCGTTAGGTCCTTCGAAAACCAGTAGCTCGCGCTCGGTGATTCCGCGGAATTTCGTTCTCAGCGGAATGCTGACTACGCGGGCTGCAGCTACTAGGGATGAAAGGCGTGGGTTCACATTGTTAGTCTAAGAGCATGGCAAATCCAGTTTCTGAGCTCTTTGACGCTGCTATCTGGCAGCAAGTTGCAGGCTTTGAGAACCAAACCGACATCACCTACCACCAGCACGTCTCTATGGGTGTGGTGCGAATTGCCTTTAACCGTCCCGAAATCCGAAACGCCTTTAGACCAAAAACTGTTGACGAACTAGCCGCCTCGCTTGAGCACGCCAAAAACAACTCAAAGGTCGGCGTTGTTTTGCTAACCGGAAATGGTCCATCACCAAAAGATGGCGGCTGGGCATTTTCTAGTGGTGGCGATCAAAACGTTCGCGGTAAAGACGGATACAAATACGCCGACGATGACAACCAGGCAGATCCAGCGAAATCCGGAAGACTGCACATCCTCGAAGTTCAGAGACTTATTCGCTTCATGCCAAAAGTTGTTATCGCCCTGGTTCCAGGTTGGGCCGCCGGAGGCGGGCACTCACTGAACGTAGTTTGCGACCTGTCTATTGCAAGCATTGAGCACGCCAAATTCAAGCAGACCGATGCCGACGTTGGATCCTTTGACGCAGGCTACGGCAGCGCTTACCTTGCCCGTCAGGTTGGCCAGAAATTCGCACGCGAGATCTTCTTCCTTGGTCAGGAATACAGCGCCGAAAAGGCAGTTGAGATGGGTGTTGTGAACAAGGCCGTCAAGCACTC
>CAYVZV010000028.1:4680-7852 GCA_964456485.1 uncultured Rhodoluna sp. | reverse complement strand
CTAAACCGCTTGCGGTTGTTCCCGCTAACGACACCGTAGCTGCGCTACTGGTGATGGCAGATGTTATTGCAGACAAAAAAGCAATCTTTGTTTCCCCAGCTGTTGTAAACGGCGAGCAAGCTTCCTTCGATGCTGTTGCAGAATCCGTCGAAGACAACATCGCTGCAATTGTTGAAAGCTCCGGCTCCACAGGAACTCCAAAAAGAATTTCTATTTCCACTGCAGCTTTGCTGCACGCAGCTCGCGCAGGACAGGAAAGACTCGGGCCCTTGGGTCAGTGGCTTCTTGCTCTGCCGATTAACTTCATCGCCGGCCAGCAGGTTTTGGTTCGCTCTTTACTTGCCGATCAGCAACCGGTGATTATGAATACTGCGGTTCCCTTTACTGCCGAAGCTTTCTTGCGTTCGTCGCTTTTGATGCAGCATGAAAACAAATACACCTCGCTGGTTCCATACCAACTAGCAAAGCTCGTTTCCGAGGCCGAAAACGACAAGGTTTTGCTATCAGCACTTCGAAGCTTTAGGGCAATCCTTGTTGGCGGGCAGTCAACCCCGGAGGAGCTTCGATACAAGGCACTGGATATGGGAATCCGGGTAATCGTTAGCTACGGCATGACCGAGACAGCCGGAGGCTGTGTGTTTGATGGAGTGCCGCTCGATGGAGTGCGACTAAAGATCGCACCGGATTCCAGGTTGTTGATTTCTGGAAAAACCCTTGCCGAAGATCAAGATGATTGGATCTTTACCAACGACCTTGCTGAGCTTTCACCCGAAGGAAAACTAAACATCATTGGCCGAGCTGACCGAGTGATTGTTTCCGGGGGACTAAAGATAGCTTTGGAAAGAGTTGAGTATCTAGGAGCGGAACTTCCAGGGGTTGAGCAAATCGCAGCTGTTTCAATCCAAGATGAAACTTGGGGAGAGCGTGTGGGAATTGCCTACGTTGGCTCACCTGAAGTTGCCGATGATATAGCTAACCAACTCGCACATCTACTTGGCCCAGCTGGAAAACCGATCCGGGTTATTCGAGTCGATAAACTACCAAAGCTTCACACTGGAAAAACCGATAATCGATCGGTAGCCCAACTTTTTAGTCAGGAGTAATCAAGTGAAATCGAAAAAGCTAAAGCTTTGGGTTGAGGGAGCAAGGTTGCGTACCTTGCCACTTGCCATCGCACCGGTTGCAATCGGTGCTGGAGCTGCTGACTCGGTGCAGGCGTTTGATCTAACTCTGAGCTTGCTTGCTCTAGCGGTTGCACTGTTTTTGCAAATTGGTGTGAACTACGCCAACGATTACTCAGATGGCATTCGAGGTACAGATGACTATCGAGTTGGCCCGCTTCGCCTAACCGGTTCAAAGTCAGTAAAGCCTGAAGCTGTCAAGCTTGCGGCTTTTGCATTCTTTGGATTGGCAGCAGTGTCGGGTCTTGCAATTGTTTTGATCACCGGAATGTTCTGGTTGATTGCCGTGGGACTTGCAGCAATTGTTGCTGCCTGGTTTTATACCGGAGGCAAGAGCCCTTATGGCTACGCAGGCCTTGGTGAGCTAGCAGTATTTGTCTTTTTTGGTCTGGTTGCAACCATCGGTACTACTTTCATTCAAGTCGGGTTCATCGAATTCAACGCAGTTCTCGGAGGCATCGCCTCAGGTCTATTTGCATCGGCAGTTCTGATGGTCAACAACATTCGGGATATTGAAACCGACAAACTAGCTTCCAAAAAAACTCTGGCAGTAATGCTCGGCAAAAAGGTCGCAACCGGTTTGTTCCTTGTGGTGATCTGGACGCCATTTCTGATTCTTAGCTTTTTCACACTTTTGTATCCGGCAACCCTGATGGGATTTTTGAGCTTGCTGTTGGTCGCACCGGCAACAGTTATTGTGCTTACGGCAAAGAGCGCCAAAGAATTGATTTTGGTTTTGAAGCTAACTAGCTTTGCTGCGTTGGCTTATGCCCTGGCCCTTGCGGCCGGGCTATTTATTGTCTTCTTTTGAGTCAAGGATTGCGTTTTCAACGTCAGCGTCGGCATCTGGAACGCCTGAGTTTTTATCCCTGTGGTTGCGCTTATAAATCTCTATAGATAGGGCATCGCGCTGCTTCTGAAGGAACACCAGCGAGACCGCCAGGGCCAGCACACCAGCGATAACCGCTGAGTAGATTCCATCGAAGCCCAGCAGCAGAAAAACAGTCAGGAATAGGGCAAAAAGGCCGATTCGAGCAGAAATGAAGACTAGCCAGAGTTTTTTCACAGTTACATTCTAAGTTTGTCTCTCGCTTAGGCTTTACGTATGCCCCTAAGACTGTTGATCTTCATCGCCGTAGTTTGGTTGCTGTTCACAGTGTTTGTAACCGTGTTCGCAGCCAGTGCAAACAAGAACGAAGTTAGAAACCTACCTAAATGGCTCTGGGTTCTAATCTGTTTGGCTGTGCCAATTGTTGGTGGCCTTTTGTATCTGGTTCTTGGAAGACCAATCGGAAGACCCAAAAACCGTAAAGGATCAACTCGAATCGTTGCACCCGATGACGATCCTGCATTCCTTCGCGATCTTTCAACAAAGTTGGAAACCAAGGACGAAACGCCAGAAGAGAAAAAGCCTGAGGAAAAAGACCCGGATGCAGATCCTAAGGACAAGTCCTAACCTTGCTTCCCGCAGCTAGTCAGATCTTCTCGGCCAACCTTATGGCCGCGCTAAGCGAGCTTGAGGTTGAAGAAGCTTATCTTTCACCAGGCTCCAGATCCCAGTCGCTAGCTATTGCTGCTCAACAACTTCACAACGCTAACCGACTAACACTTAGAGTTCGCATCGACGAGCGCTCAATGGGCTTTACTGCTCTAGGGGCAGCAAGAGCATCCGGAACACCGGTAGCGATCATTACAACCTCAGGTACTGCCGTTGCCAACTTGCTTCCTGCAGTATTGGAAGCACACCACAGCGGCGTGCCACTGATTTTGATTACCGCCGATAGGCCAAAGGAACTTCGAGGAGTTGGCGCGAATCAAACTACCAACCAGGTTGGGATTTTTGGAGACGCCGTTAGGTTCTGCGAAGACATCGAAGCTCCTGCTGGCGAAGTTGATGTAGATGCAGTCAGAGCACTTGCCGAGCGCGCAGTCTCGGTTGCGATGGGTGATTTCACCAATCGCGCAGGACCCGTGCACCTAAACATCTGCTT
>CAYVZV010000028.1:0-4580 GCA_964456485.1 uncultured Rhodoluna sp. | reverse complement strand
GTTGTGGTCTATGGAAAACCAACTCTTTCACGTGAAGTCCAAAAACTAATTGCACGGGAAGATATCGAACTGATCGTCGTTAGATCAGAACTGACTGGGTTGTTCAACCCTTACGGCAACGCAGCCGAGATTGTTGATGACCTGACTGTAAACGGCGAGGTTAGCAGTGAGTGGTTGGCAAGGTGGCGAGTAGCCTCACACAACTGGATTACGGCCCAGAACTACGAGTCTGGTCTTGACCGCAGAAAAGTAATCGAGCTTGTTTACCAAGCTTCGCAGTTGGATGATGCGATTGTTTTGGGGGCATCTCGCATGATTCGAGAAGCTGACACCTGGGCCCCTTCAAAGCCAATACAGGTTTTTGCTAACCGAGGTCTGTCTGGAATCGATGGCACCATTGCAACTGCCACCGGCATCGCCCTTGGATCTGAAGGCGCGTTTACCAGGGTGATTCTTGGCGATCTGACTTTGATTCACGACGCCAGCTCAATGATCGAAGACCCTGAGGAATCAATCGATTTGCAGCTGATTATGGTCAACGATTCCGGCGGAAGCATCTTTGAAAAACTCGAGGTATTTGATTCAGTTGACCCAGGAACGTTTGACCGAATTTTCCGCGCTGGTCAGAAAATTGACTACTGGTCGTTAGCCAACGCCTACGGATTTATTTACATTGCCCCAACAACCGAGCAAGAACTTCTCGATGCACTCAAGACCCCAGGCCGAGTGCTGATTGAGATTAAGCTCTAGCTGAGCGCCCCACGAACGGGAGCAAACTTGAGCTCGGTTTCGGCTAGCTCAGCTGCTGGTTCTGACTCTGCTACCAAACCGCAACCGGCAAAAGCGGTCAAAACGTTTTCTTCAATAAATCCACCGCGCAGAGCAATTGCCCACTCGCCATCACCGTCGGCACCAATCCAACCGACGGGACCTGCGTAACCACCGCGATCAAAAGGTTCAAGCTCAGCAATTAACGCTTGAGCTTCCGCTCTTCCAGTTCCGGCAACTGCTGCTGTTGGGTGCAAGTACGCAGCAAGGTCCAAAACTGAAATGTTGCTCTTGAGCTTTCCGTAGACATCGCTTGCCAGGTGCCAAAGATCAGGCAGGGCCAAGCTAAATGGCTTTTCGTCGGTATCGACTGTTGAGCAGAACGGAGTTAGAGCATCGACCATTGATTCCACCGCGAAGCGATGTTCCTGTAAGTTCTTCTCCGATGCGGCCAAAGTGTTTGACTGCACGACATCGGATTCTGGGCTATCGCCGCGTGAAGTAGTTCCAGCCAAAACCCGAGCCGATACCTGTCCGTGAGATACGCGAACCAAAAGCTCCGGGGAGGCACCGAAGTTTCCAGCTACCGAGTAAACCCAACAGCTCGGGTACTTCTTTGCCAAAGAAACTAGACCGGTTCTCAAATCGAAACCTGCTGGAAGCTGCGCCATAATCTCGCGCGCTAGAACAACCTTCTGAATCTTTCCAGAACGGATCTTGGAAATTGCCCTTTCCGATTGCTTTATAAAGTTTGCCGAGGTCATAACTCCCTCAACAAATGACAACTTAGAGTTCTGGCGGTAAGTCATCACCTGCGAGTAGAAATCAGCGGTGGCTTCCGGTTCTCCCTCAGGAGTGATCTTGGTGATCCAGCTTCGCCCGTCGCGAGTTCCAAGAATGATTCTTGGAACAATCAAGACAGAGCTAAGAGAGCTCTCTGGAGAAAATGTTGCAGATCCAAAACCAACTAGTCCAGTGCACTGAACCTGAAGTGGATCGGAAATCTTCGATAGAGCCACCTGATCGCGCCAAATGCTTGCAAGCTCCGTTATTCGATTAGGGCCAGTTGTTTCAAAGCGGGCGGCTTCGCCGAAGCCGATGATTCCTTGGCCATTTCGAATAAATGCCGTTGGGTTTTCAGGAAGGTGGCGTGTGATGTCAAAACCTTCAGGGGTCGCTATTTCACGCGTTTCTACGCGGAGTTTTCTAAGCGATGACATCGAAAGCCGTTTCGTTTTTAGGGCCAAAATTGGCGGACTTACTCGATTCTAGGTGAAAGGTACAATTGGTAGGTGAGTAAAGCTGACCTAACCAAAAAAGCGCAGGAAGTTGCTGCGATGTTCGATGGTGTCGCTAAAAACTACGACAAAGCCAACGACTTACTCTCCTTTGGTTCAGCTCGCATCTGGCGTAAACAAGTTGCCAAGTTGGTAAACCCCCAAAGCGGTCAGACCATTTTGGATCTTGCGGCCGGGACCGGAGCTTCTTCGGTGGCCTTCCTCAAGAAGGGTGTCCGCGTAGTAGCGGCCGATTTCTCAAACGGCATGCTTGAAGAAGGCCGCAGACGCCACCCGGAAATCGAGTTTGTTTTTGCTGATGCCACAAAGCTTCCCTTCAAAGAAGCCGAGTTCGACACTGTCACCATTTCTTTTGGGCTAAGAAACGTTGAAAACACTGAACTGGCGCTTTCCGAAATGCTTAGGGTTTTGAAGCCCGGGGGGAAGCTCGTGGTGTGCGAGTTCTCGGCAATTCCGAACAAGTTCCTACACTCGCTTTACCGCTTCTACCTAAAGAACCTGCTCCCAAGAATTTCAGCATTGGTCAGTAAAACCCCAGAGGCTTACAGCTACCTGGCTGAATCAATCGATGCTTGGCCTAAGCAGGCGGAACTTGCGAAACTAATTGAAAAAGTTGGCTACCAATCTGTTGGTTTCAGGAATCAAACCCTCGGAATTGTTGCTATCCATAGTGGGTACAAACCACAGAAAGCAAACTAATGCCGAAAACCTCGCTGCCAAGGCAGCTGCGCAAGGTCGCTGACAAAGACTTACTTGCCAAACTCGAAGCAGGGCTTGAGCGCGTCGAGGAAGAGTTGATTGCAGCCGTTGCACACACCGATCCAATTGCGAAGGTCACAACTCGTCACTTGATTGATGCTGGCGGCAAGCGCATTAGACCAACACTGGTTTTGCTTTGTGCTCAGCTTGGTGAAGCTTCAGCTGACGAAGTAATTCAATCTGCAGTGGTTGTAGAGCTCACTCACATCGGAACTTTGTATCACGATGACGTTATGGATAACGCCCCAAAAAGAAGAGGTGTTGATTCAGCTCACGAGATCTGGGGCAACAGCGTTGCGATTCTGACCGGAGATCTACTTTTTGCAAGGGCATCACAACTTGTTTCAAAGCTTGGACAAAAAGCTCTAACACTTCAGGCCGACACTTTTGAAAGATTGTGCCTTGGTCAACTAAACGAAACTGTTGGACCAGCCGAAGGTCAAGATGTCATCGAGCATTACTTAAGCGTTCTATCGGATAAAACCGGATCGTTGATTTCAGCTTCTGCTGAATTAGGAGTTCTGTTCTCCGGAGCTGACCAAGCACTTCGCGAGCCGGTGCGAAAGTATGGCGAGGCAATCGGTGTTGCATTTCAGCTAATCGATGACGTAATCGACATTCACTCCGATGGCAAAACATCGGGCAAGACTCCAGGAACTGACCTTCGGGCGGGAGTTCCAACCCTCCCAGTGCTTTATTTGAGGCAGGATGCGCAGCATGATCCAGCCTCAGCCAAGCTTGTTGAGATAATTGACGGCGGGCTCGAAGATGATGCCGCGTTGAATGATGTACTGGAGCAAATGAGAAAGCACCCTGCAACCGAGCGTGCTTTCCAGGAAGCCAAGCGCTGGGCAGATCAGGCAATTGCAGCACTAGCTGACTTGCCTGAAGGACCAGTTCGCGAGGCTCTGACAAACTTTGCCGATGCGGTAATCGAGCGTCAAAACTAAAAAGATTTAAGGATACGAATCACAAGATGTCAAAGCTAAGGCTTGCAATAGTTGGCGCGGGACCCGCGGGTATCTATGCAGCAGATTTGCTTATCAAATCTGAACTTCGCGACTTTGACGTATCCATTGACCTATTCGATTTACTCCCAGCGCCTTACGGTTTGGTTCGCTACGGGGTTGCTCCTGATCACCCGAGAATCAAGGGCATTATCAAAGCCCTATACGAAGTATTGGACCGTGGAGATATTCGCTTCTTTGGAAACGTCACCTACGGCAAAGACATAACTCTGGAAGATCTCAAGAAGCACTACAACGCAGTGATTTTTTCAACTGGTGCAATTGAAGATGCAGATCTAAAGATTCCAGGCATTGAATTGGAGGGCTCCTTCGGAGCCGCCGCATTTGTTAACTGGTATGACGCTCACCCAGATTTCCCAAGAACCTGGGACCTAAGCGCAAAAGAAATTGCAGTTATCGGAAACGGAAACGTTGCACTGGATGTAGCTCGCGTGCTCGTAAAGTCCCCAGCACAAATGCTAGAAACCGACATTCCGGAAAACGTCTACCAAGGCTTACTTGCCTCGAATGCAACCGATGTTCACGTCTTTGGTCGTCGAGGCCCAGCCCAAGTGAAGTTCTCACCGCTTGAGCTTCGTGAAGCAGTCCATGTAGAGGGTGTGGACACCATTGTTCACGATGAAGATTTTCAGTACGACGAGGGCTCCAACAAGCAGATTGAGTCCAACAACCAAACCCGCGTAATGGTCAAAACCCTAGAGGAGCTGCGCGGCAAGGAGCAAACCGG
>CAYVZV010000027.1:0-11064 GCA_964456485.1 uncultured Rhodoluna sp. | reverse complement strand
ATTTCAACGCCAAGGGATTTACCCAGCGCAGCTAAGTTCATGACTTAGGCGTCAGCGACCTTGCGGCCCTTGTACTCCATGAATAGTGCGTTGCCTGCGGAGTCTTCGACCAGCTTGGCACGGTGAGGAAGTGAGTAGACAGTCTTGCCGTTTTCGACGCTCTTGACCAAAGTGATCGGAGCAGCCTTCCACTGTGAGCGACGAGCGCGAGTGTTGGAACGCGACATGCGTCTTTTAGGTACTGGCATTTCTTACTCTTTCCTAAAGCTTTCTAACTCACTCCAGCGAGAATCAATCTTCGCCTCGTGAACGTGTTCCGGGTCTTCGGCCATTTTCATGCCACATTCAGAGCACAGACCTAAACAGTCGTCGCTGCAAACTGGTTTGAACGGAAGGCTTAAAACTACCGCATCGGTGATGGCCTGCTCAAGGTCGATTTTCTCGTCTTGAACTAGGAAATCATCTTCCTGCTCTAAAGAATAGGCGAAAAGCTCTTGAAAATCCACTTCGACCGCTAGATTCAAGGGCTCCAGGCATCTCGAGCACTCGGACTTGGCCGTTGAATCAACTTCTCCGGTTGCCAAAATGCCCTCATGAACCGACTCGAGCCGAAGATTGAGCTCGATAACCTCCCCTGCCGGAACCGTTGCAGCACCTTGGCCCATTGGGCTCGTAAGGGTTATATCCAATTCCAATTCACTCATCTGTCCAGGACGTCTGGTCAGATCATTTACCGGAACCTCAAATACACTCACTTCGAACCTCGCAGCGCTTTGGCAACCGCCTTTGAAACGTAGTTCTCTACAGGGCCGCCCAGCTCTGCCACTTGGCGCACCAAAGAAGATGCGACTAAGCCGTAGGCAGGATCGGCTGCGATGAAAACTGTTTCGATACCGCTGAGATCTCTATTCACCTTTGCCATAGGAAGTTCATAATCGAGATCAACGTTGCTTCTAAATCCCTTGAGCAAGACTCTTGCGTCAACTTCCCTGAGGTAGTCAACCAAAAGTCCTGAAGAAAGCTCGGTGACCTTGATGTTCGAGCTGCTGATGCCAGCCTCAGCCAAGGACTCCTTGATTAGCGCAACCCGCTCTGAGCTTGAAAAGCGTGGTGCCTTGTCAGGGTTATGAACAACCAAAACCTCAAGCTCGTCAAACAGCAAGGCAGCCCGTTCGATGATATCGACGTGGCCAAGAGTTATCGGGTCAAATGAACCCGGGTAGACGGCGAGTTTTGCCATAGCTCCAAGGTTAGCAACAAATAGGTCTCTAGCCCTTGGCTAAATTTTCCGCAGCATTGGCTTGGTCTATGGCCTGCCGGAGCGTTGGGTTAGCGGAGAGTGTTGGATCGTGTTCAAAAACTTGCTCAAGCTCAGCCCGCACCTTCTGAATCAGGTCAGCATCTTGAATTACCCGAAGCAGTCTCAGGCTCGATCTGCCACCGGATTGAGTCGCGCCCAAGACGTCCCCTTCGCGCCTAAGTTCTAGATCAATCTCGCTGAGCTTGAAGCCGTCACTTTCCCCGGCCACTGCTTCAATTCGCTGCAGAGCGATTGAGTCATCTTCGGCTGCTGTCAACAAAAGACATAGCCCCTTGGCCGATCCTCGCCCTACTCGACCGCGAAGTTGATGAAGCTGGGAAATGCCGAAGTTGTCAGCGTCCAAGATCACCATGGCCGTTGCATTTGGCACATCAACGCCCACTTCAATCACAGTGGTCGAAACCAGAAGGTCGATCTCCTTGGCTAGAAACGCCTGCATTACCTCAGCCTTCTGCGCCGCGTCCATGCGTCCGTGAAGCTCTTGCATTCGCACACCCGCGAGAGCAGGATTTTGCCTAAGCTGCAAGATCGTCTTCTCCACCGAAGCGCCGGACTGCTCTTTCTCGGTCTCGTCAATTTTTGGACAAACCACGAATGCCTGGTGGCCTTTGGATATCTCTTCGGCAACTCTGCTCCATACTCGAGCCACCAGGGCTGGGTCGCCCGCTCTAACCACGTGCGAGTCAATCTCCTTGCGTCCAGCCGGTAACTCAGTAAGAGATGAGACCGCCATATCACCAAAGACAGTTACAGCGAGTGTTCTTGGAATTGGGGTGGCGGTCATTGTCAGAACGTGCGGGGAAAGCTTTCCCTTGAGGCGAAGTTTTTCTCTTTGCTCCACACCAAATCGATGCTGCTCGTCAATGACCACAAGCCCTAAGTCGTAAAACTCAACTTTTTCGGAAAACAGAGCGTGGGTGCCGATAACAATTCTTGCCTTACCGGAAACAACCTGAAGCATAGCTTTCTTGCGTTCATCGGTTGGCAATTGACCAGTTAGAAGAGTGAGCCCAACTTGTTTGGCAAGGTCTTCTCCGAGACTCTTTTCAATTGAGCGAAAATGCTGCGAAGCCAAAACTTCCGTGGGAGCCAAAAGAGCAGACTGGCCATCACTGTCTGCAACCGCGAGCATGGCACGAAGTGCAACCAGCGTTTTTCCTGAACCTACTTCACCCTGCAGCAATCGGTTCATCGGATAAGTCTTAGCAAGATCGGCTGTGATCTCTTTGCCTACTTCCGACTGGCCAGTAGTGAGCTTGAAGGGAAGATTTGAATCAAACTGTTCTAGGTAGCCGCCGGCGCTACTTTTTCTGGCAGTTGCCGGAGACTGTTCGTTATCTAGCCTTCTTTGAATAAGGTTTGCCTGAAGCAAGAAGGCTTCGCGATAGACCAAGGTTTTCTTAGCAGAGGCAATCTCGCTCTTTGTCGAAGGGCGGTGGATCTTCTCGAGAGCCTCGTTGATGGAAAGTAGCTTGTGCTTTCTGGCTAGGTCTTCGGGAACCTCGTCGATAATCGGCTCGAGGGTATCAAGGACAATCCCGAGCGCGCGTTGGATCATCCAAGTGGTGACATTTGCCGAAGCTGGATAAATGGGGATTGGTTGGTCCGCCCATGCTTTGGCGTCAAATTCGGAGACCTCTTCTGGAAAAAGTTCATAGTCGGGATGAGCTAACTGCAACTTGCCCTGATACTCTCCGATCTTCCCAGCGAATAACCCTCGGACTCCAGGCTTTAGATCCTTTTGTCTCCAGGCTTGGTTGAAAAAAGTCAGGGACAAAAACCCGCTTCCGTCAGTGATTCTCACCTCGAGGATGTGGCTAACTCGACCCTTGGTGCGCCGTTCTCGGGCATCAACTACTTCGGCAACTATCGATAAGCTTTCGCCAATCGGGAGATTGGCAATCGGAGTCAACTCTCCACGATTTGAGTAGCGCCTCGGGTAGTGCTGCAACAGATCCGCGACGGTTGCCAGACCCAGGTTCTTGGCAAAGCTCTTGGCGGTTTTATCGCCCAGAACTCGATCAAGTGCGGTTGTTGGAAGCAGCATTACTCAATCTTCCACGAGTGCAACGACAAATACGGTTAGGCTTTGCCAGACATGACAAGAATTATCGGTGGCCTGGTTGGCTCAAGAAAACTGGTTTCGCCCGCCAAGAGCACCCGCCCAACATCAGATCGCATCCGAGAGAGCATATTTAGTTCCTTGGATTCTAAAGACGCGGTTGCGGGCAGTGCTGTGCTGGATCTTTATGCAGGAACCGGGGCCTTGGGATTAGAAGCCCTAAGTAGAGGTGCTAGTTCGGCCATATTGGTGGAAAGCAACAAGCAAGCGGCTGCCGTGTGTATTAAAAATGCCCGGCTGATCCAAGACAGTCTTGCGGACGAAGATCATGAAGTCACTGCGAAAGTGCAAATTCTGCCCGTTCAGAAATTTCTGGAAGCCAATTCTCAAGTGTTTGATTTAGTGTTCATCGACCCGCCCTACGAAATTTCCAATCAAGAAGTTGAGAAAAACCTAGAGTCGCTGGTTGGGTCATTATCCAAAGACGCTCTTGTGTTAGTCGAAAGATCTGCCCGGGCAGAGCCAATAGCAACCGAAGGCTATGAACTTCTGGAAACCAAGAACTTTGGGGATACTGCTATCTACTGGCTAAAGCCGAACTAGACGGCTCTTTCGCCTTCGCCAAGGTAGACCTGCTGAGGCCTTCCAATTCTGTTGTTTGGATCCTGCATCATCTCGCGCCAGTGTGAAATCCAACCTGGCAGTCTTCCTAATGCAAATAGCGGGGTAAACATTCTTGGCGGGAAACCCATGGCTTTGTAGATTACGCCGGTGTAGAAATCCACGTTCGGGTAAAGCTTTCGCTCTGCGAAGTAAGGATCTGCCAGAGCAGCTGCTTCTAGCTCCTTGGCTATATCAAGCATCGGGTCAGAGATTCCAAGATCTGCAAGCACCTTGTCCGCAGTTGCTTTGACGATTGTGGCTCTCGGGTCAAAGTTTTTGTAAATGCGGTGACCAAAGCCCATCAGACGAATGCCGTCTTCCTTGTTTTTGACTCTTTCAACAAAGCGGCTGACTGACTCGCCGGATTCACTGATCTCATTAAGCATGGTTAGTACAGCTTCATTTGCGCCACCGTGCAGCGGGCCAAACAAAGCATTGATTCCGGCAGAAACAGAGGCGAAGAGGTTTGCCTGAGCTGAACCCACCAGTCGAACAGTTGAAGTAGAGCAGTTCTGTTCGTGGTCGGCGTGAAGAATCAACAGGGTGTCAAGCGCCTTAGTGACGATTGGGTTCTGAATGTAGTCTTCGGCTTGAGTGCCAAAGTTCAGGCGCAGGAAGTTCTCAACCATAGATAGAGAGTTGTCTGGGTAGAGCAATGCTTGTCCCAAGCTCTTCTTGTGTGCGTACGCAGCAAGCACTGGAAGTTTGGCCAATAGTCTTCTGGTAGAAATCTCAACCTGCTCTGGATCATGAGGATCAAGTGAGTCCTGATAGAAAGTTGAAAGGGCTGAAACACCAGATGCAAGAACAGACATCGGGTGAGCGTTCTGAGGAAACGCATCAAAGAATCGCTTAAGATCCTCGTGAATCAAAGTGTGTCGACGCAGGCTCTGGTCGAAAGTATCCAGCTGGCTCTTGTCTGGCAGCTCTCCGTAAATCAACAAGTAGCTGACATCAAGAAAGGATTTCTTGGCGGCTAACTGCTCAATTGGATACCCGCGGTAGCGCAGAATCCCCGCATCGCCGTCAATAAATGTAATTCCTGATTTGGTTGATGCAGTGTTTACAAAGCCTTGGTCGTAGGTGTGAAGACCCAGAGTTGACTGGAGCTTGCTTATGTCAATTGCGTCGGAACCGACGTTTGCAGAAACGACCGGGAACTCGGCGGTTTTGTCTTTGTAGCTGATAACTACTTTTTCGTTGTCAGTCAAAGCACTCCTTGATATCTAAAATTTCCTTGTTTAGCCTAAAGCATTTTCGAGCCGAGCAGCAGCCCGAGAAATGTCGCTATCAGAGGCGGTGAGAGAAAAGCGCACGTGCTTGGTTGCAAACTCGCCATAGAAGCTGCCTGGCACAACAACAATTCCCAGCTTGGCCATCTTCTCAACTGTGGCCCAGCAGTCTTCCCCAAGAGTTGCCCAGAGGTATAGCCCTGCTTCGCTATCTGATAGCTCAAAGCCGTACTTCTTTACTGCACTTAGCAGGACATCCCTGCGTTTGCGGTAGATCTCTTTTTCTTGGCTAACGTGCTGGTAGTCGCCTAGAGCTGCAATAACAGCCTGCTGAGTTGGGAGCGGCATAATCATTCCGGCATGCATCCGTAAATTCACCAGATCGCGAATTAGCTGCTTAGAGCCAACCGCGAAAGCGGCTCGGTAGCCTGCCATGTTGGATTGCTTGGAAAGTGAGTAAACACACAAGATTCCTTCGTGGCTATCGCCACAAACCCTTGGGTCCAAGACGCTGGGAATTAAGTCCTGATCCCACGGTGCGCTCCAGCCAAGCTCCGCATAGCACTCATCCGAAGCAAGTAATGCACCTAGTTCACGCGCACGCTTTACTGCCTTGGCAAACTGCTCCGCAGGCAAGACTTTTCCGTCCGGGTTTCCAGGAGAGTTGATCCAAACCAACTTTGTGTTTGCCGGCCACTTGTCCGGGTCGTCTTCGGAAACCAGCGTCGCTCCAGCAAATGCTGCGCCTACCGCGTAGGCGGTGTAGGCAACCTTTGGTTGAACAACTACATCGCCTTTACCGATTCCCAAAAGAACAGGCAGCCAACTGATCAACTCTTTGGAACCAATAGTGGGCATGACCTGATCGGGATCCAACCCGACTACACCTCTTCTAGCAGCGAACCAAGAAACAACTGATTCACGAAACTGCAAAGTGCCTGCAGTTGAGGGGTAACCTGGAGCATTTGAGAAATTCTTAAGTGCGTCCTGAACTACCTTGGGGGTTTCGTCGATTGGCGAACCAACCGAAAGGTCTATCGCACCGTCTTTGTGCAGGGCAGCTTTTTCACTAAATGGCTTGAGTGATTGCCAGGGATACTCTGGCAGAGCAGTAAACACTTATGCCTGTTGGGCTTGTGGCGGCAGCGCTGCAACGATTGGGTGATCTCCTGCGATTGCGCCGACTTTAGCTGCTCCGCCAGGAGAGCCAACAGTCTCGAAGAACTCGACGTTGGCTTTGTAGTAATCCGCCCACTGCTCGGGAACATCGTCCTCGTAGTAAATGGCTTCAACAGGGCAAACTGGCTCACACGCACCGCAGTCAACGCACTCATCCGGGTGGATGTAAAGCATGCGATCACCCTCGTAGATGCAATCTACTGGGCATTCTTCGATGCAGGCTTTGTCCTTAAGGTCAACGCAAGGCAGAGCGATTATGTAAGTCATGTTCTAGGAATCCTTCCTATCGCTATTTTACTAGCGATGTCCCGACGCGTTTTTAGCCCAGGTGCCGGGTCTTAGCTTCGGGAACAAGATAACTACTGCACAAATAATCAGTGAGCCGTATACCCAGAAGTTCCCAGCCTGGTTGTCCATGATCAGAGCATCCCCTGCAACACTTGGCCTCGAAAGCCAAAAAACAGTTCCTGCCAGAGTAAAGCTCATCAGATACAAAGCTCCACGTGAGTTTCGAAGTATGCGAAGAGCTACAGCTAGGGCAAAGGTCATAACCAATGCAACTACAAGGCCAATCGGAGTCCTGGCATCGTCGGATGCGGTCACTGAATGAAGCAAGGTTCCAGCAAAACCCAAAAGAATTCCAAGCGGTAGCGCCCAAAGAGCGAGGAAGACCGGCTTTAGCCAAAGCCAAGGTCGAGTTGATGCCTTGCGCAATTGCTCTGGTCGGTCATAGCGAATGTCTCGTCCAGAAACCAAAGAGTAAGTTTCAGCTGCGACTGCTACCTGGCTCGCGTGCTGTTCCAAGGCTGCCTTTTTCTTCGGAGCAGTCTTTGGACCGCCAATCTCAACATCAAATCTCTCCCCTGGCTCCGCGATTACCCAGAACTGAGGAGTTTTTGCCTTGGCGTCTCTAGCAAAACGACGAAGCGCCATCGCGGTTGCTTCGTGGGCTTTCTTGTGATCAGGGTGGCCAAAACCGCCCTTGCGGTTGTAGGTGATAACCGCGTCTGGCTTGAATTCTTTGAGCTCTTGATAGATATCGTCTGCTACTACAGCAGTCGACACAGCGGTTAAAGACATCTCATCGGTCTTTCGCGACTTGATTGGCTTACCGAAAGCATTTAGCCTCATGCCAGAATCAAGATAGGCGCGGGTGCCAGCAAACTTGTGTTTGATGTTACCTAGTTGCGCGAGAGCATTTCTAAGTTCGTTCGAGCGGAACTCTCCCATGGAGGCGAGATTGCCTTCAAGTGGCTTTAGGTCTTCTAGCTTTACGCGTCCGCGTTCTCCCCTGGTGAGCGTGAGAACCATGACCTCAGCGCCTGCAGAAGCTCGTTCAGCAATTACGTGGCCGGTGAAAAGTGATTCATCGTCTGGGTGTGCATGAACCAGAAGCACCTTTTTTGGGTTGAAACCAGCTTTTGCCATACTCACAACTCTAAGTGTTTTAGCTCTCGCTAGCTCGTTTTCTAGCTGAAGCAGCGCGGGCTCTTAGGTTTGGATCTAGCTCAACCTTGCGAATTCGGGTGCCTTCAGGAGTCACCTCAACACACTCGTCTTCCCTTGCAAACTCAAGACACTCTTCGAGGGAAAGCTTTCTCGGAGGGGTTAGCTTCTCGAAATCTTCGCTGGAGGAGGCTCTCATGTTTGTGAGCTTCTTTTCCTTGGTGATGTTTACTTCCATGTCATCAGCACGGGCGTTTTCTCCCACAACCTGACCTGCGTAAACCTCTTCGGTTGGCTCAACGAAGAATGTTCCTCGTTCTTGCAAGCCAATAAGTGCAAATGGCGTCACTGCTCCGGCGCGGTCAGACACTAGTGATCCGTTTGTGCGGGTGACAATTTCACCAAACCATGGCTCGTAGCCAGCTGAAATAGCATTGGCGATTCCAGTTCCACGAGTGGTGGTTAGAAATTCTGTTCGGAAACCAATCAGTCCGCGAGATGGAATCATGAACTCCATGCGAACCCAACCGGTTCCATGGTTGACCATGTTCTTCATGCGACCCTTACGAGAAGCAAGTAACTGTGTGATGGAACCAAGGAACTCTTCGGGGACATCAATGGTTAGGTCTTCAACTGGCTCGTGCAGTTTTCCGTCAACCTTCTTGGTAACTACCTGCGGCTTACCAACGGTTAGCTCATAGCCTTCGCGTCGCATCTGCTCAACCAAAATTGCTAGAGCAAGCTCTCCGCGGCCCTGGACTTCCCAAGCGTCAGGTCGCTCTGTCGGTAAAACGCGAATAGAGACGTTACCGATTAGTTCGCGGTCGAGGCGGTCCTTAACCAAACGTGCAGTTACCTTCGCACCCTTGACACGACCAGCCATTGGGGAAGTGTTAATTCCAATGGTCATGGAAATAGCGGGGTCATCAACTTTGATCAGCGGTAGCGGACGGATGTCGTCTGGGTCGGCAAGAGTTTCACCAATCGTGATTTCCTCGATACCTGCAACTGCAACGATGTCTCCAGGACCTGCCTGATCGGTTGGGAAACGCTCCAAAGCCTTGGTGATTAGCAATTCAGTAATCTTTACGGTTTGGGTCTCACCGTTTTGTCTTACCCAAGCAACTTGCTGACCTTTTTTGATTGTTCCGTTAAAGATTCGAAGTAGAGCAAGACGTCCTAGGAACGGAGAGGCGTCAAGGTTTGTCACGTGAGCCTGCAGCGGCGCATCAGCGTCGTACTTTGGAGCTGGGATGTATTTCAAGATTGCAGCAAACAGAGGCTCTAGATCTGCGTTGTCTGGAAGTGTTCCATTGTCTGGCTTGTTTAGCGATGCCGCTCCCGCGCGACCGGATGCATAAATAACGGGCAGGTTCAAGATTGCATCAACATCAAGTTCAGGTACGTCATCAGAAAGATCGCTAGCAAGACCTAGGAGAAGGTCGTGAGTTTCCTCGACTACTTCATCAATGCGGGCGTCCGGACGGTCTGTCTTGTTTACCAACAAGATCACAGGAAGATTTGCCTCCATTGCCTTGCGAAGCACGAAACGGGTCTGAGGCAGTGGTCCTTCGCTGGCATCAACCAGCAAAACAACTCCATCAACCATTGAGATACCACGTTCGACCTCGCCACCGAAGTCGGCGTGGCCTGGGGTGTCAATAACGTTGATCGTGATTGTCTTACCTTCAGCTGCTTTACCGGAGTAGCTGATGGCGGTGTTCTTGGCAAGGATTGTGATTCCCTTTTCCTTTTCCAAGTCACCGGAGTCCATCAATCGCTCGCCCAAGTTGCTGTGTTCGCCAAAGGCGCCGGTCTGACGAAGCATTGCGTCAACTAGGGTTGTCTTCCCGTGGTCTACGTGAGCCACGATTGCAACGTTTCTAAGGTCTTCTCTGATTGCCAGAGTCATATGGAACTTCCTTTATTTGTGCGCACCAAAGCGCCAATGCTTCAATCCGAATTTGATTGTGCCCCACCCAAACTAAAAAACGTGCTTGCCTAGGAGCCGTTCTTAGAGTTTAGCTCCAATAGGCACTTTGTAGCAGATACCAAGCGAATTACTGGGCTTAGGCTTGAGTTATGACTACAAATTCAGTACTTATCTACGATGGGGACTGTAAATTTTGCCAACTCAGCCTTGAGTTTGGGATTCGCCATATGAAGATTTTTCCTTCATACGTCGCATTTCAACGTATTGATCCTGCTGATTTTGGTCTGACGCAAGCGCAAGTGCGCTCTGAGATCTGGCTCGTCGAAACATCTCCACAGGAGGTAACTCGCTTAGGTGGTCATTTGGCGGCTTCAAAGATTCTTGAGATGCAAACCAACCCTCTTTATCGACTTGCTGGATTCCTAATGAAAAAGTGGCCGACATCCTGGCTAGCAAAACACGTCTATCGCTGGGTTGCACTAAATAGACATCGACTTCCAGGTGGAACTAAAGCCTGCAATATTCAGGACAACTACATTCCTAGAAGCTAGTTTGCCTAAGGTCTGGCTCTCTACTAAAAACTAAACTTTCCAGACCGGTAAGCGCCAGCCAAGTAGTAAAGCCATCACTCGAAGGACGATAGTGAAAAGTGCGCCGATCGCAACTGCAATAAATGCCTCGACGCCAAGTAGATTCAGACCCACCACAACCCAGCCTCCAGTGAAGGCGATGACGGCGTAAGGAATGTGATCGCTGAATGCTTTCGGGATTTCGTTTACTACTATGTCTCGAAGTACTCCGCCAAAGACCGCTGTTAGAACTCCCATGATTACGGATATGACAGCAGGTACTCCAGCATTCAAAGCTAATTGAGTTCCACCCGCTGTAAATGCTCCAAGCCCAATTGCGTCAGGCCACTGCATGGCTCTTTCAGTTGGCTCAAGATGACGAGACCTCATGAACAATAGAGCGCCAACACAAATCAGGATGATAATCCAAACCCAAATTTCATTCTCAAACCAGAAAAATGGTCTCCGATCCAAAAGAATGTCTCTCAGCGTTCCCCCGCCAAAAGCGGCCAAACCTGAGACCATCGCCATTCCAACGAGGTCGAGTCGTTTGCGGGCTGCCTCGATCAATCCAGAAAGAGCAAATGCGAGAGTTCCGATAACTTCAAAGAGGATTGTGCCATTGAGAAGAAGCCAGCTGGTATCCAGCATTACTAGCG
>CAYVZV010000026.1:0-11568 GCA_964456485.1 uncultured Rhodoluna sp. | reverse complement strand
CCAACTTCCATCTGGATTGCCTTTAGCTCAACCTGCATCTGACGACGAAGCTTTAGATCAAGTGCACCAAGTGGCTCATCCAACAAAAGCAGTGACGGACGGTTCACCAATGCTCGCGCTAGAGCAACTCGCTGCTGCTGACCACCGGATAACTGGGTAGGTCTGCGCTCAGCCAAGTGCTCAAGCTCAACGAGCTTTAGAGCTTCGGTGGCCTTAGGAAGCGGGTTCTCAATTTTTCTTTGACGAAGACCAAATGCGACATTCTCAAGCACGGACATGTGCGGGAAAAGAGCGTAGTTCTGAAACACGGTGTTGACTGGTCGCTCGTGCGGCTTGGTGATTGTGACGTCCTGATTTCCAATAAGGATTTTTCCCTTAGTTGGAGAATCCAGTCCCGCAACCAAGCGCAGAGTTGTGGTCTTACCGCAACCGGAAGGTCCTAGTAGGGCAAAGAATTCACCTGCGGGAATCTTGAGGTCGAGATCTTCAATTGCTACGAAGCCAGGATATTCTTTCCTGATTCCAACAAGCTCAAGATCGGCCCCGCGGGCGACGAACTCGGTTGCCAACTAAGCGCCCAGCTGAACTCTGCCCCAAGCCGTAGCAAATGACTGCTCTTCTTCAGAAGTCAAAGCACGGAATGCGTGAGTAAGGGATAGGAACTGCTCGTCAGGGAAAATCAACTTGTTCTCAGCTAGCTCTGGATCCAACTTGATTGCCTCTTCGTAAGCTCCAACTACTGGTGTGATGTAGTTCACCCAAGCTGCAAGCTCAGCAGCGTTTACTGGGTCGTAGTAGTAGTTGATTAGCGCTTCAGCGTTCTTCTTGTGAGTTGCACCCATTGGAACAGTGAATACGTCAGCAGAGATTGTTCCACCTGACTCAGGAAGGAAGAATCCGTACTTATCGAACCCGGCGCTGAAGTTCATCTGAATTACGTCTCCAGACCAAACAATTCCAGCTGCGTACTCGTCGTTAGCGAAGCCGTCCATGTACTCGTTTCCAGCGAAGGCCTTGATCTTGCCATCGGCGTATAGAGCAGCAATGTCATCGATTACGCCGTTGAAGGCGTCCTCAGTGAAGGATGAGTCGGATGCGATGTCTAGTCCCTTAGCAAGAGCAATAACGCCAACGGAGTCTCTCATCTCTGAAAGAAGAACAACGCGGCCATTTAGCCCTGCTAGCCATAGGTCATCAACGCTCTCGGGAGCGTCCTTACCGGTTAGCTCCTTGAACAGTTCCTTGTTGTAAGCAATACCTCCAAGGATGCCCTGGTAAGGAACAGTGAAGTCGCGGTTAGCGTCATACGCTGCACCTAGGTAAGCAGGTGCGATGTTTTTGTGGTTTGCGATGTTTGCAGTGTCAAGCTTCTGAACCTGTCCATCACGAACCAAACGAGCTGCAAGCCATTCGGTTGGGCAGATTAGGTCTGCGCCTACGTCCTTGCCGGCGATAAGTTCGTTTCTGTTGATTCCGTACCACTCATCGTTGTCGTTGTATTCCTCTAGGTACTCAACGGTGATTCCAGTCTCAGCCTGGAAGCGATCTAGGGTCGGACGTGAAAGCTCGTCCTCGGAAAGGTCCATGTAGCCTGGCCAGTTGTTCCAAACCAAAACTTTTTCGGAGTCTGACATGTCAGTTGCTGGAACCAGAGCTGCTGAAGTTGATCCTCCATCGCCTGCTGGCGCACATGCTGCCAGACCTAGAGCTGCTGCAGTTCCACCGATACCAGCTAGAGCTGTTCTTCTAGTGAGCTGGTTGCGTCGGTGCATTTTTACCAGTTCGGCCATCATTGGATCTGCTGGAAGTGAGTTGGGGTCTTTCATTTGACTACTCCTATTTTCGTGAATTATGGAAACAAGGTAGGAGACCCAACTCAAGCTGGGCTCTTCAGCAATAATCCTGCCATAAATCAAATGGCCCCCAAGCCAAAAAAGGGCAAAAAGCCCTCCGCGTGCCACGGCTTTTTCCTGAGAGTTTGTGGGGAGCAATTGGCCCCTCGAGCACCATGACGAAACGGGTATCCTAAACCTGCGCCGAAATAGCGCCTAAAAAACCAGCAGGAGAGCCCATGAAGATCTCGGTGCCCAAAGAGGTCAAGAACAACGAGTACCGCGTCGCCATCACCCCAGCCGGAGTTCACGAACTTGTTGGCCTAGGTCACGAGGTCTTCATCGAGCAAGGCGCAGGCCTTGGCTCAGCAATCTCCGACCAGGAGTACATCGAAGCCGGAGCCAAAATCACTGCCGATGCCGCTGCCACTTGGGCCAGCGCAGATTTGGTTCTAAAAGTTAAAGAGCCAATCGCCTCCGAGTATGCGCACCTAAGAGATGGTCTAACTCTTTTTACTTACCTTCACCTGGCAGCCGATCTTCCGCTGACCCAAGAACTTGTTTCAAAAAAGGTGACTGCTATTGCCTATGAGACTGTGCAGCTTCCCTCAAGACAACTTCCACTACTTGCTCCGATGTCGGAAGTTGCTGGTCGCCTGGCTCCCCTAGTTGGCGCAAACACTTTGCTTCGCCAAAACGGTGGCAATGGAATGCTTCTTGGAGGCGTACCTGGAACAAGGCCTGCTCGCGTTGCTGTACTCGGCGGCGGTGTTGCTGGAACTAACTCAATCGCGGTAGCCGTTGGCATGGGAGCAGAAGTTACAGTTCTTGATACAAACTTGAACCGCCTTCGCGAACTTGATGCCCTTTATGCCGGAAGACTTCGAACAATCGCAAGCAACAGCTTCGAGATTGAGCGAGCTGTCAAAGACGCCGATTTAGTAATTGGGTCCGTTCTTATTCCAGGCGCTAAAGCTCCAAAGCTTGTAACCAACGCACTGGTAAAGAAGATGAAGCCTGGAGCTGTCCTTGTTGATATCGCTATCGACCAAGGTGGCTGCTTCGAGGACTCGAAGCCAACCACTCACGCAGAGCCGACCTTCAAGGTTCACGAAACTGTTTTCTACTGCGTAGCGAACATGCCAGGAGCGGTTCCTCACACCTCTACTTACGCACTGACGAACGCAACCCTTCCATACGTGAAAGCAATTGCGACTCTGGGATGGAAGAAGGCACTGCAGGCAGATCCTGCTCTGGCTCTGGGTTTGAATACATTTGACGGAGCAGTTGTGAACGAGCCGGTAGCGGTTGCTCACCAGATGGAATCAAAGCCGCTGGCTTCGGCTCTGGCATAAAGCCCAAAGGAAAGAAAAAACCTTTAGCTGCTGAGTTGGCTGTTGCAACATAGCCACTTCCCCAACCAGCCACTTGCGCAAGCGATAGCTTGTTTGGGTTTATGCCTAGCTGCACAAGATCAATCGGATCAGAGCTACCCATGGCTACCCGAGCGCGCAAGTTTGTGAGCATAGCTCTTGGAATACCAGTCAATGATTGCGTTGCAGCTATCAAGTGCACGCCAAGAGATCTTCCCCTGGCACACACATCTTCTATGCAGGCACTTGCCACTACCCCAGTTGCAAGTGCAGCGGCAAACTCATCAACCACCACCACAACAGAAGCCATGGAGCTTCCTAAGCCATTGAACTGCTCAAGATTGGATACCTGTCTACTCGCGAAGAGGTTCTCTCTGTTTGTAAGCTCTGAAGAAACAAACTCCCAGAGCTTCTTTGCTCCAACGGAATCTAAGTCGGTAGCTAGTCCAGCGGATCTATCTTTGAATTGCTCAAGCGTGGCGCCGCCTTTGAAATCAAAGAGCACAAGCTGGCAACTGCTTCCCTCAAGAAGTGAGTACAAAAGCAACTTCAACAGCTCGGATTTTCCCGAGCCAGTGGGTCCAACAATTATCAAGTGTGGGCCATCGCTAGATAGATCGATAACCTGCTCGCTTTCGGTATCAGCGCCAAGCCAAAGAGGAATGCGTTTGCATGTCCCAAAGTCAAAGCCGTCTTGAACTTTAGCCAAAGTTGTCTCTAAAAAATCTGGCGCGCTTTTGCGGAGGTGATTGGCAACAAGGAGCTCATGCCACTGCTTCTTCCACAGAATTTCGTACTTGGGAAGCACACGGTTTTCAATTGCCACTTGCCCAGAAGAAATGAAAATCTTGGAGCTTTGGTCAAACACTGGATACCGGTTCTTGTATAGCGTGACGCCGAACATCAAAGAAACCATCAGTGTGCTAACCAAAGCCATCTGCCAGTAGCCGCTCGAGAACCCGACGGTAAGTCCAATTAGGACAGAAGGCAGGTACCAAATCAGCTGCATAAAAACTAAACCTGCCTGAGAATCAGGCAGGTTTAGTTGGTGAAAATGAAACTGTGGATTAGTCCCCGATGTAGCTCATAACGTGCTTGATTCGGGTGTAGTCCTCGAAGCCATACATAGATAGGTCCTTGCCGTATCCGGAGTGGCGGAATCCACCGTGAGGCATCTCAGCTGCAAGCGGGATGTGGGTGTTGATCCAAACGCAACCAAAGTTCAATCCCTTGCTAAAGCGCATCGCTGTCGTGTGATCCTTGGTCCACACGCTCGATGCCAATCCGTACTTCACGTCGTTGGCGTTTCTCATGGCCTCGTCAGCATCCTTGAACTTCTGGACGGTGATAACCGGGCCAAAGATCTCAGACTGGATGTGCTCATCCTGCTGCTTGAGTCCTGACAAGACAGTTGCCTCTAGGAAGTAGCCTTCGCTGCCGACCTGAACACCACCGGTTTCTAGGTTGGCGTGAGAAGGTAGTCGATCGATAAAGCCCTTCACGCGCTCTAGCTGACCTGCGTTGTTTACTGGGCCAAACAAAATGTCATCGCGGCTTGGGTTTCCGGTGATGGCGTTTGCCTTTACTTCTGCCACCAGAATCTTTAGGAACTCGTCGTGCACGCTTTCTTGAACCAGAATGCGTGTAGCGGCGGTGCAGTCTTGGCCAGCGTTGAAGTATCCAGCAACCACAATCTGCGCTGCAGCTTTTTGTAGATCAGCATCAGCAAACACGATTACTGGTGCCTTTCCACCAAGCTCAAGGTGAACCTTCTTCACATCAGCCGAAGCAGCCTTGGCAACTTCCATACCGGCGCGAACAGAACCAGTGATTGAAACCATCTGTGGAATCTCGTGCTCGATAAGAGCGCGTCCGGTGTCACGGTTTCCAGTGACGACGTTGAATACACCAGGAGGCAGATGCTCCGCTGCAATTTCAGCAAGTAGCAGGGTCGAAACTGGAGTGGTATCCGAAGGCTTTAGAACAATAGTGTTTCCAGCAGCCAGAGCTGGAGCGAACTTCCAGACCGCCATGTTCAACGGGTAGTTCCAAGGTGTGACCTGACCGATGACACCGATTGGCTCGCGGCGAATAGAAGATGTATGGTCTCGTGCGTATTCAGCAGTTGCGCGGCCTTCTAGGTTTCTTGCAGCACCTGCAAAGAATCTGATCTGGTCAACGCTTGGGTCCATCTCGTACTCAACCAAAGTAGGTCTTGGCTTTCCGGTGTTCTCAGATTCAACATCAGCTGCCTCTTCTGCTCGAGCAGCTAGTGAATCAGCAATTCGGAAAAGTGCCAGCTGACGCTCAGAAGGAGTGAAGTTGGACCAAACATCAAAGGCCTTTTCTGCTGCCTTGTAAGCGGCATCAACATCGGCATCGGATGAAACCGCTGCAGTTGCGTAGGTTTGGCCAGTGGCCGGGTTGATTACATCTGAACGCTCTGAGCTCTTGGAATCAACGTATTGACCGTTGATGAAGTTTTTTAGCTCTCTAACTGCCATTTTTCGCTCCTTATAGAAACTGGTAGCTACACCTTTGTTGGCTACCACTAGGAAAGATTCTAACCCCCAAATTTCGACCCAAAAAGCGTGCTTGGAATTGGAAATCGTCAGCAAAAGCTCGAATCAGCTTCGGATTCGTTTGCTAAATGCCCAAAGCGCTGGCAAAATCCATATATGTCAAGAACCGGTCGCACTATGGTCTCGGGCCTTGACGAGCTCTCGAAACTCATCGTTGAGCAGCTCCAGCAAGATGGCCGCAAATCCTATGCCGAAATCGGCAAAGCGGTGGGCCTTAGTGAAGCTGCGGTCCGCCAGCGCGTTCAAAAACTCACCGATAAAGGTGTCATGCAAATCGTTGCAGTGACAGACCCTATGCAGTTGGGCTTTTACACCCAGGCCATGATCGGTATTCGCTGTAATGGCGACACTACAAACCTGGCCGATGAGCTCTCAAAACTGGCAGAAGTTGACTACGTTGTTATTACTGCTGGAAGCTTCGATGTTCTGGCGGAAGTGGTTTGTGAAAACGACGACTCACTGATAAACCTGCTGAACAACAAAATTCGCAAGTTTCCGGGAGTGACCAGCACAGAGACTTTTGTTTACCTAAAGCTTCAAAAACAGCTATACAACTGGGGAACTCGGTAGTACTAACAACAAAAAATGGAAGAGTAAAAAATGGCAGTCAAGGAATCTAGAGCAAAGAAGCTCGTCGCAGGGATTAAATCACTTCTGAAGTCCCCAATCAAAAAAGCTGGCGCCAAAGGCAAGCTCCCTCTAGTTGCAGCCCGCAAGGCCGGAACCAAGATCACCCCTGCCATGTTGCAAAAATCAGCGAAGGCGCACTTGTGGATGCACTTCACCAGGTACAGCCTGTTCGAGAACAAGGACATGCCGATCATCGCTCGCGCTGAAGGCCACCACATATATGACGTCAATGGTGAGAAGTACTTCGATGGCCTCTCCGGTTTGTTCTCAGTAAACGCAGGTCACGGTCGCAAAAGGTACGCTGACGTAGCTGCAAAGCAGATGCAGGAGCTGGACTTTTTCCCGCTCTGGGGATTCGCTCACCCGAGAGCCATTGAGTTAGCCGAGAGACTTCTTTCTTACGCTCCAGATAACCTAAACCGAGTTTTCTTCACCACCGGTGGAGGCGAGGCAGTTGAAACCGCTTGGAAGATTGCCAAGCAGTATTTCAAGATGACCGGCAAGCCAACCAAGCACAAAGTAATCTCCCGCCACGTGGCCTATCACGGCACCAGCCAGGGCGCACTTTCTATTACTGGTATTCCTGCCATGAAGAAGATGTTTGAGCCGCTAGTTCCATCAACCTTTAGAGTTCCAAACACGAACTTCTACCGCGCACCAAGTAATTTCAAGACAGAAGAAGAGTTTGCTCTTTGGGCTGCTAACCGCGCCGAAGAAATGATTCTTTTCGAAGACCCAGACACCGTGGCGGCAATCTTCGCAGAGCCAATTCAGAACTCCGGTGGTTGCTTCACCGCTCCCCCGATCTACTGGCAGAGACTTCGCGAGATTTGCGATAAGTACGATGTGCTACTGGTTGCCGATGAAACAATCACCGGCTACGGTCGCGCAGGAACGATGTTTGCCTGTGAAAAGTACGGCATCGTGCCGGACATGATGGTCACCGCCAAGGGAATCACATCTTCTTATCAGCCACTTGGTGCACTACTTGTCACCGAGCGACTATTCGAGCCCTTCAAGACCGGAACCAACATCCTGGCCCACGGCTACACCTTCGCAGCTCACCCGGTTGCTTGTGCGGTAGCTCTTGAAAACCTCGACGTATTTGACGAAGAAGACCTAGTTGGAAACGTAGCTCGTAATTCAGCTAAGTTCCGTAAGACACTTGAGAAGCTTTACGATCTGCCAATCGTTGGCAACGTTCGCGGCGATGGCTACTTCTTCGCAATCGAGTTGGTAAAAGACAAGGCCACCAAGCAGACCTTCACCCCAGCAGAAGCCGAGAAGCTACTGCGCGGCTACCTAGCGGGAGCGATGCTCAAGGTAGGTCTGTACGCTCGAGCAGATGACCGTGGAAATCCTGTAATCCAGTTAGCTCCTCCGCTAACAATTGGGCCAAAGGAATTCGACGAGCTAGAGCAGATGCTGCGCCAGGTGCTAACACCTGCGATGAGCAAGATCTAGAACAGCAATTTGTGAAACCCCCGGGCCTCAAGGCCTGGGGGTTTTCCACATATCCGGATCCAACAATCGCAAAGCCAAAACTGGTGCAGAATAATGCCATGAAACTCTCCCCTAAAGCTGTTGTAAGTGTGGAATCCCCCATCGGCCCAATTACATTGATTGCGCAGGGTGAAAAAATTGTTCGAGTTGAACTGGGTAAGAAGGCCCGCGCTGAGGGTAGTTCTAAAGTTCTAACTGAGGCCAAGAAGCAACTCGATGCCTACTTCTCAGGCAAGCTCGAGCGCTTCAGTGTTCCTATCGAAGCTGTTGGAACTGAGTTCCAAAAATCGGTCTGGAAAGAAATAGGCAAGCTCAGTTTTGGTAAGGCAATTAGCTATGGCGAAATTGCAGCGAAGATCGGAAGACCCGCAGCCTTTCGGGCAGTTGGTGCAGCTGTTGGATCAAACCCAACTCCCCTGCTGGTTGGCTGCCACAGGGTGCTTGGTTCAAGCGGAAAAATTACCGGCTTTACTGGAGCCAAAGGAATCAAGACCAAGGCTTGGCTCTTGAATCATGAACAGATTGAGTTTCGTCCTTGAGTGGCCACGTCACAAAATACGAAGATGGGCTTACTCGTTGTCGATGGCCAAAAGATGACGAGCTATACATTCACTATCACGACACCGAATGGGGCGTGCCTCTCTCGGGTGATGACGCCATGTTTGAACGGGTCGCGCTGGAAGGCTTTCAGGCTGGTCTTTCTTGGATAACCATTTTGAGGCGCCGCGAAAACTTCCGAAAGGCATTCAAAAACTTCGAAATTGCCAAGGTGGCCCGCATGACCGACAAAGACGTGGAAAAGCTCATGAGCAACGAAGGCATAATTCGAAACCGGGCCAAGATTGCCTCAACTATTTCCAATGCCAAGCTGACGCTAAAGCTAGAGCAATCTCTTTCTGAAATCATCTGGAGCCATGCTCCAAAAGTGCGGACCAGAAGAGTATCGGCGGACAAGTTTGAGTTCGTTGCCACAACCCCCGAGTCCGAGGCTTTGAGCAAAACTCTAAGAAAGCTTGGTTTTTCGTTTGTAGGACCCACCACCATGTATGCGCTGATGCAATCGATAGGTATGGTTAACGACCACGCCCCGGGATGCTTTAGGCGAAACCAGCTTAAAGATTAGACTTGAGCAAGTGAGCCCAGAAGAATTCACCTCGTTGTATCGAGGATTACTGCCTCAGATTTCTAGCTATCTGGTTAGGCGTTGCGAGAAATCCGATGTTGAAGAGCTCGCTTCAAGGGTTTTCGAAATTGCCTGGCGCAAAAGGGCCCAAGCTCCTGAAGGTTTTGAACTGGCTTGGCTTTACCGAATTGCAGGATTTGTAGTAGCCAACCACCGCAGGGCAATCAATAGCGAGAAAAACTTTGTTGCTCGATTCAAGCCCCTGGATTTTTCCCCTTCCCCTGAGGACATTGCCATTGCCGATCTGAGCCTTTCGAAGGCATGGGGAAAGTTGAGCCCATTCGAGCGAGAAGCAATCTCCCTTTCCGCCTTTGAAGGCCTGAGCAACCAAGATGCCGCCAAGGTACTGGAAATCAGCCCCAATGCCTTTACTCAACGACTTGCTAAAGCCCGGGCCAAACTAAAGGGAAATCTTTCCTAATCTTTTTAGACACATTTGGGTAGCTCGAGACATAACCCATATATGACCAATAAAGACGAACTGGACCAGCGGTTATCAAAGGCCGACCCTGCGAAAAAGCGCACCGCGCCAAAGCTCACCGAAGAAATCCTGGCCAAAGCTATAGCCAGCGATAACAAGCTCTCGATTAGGGCTCGATTTGAGCTTTTGAGTCAGAATCTTAGGCGTGCCAGCTTGGGACTTGCCGTTGGAGGTTCGGCAGCAGCAGTTGCAGTGGCGATGGTTCTTACCTCTTCCCCTGCTCCCCTTATCCAGCTATCTGGCATGCAGGGTGCCCGCAACAGTGAATCAGCGGCTGCACAAAGCGATCTTGGTGCAGACAAAATGATGATGCCGTTCGTGAACTTTGAATACCTTGCTGGTCCGAACCTTTCTGACGAAACTGGTTCTGGTCAGGTCTACAAATTGGTTCGTCAGTCAACACCTGAAGAGGTTCTGAAAAACGTAGCCGAAGTCTTTGGTGTTGAGGGGTCTATCAAGAAGTACCCTGACTTTGCAGAAACAAACCCCGGCTACTTCTTCGGCCAGTCGAATGACCCTTGGGGCTACGACGGCAAGAACCCGGTGATTTCACTGTGGTGGTCAGGAACTGCCTCCTGGAACTATTCAAATCCGATTGCCTATCCTGAATCCAAGTGTGAACAAACCGACTCTGACGGAAACTGCACAGCCTGGACCGAGTTCCAGCCAACGCCTGAACTTCTGCCAACTAAGAGTGAAGCAACCGCAAAAGCTCTTGAGGTTTTCAATTCAACAGGCTTAAATGTCACAGCATCTGAAATCCGTATCGATTCTTCAGAGTGGGGCGTCAGCGCATCAGCTTCGATGTATGTCGATGGCCAGCCAACTAACGTTGAGTGGTACCTCGGTTGGTCTTCAACTGGAGTTCTTAGCTACGCAGGTGGTCACTCGGTGGCAGCTGAAGCTATGGGAACCTTTGACACAATCTCTGCTCTAGCCGCGGTAGACAGACTTGCAGATTGGCGCTGGAGTGGATCTCCCTCTGGAATTTTCTACCAGCGTTTCCAGCCACCTATTGTTGCGGAGCCTGCCCCTTATGTGAAGAGTGATGATTCAGGCTCTGAGTCTGAGTCCGCTGATTCCTCAATCTCCATCGACCCAGTGCCTGGCGAGCAGGTACAGCCTGAGACTGTGACGTTGACTGTTGTTGAGTCGGAAAGTGCCCTGCTGAGCGTCTGGGATGCCAACGGCGAAGTATGGCTTGTTCCTGGATTTATCTTGATTAATGATCAAGGCTGGTTCGGTGCTGTAATTGCGCTGATTGAAGGTGTGATCGAACTTCCTAAGGAAACTGAAGTTGACATCATGCCGCTGCCGGCTGATGAGACCAGTGTTTCAAACAAATAAAAAGGAAGGTACTGACAATGGAATGGGCTCTAGTTCTGGCAATTTTTACTGCTATCGCTGTTGTTCTATTTGTGCCAACCAGTTACAAGGCAAAGCCTAGAAAAGCCAAAAAGTATCGGGCTAGTGGAGCGGTTCTTTTTGGTATCAATGAGATATTTCAGCCCTCGGCTGCAAATGCTGCCTCAATCCAAGAAGAACAGAAAGAATCTAGACGGGCAATTCCGAGCCCAGAAGATCCGATAAATCCTCGTGGTTGATTGATTAGACCAGCGAAGCGTTTCTAGCAACAACGGTGACTACGTCGTGCTCAACGCTTAGAAAGCCGTCCTCTGCGCTGAACTTCATAACTTCACCTTCAGGCAAAGTCACGCGAACTTCACCGCTGGACAAAATTGCCAGCATTGGTTCGTGGCCTGGCAATAGACCAATCTCGCCCTCGACGGTCTTGGCGACTACCATTTTGGCGGCACCCGACCAGACCGACGAGTCGGCGGAGACTAGTTCTACTTTTAGAGTCTTTTCGGACAAAGTTAGTTACCGGATTCCTTCTGAATCTTTTCCCACTGACGCTGCACATCTTCAAGTCCTCCGACGTTGAAGAATGCCTGCTCGGCAACGTTGTCGAATTCACCAGAGG
>CAYVZV010000025.1:0-11803 GCA_964456485.1 uncultured Rhodoluna sp. | reverse complement strand
CTGATTGTGGCTGGTCAGCAATTTCTTTGGCCATGAATGATGGCCAGCCGCCCTTAGAAGCTTGCGATGCATCCCAGTCGATAGTGAATTCCTTCGAATTGACCTTGTGTCCGTCAAATCCTTGAATCTCAACTCCGGTTGGGCGAAGGATTACAATCTCGTCTTGACCAACAGAGATTGCACGCTTGGTGTGCTCAACAAATGCTGCAACGTCAGAGCCAAGGAAGTTCTCGCCTTCACCAATTCCAATCACCAAAGGTGCGTTCTTTCGAGCGGCAAGAATCAGATCAGGGAAGTCCTCGTGAATTACCAAAATGGTGAATGCACCGTGCAAACGATTTACCACTTTGCCGAATGCCTGGACTAGATCTTTAGACGCCTCATACTCTTTAGCAATCAAGTGAGCTGCAACTTCGGAGTCTGTTTCGCTGGCAAATGAAGTTCCACCATCCAATAGCTCTTGCTTGAGTTCCGAGAAGTTCTCGATGATGCCATTGTGGATTAGAGCTAGCTTGTGCGCTGATCCTCCAAGGTGGGGATGAGCATTTTGGTCAGTAGGTGCACCGTGGGTTGCCCAGCGGGTGTGACCGATTCCGATTCTTGCTTCGGCAATTGGGTGGGCCTCAATGTCGGCAACTAGGTTATCCAGCTTGCCGGCCTTCTTGCGAGTGGCAAGATGGCCATCGCTAATTACTGAGATGCCGGCGGAGTCATAGCCTCGGTACTCCAGGCGACGCAAACCACCCAGAAGAACATCCTGGGTTGATTTAGGTCCTACGTATCCAACGATTCCGCACACCCTACTAATTTACGGCAGAATGGCTTGTTGTGAACGTTCCCGGCTCCGCTAACAGCAAACAAGGCGCCAACCCAACCCCTTTTGTTGAGATTTCGCGCGCCGATTGGGCCGAACTAGGAAACGCCACTGAGCTTCCTCTTTCTGAAGCTGAAATCTCGCAAATTCGAGGACTGGGTGATTTTCTAGATATCAAAGAGGTGCGGGAGGTTTACCTTCCTCTTTCTCGCTTTTTGAACATTTACGTATCTGAATACTCCAAACTTCACCGAGCAACCAGCGACTTCCTTGGTGAAAGAAGTGCGAAGGTTCCGTTTGTAATCGGCATAGCCGGATCGGTTGCCGTAGGTAAGTCAACAATTTCCAGATTGCTTCGAGAACTACTTGCCCGGTGGGAAGGAACTCCAAAAGTTGCCTTAATCACAACCGATGGTTTCTTGTATCCAAACGCAGAGCTTGAGAAAAGATCTCTGATGCACCGTAAAGGATTCCCCGAGTCCTACGACCGACTTGCGCTACTGAACTTCGTAGCTGATATCAAAAGCGGAAAAGAAAACGTTTCCGCTCCGGTCTACTCGCACCTGACCTACGACATCATCCCTGACAAGTTTGAAACTGTTAGCTTGCCTGATGTTGTAATCATCGAGGGGCTGAATGTCCTTCAGTCCCCTGGTGCCGACCAAGAGACCACGTTGAGTGACTACTTCGATTTCAAGATTTATGTGGATGCCGCAACCGAGAACATCTCGAAGTGGTTCCTAAACCGCTTCCACGAACTGCGCGAATCTGCCTTTACAAATCCTGAAAGCTATTTCCACCGCTACGCGGAGATGCCACTGGACAAAGCACTAGATCGAGCCAACGAGATCTGGAACACCATCAACTTGCCAAACCTGACCGAGAACATCTTGCCCACAAGGTCCAGGGCGACGTTGGTTTTGAAAAAAGGCGATAAGCACGCCGTAGAAAGTGTTCTTCTAAGAAAGCTTTAGTTCGCGCTCAACTACCCGAGCAATGCGCTCGGCCCAGCTCTGCGCAGTGCCTGATTCCATAGCTTCCACCATGACTCGAACCAAGCTCTCAGTTCCAGAGGCCCTTAGCAACACTCGACCGTTCTCACCCAAGTCAGCTTCTGCTTCGCTAACTATCTTTTGTAATTCTGCATTGGTATCAACTGCATCCTTGTTGACCCCGGAGACATTCAGCAGCACCTGCGGATAAACCTTCATCGCTTGGGCAAGTTCCTTGAGGCTTTCACCTGTTGATGCCAGCTGGGCAGCTAGCTGAAGGCCAGTTAGGATTCCATCCCCTGTGGTTGCAAAGCGTGAAAAGATTAGGTGTCCTGACTGCTCGCCACCGAGGGTGTATCCGCCTTCGCGAATTTGCTCCAGAACGTAGCGGTCACCGACTTTGGTTTCAATCATTTCGATACCGGCTTGCTTCATCGACAAGCGAAGTCCTAGGTTGCTCATCACTGTTGCAACCAAAGTGTTGCGGGCAAGATCGCCGCGCTGCTTGGCAGCAAGTGCCAAGATGGCCATGATCTGATCGCCGTCAACTACGGCTCCGGTGTGATCAACGGCCAAGGTTCGATCGGCATCGCCGTCGTGCGCAATTCCAATGTCAGCTTTGTGCTCAACAACCGCAGCTTGCAGTGCCCCTAGGTGAGTTGAACCGCAGCCCTGGTTAATGTTGTGCCCGTCAGGGTCATTGCCAATAACGATTACCTTGGCACCGGCATCTTTGAATGCCTCTGGAGACACTGCACTAGCTGCACCGTTTGCGCAATCCAGAACAACAGTTAGACCCTTGAGGGTATTTGGAAGGGTTCCGAGAAGATGCACTAGGTAGCGATCTTCCGCATCAGCGAAACGCTGAACGTGACCGATCTCTGTTCCAACCGGTGACAAAGGCTCTTGGGCTAGAGCTGCTTCAATTTGATCTTCAGTTTCATCCGGAAGTTTGTGGCCACCGCGAGAGAAGAACTTGATGCCGTTATCCGGGGCTGGGTTGTGAGATGCGGAGATCATCACTCCAAAGTCGGCATCTAGATCCGCGGTCAAAAATGCGGTTGCTGGGGTGGGGATTACTCCTGCGTCATAAACATCAATGCCGCTTGAAGAAAGTCCCGCTGAAATTGCAGCTGCTAGAAATTCGCCAGAGATTCGTGGGTCACGTCCGATAACTGCCTTCGGCTTTTGTCCTCGACTACGCGCTTGTTGACCGAGCACAATTGCAGCAGCCTGAGCGAGTTTGAGAGCAGATTCGGCAGTAATGTCTCGGTTAGCGAGACCTCTTACTCCGTCGGTGCCAAATAGGCGAGCCATGATAAAAAGGTTAGCGAAATCCGATGAAGATTAACGCTTGGAGAACTGAGAAGCCTTTCGAGCCTTCTTAAGTCCAGCCTTCTTACGCTCCTTGATACGAGCGTCACGGGATAGGAACCCGTTCTTCTTTAGAGTTGCGCGGTTGTTGTCTTCGTCGATTAGGTTCAACGCACGAGCGATACCTAGGCGAAGTGCGCCAGCCTGACCTGCAGAGCCACCGCCTGAAATCTTTGCGATTACGTCGTAAGAACCTGTTAGTTCAAGAACTGTGAAAGGGTCCTGGATTAGCTGCTGGTGCAACTTGTTTGGGAAGTACTCAGCTAGTTCGCGACCGTTTACCTTGATAACACCGGTACCTGGAACCATGCGCACACGAGCGATAGCTTCCTTACGACGACCAAGTCCTGCACCAGGAACAGTCAGTGGCTTGCGAACCTTTTTGGTTTCAGTCTTGACTGCACCAGCTGGTGATTCAGTCGAGTAGCTAGAAACTGCTGCGTCGGTTTCGTTCTTAGGCAAGGTATTCCTCTAGTTTCTTTATTTGCGCCAGTTGTTACTGGGCTACCTGATCAATAACAAATTTGGTTGGCTTTTGTGCTTCGTGCGGGTGTACTGCACCCTTGTAAACCTTTAGCTTTGCAAGCTGGTCGCGACCAAGAGAGTTCTTTGGAATCATTCCGCGGATAGCTTTTTCAACTGCCTTCTCTGGGGACTTCTCTAGAAGCTCAGAGTAAGTAGTAGCAGTTAGTCCACCTGGGTAACCAGAGTGACGGTAAGCCTTCTTCTGCAAAAGCTTTGAACCGGTAAGAGCAACCTTCTCTGCGTTTACGATAATCACGAAGTCACCGTTGTCCATGTGAGGAGCAAAGGTTGGCTTGTGCTTGCCGCGAAGCAGCGCAGCTGCTTGGGTTGCCAAACGGCCTAGGACTACATCGGTGGCGTCAATGATTAGCCACTTGTTATCTAGCTCGTGAGCCTTTGGTGAATACGTACGCACGCTAATTGCCTTACTTTTTCTTTAGTCGAATTTGTTTATTCAGGATCTTGTAAACCCTGAAATCTAGGGGCTTTGCAACCCGCAACAGATTCCAAGTTTAGCCCCTGCCAGGCGGTACGGTCAAACCCTAATTTTCGTCCAGAGACCGCAATTTACGGGCTTTTTCGGCCTGTTCGGCCAGTTTTGAGTCCCTTGGATAGCCCACCTCTATCAGGCTCAATCCCCTGCCTCCAAGGACCTTAAATGACCCTGCCCGGTTGGTCGATTTGAGTCGATCTTTGATGTCCTGGACGCTGGCTCGCCCCCTGGCTACGGCTACCAATGCTCCGGTTAGGGAGCGGACCATGTTGTGACAGAAGGCATCGCCCTTGAGTTCGATCTCGACGATGTTTCCAGCCTTGCGGTTTCTTGTAATTCGGATGTATCGAAGATTCCGAATAGTGGTTGCTCCTGCTCGAGGCTTACAAAATGCCCCAAAGTCATGAAGCCCAACCATTTCCTTGGCAGCTTTGCGCATTAGCTTCAAATCCAAATCAACTTTGAGCTTCAAAACGTAGCGAACCTGTAGCGGATCCAAAAAGCTAGCGTGGTCGGCGATTTTGTAACGATAGCGACGAAAGCTTGCGGAATATCTGGCATCAAAGCCAGCAGGAGCTTTTTCAAAACTAAACAGGCGAATATCCTGCGGGAGGGCGGTGTTGACCCGACCTGCAATATCTGGGTTTCGCCCGATCCGCTTTAGCTGAGCAGGAGATAGATCAACATGGACCACCTGGTGCTGGGCGTGCACTCCCGCATCAGTTCGGCCGGCTACCCTCAACCCGAAGTCGTTAGAGTCTTTGCCGAAGATAACTTCGAGGCCCTTTACTAACTCCGACTGAACAGTTCGAAGACCAGGTTGTTTCGCGAAGCCCGCGAAGTCAGTTCCGTCGTAGCCGAAGTCAATCCGGTAACGACTAAACCCGTCGACCGATAGGTCAACGGGTTTTGTCATTTCCTTGGTACTACTTGCTCTCTTCTTCAGAAGCAGGTGCTTCTTCGGCGGCAGCTTCTGCAGCAGGAGCCTCTTCAGCTGCTGGTGCTTCTGCTACTACCTCGGTTGCCTCGGCAGCTGGTGCCTCGGCTGGTGCTTCAACAACAGCTTCAGGAGCTGCAGTTTCAACTGCAACTTCTTCAACTGGTGTCTCTACAACTGCTTCTTCGGCTGGAGCTGCTGCTTTTGGCGCTGCCTTAACAGCGTTTTCAAGCTTTGGCTTCTTGTTCATCTTCTTGGCCTGGACTGGGTCCAGAACCAATTCGACTACTGCCATTGGAGCATTGTCACCCTTACGGAAGCCAAGCTTGGTTATGCGGGTGTACCCGCCCTGGCGTTCTGCTACTAGGGGTGCGATGTTCACAAAGAGCTCATGAACTACGTTTTTATCAGTGATCGACTGCATTACTCGACGACGAGAGTGCAGGTCACCGCGCTTTGCGAAGGTTACTAGTCGCTCAGCAACTGGACGAAGGCGCTTAGCCTTGGTCTCAGTTGTGGTGATGGACTTGTTGATGAACAGCGAACGAGCCATGTTGTTAAGCAGCATGCGCTCGTGGGCTGGTCCGCCACCGAGACGTGGGCCCTTGGTTGGGGTAGGCATTTAGTTTCTCCTCTAGTATTTCTGACGCAGGTCCTAGACCTGATCGTCCTCTTCTTCGTAAGTCGAGCTGAAGTAAGCAGCGTCGAAGCCAGGTGCTGACTCCTTGAAGCTCAAGCCCATGGAAACCAGCTTGTCGCGAACCTCGTCAACTGACTTGGATCCGAAGTTTCTGATGTTCATTAGCTGCTCTTCGGTTAGCCCAATTAGCTCGGCAACAGTGTTGATGCCTTCGCGCTTTAGGCAGTTGTAAGAACGGACGGTTAGGTCTAGCTCTTCGATAGGAAGTGCTAGCTCTGGCGAAAGCGCGGCCTCAACTGGTGCTGGGCCGATCTCGATACCTTCGGCTGACTCGTTTAGCTCACGAGCTAGACCGAATAGTTCAACCAGGGTAGAACCAGCTGATGCAACTGCATCGCGTGGGTTCATTGAAGGCTTGGTCTCAACATCAACAATTAGCTTGTCGAAGTTTGTGAACTCTCCCGCACGGGTAGCCTCAACGCGGTACGACACCTTTAGTACTGGTGAGTAGATCGAGTCGATTGGGATAACGCCTGGGTCAGAGTCTGGGTTTCTGTTCTGAGATGCCTGAACGTAGCCACGGCCACGCTCAATGATTAGCTCAACCTCGAACTTGCCCTTGCCGGTAAGTGTTGCAATAACTAGCTCTGGGTTGTGGATTTCAACACCGGCAGGAGCCTGGATGTCAGCTGCTGTGACCACTCCGGCAGTTGCCTTCTTCAAGTGAGCAACAACAGGAGCGTCGTTCTCAGAAGAAACAACAAGTTCCTTGATGTTCAAGATGATCTCGGTGACATCTTCCTTAACTGCATCAACAGTTGAGAACTCATGGCTAACGCCATCAATTCTGATGTTGGTGACAGCCGCTCCAGGGATGGAGGACAGCAAGGTGCGACGTAGAGAGTTTCCTAGGGTGTAACCGAAGCCCGGCTCTAGTGGCTCAAGAGCAAACCTGGAGCGGGTCGGAGAAAGAACTTCTTCATTTAGTGTGGGGCGCTGAGCAATTAGCACTTGCGTTGGTTCCTTTCAGCTGAGCATCCGCTATTTGATGCCCATTTGTTTAGGCTGCCAAGTGGCCACTTGGCAGTTTGTTGCTATGGAGTTGAAGCTTGAAAAACTTATACGCGGCGGCGCTTTGGAGGGCGGCAACCGTTGTGAGCCTGTGGGGTCACATCGGAAATTGAGCCAACCTCTAGTCCTGCTGCCTGAAGTGAACGAATTGCTGTCTCGCGACCAGATCCTGGTCCCTTAACGAATACGTCAACCTTCTTTAGTCCGTGCTCC
Organism: uncultured Rhodoluna sp.; assembly: GCA_964456485.1. GTDB lineage: Bacteria > Actinomycetota > Actinomycetes > Actinomycetales > Microbacteriaceae > Rhodoluna. The sequence goes on along the minus strand of CAYVZV010000025.1, from coordinate 4,744 downwards.
TGAGCCTTCTTGGCTGCGTTTTCTGCTGCCAGCTGAGCTGCGAAAGGAGTTGACTTACGAGAACCCTTGAAGCCAACATCGCCTGATGATGACCAAGAGATAACTGCACCCGATGGGTCAGTGATCGAGATGATGGTGTTGTTGAAAGTCGACTTGATGTGAGCCTGTCCAACCTGGACATTCTTCTTCTCTTTACGACGAGGCTTACGGGCTGCGCCCTTGGTTGCGGTCTTTGCCGCGGTCTTCGCTGCTGCCATGATTTTCTCCTAGGTCCTTTTATCCGACCCGCTTAGCGAGCGGCCTTCTTCTTGCCGGCTACGGTGCGCTTTGGTCCCTTACGGGTACGAGCGTTGGTCTTAGTTCTTTGACCGTGGACTGGAAGTCCCTTACGGTGACGGATTCCCTGGTAGCTACCGATTTCAACCTTGCGGCGAATGTCAGCTGCTACGTCACGACGAAGTTCACCTTCGGTCTTGTATGTACCTTCAATGTGATCACGAAGTGCAACAAGCTGCTCGTCAGATAGATCCTTTACGCGGATGTTCTTGTCGATCTTGGTGTCTTCTAGTGTCTTGATCGAACGAGTGCGACCAATTCCGTAGATGTAGGTTAGGGCGATTTCAACACGCTTCTCGCGTGGAATGTCGACGCCGGCAATTCTTGCCATTTGGATTACTCCTGTTTGTTTAGAAGGTCTGTAGCTTCCCGCCCCAAATTTCTTTGGGCTCCGGCCTTCTCCGGAGGTACCAGCTATTTCTAACTGTTTGGAAAACTATTGAAGATATTCAGTTGTGGTGTTGCAGGTGGTGCTTAGCCCTGGCGCTGTTTGTGGCGCGGGTTGTCGCAGATGATCATGACGCGACCGTGGCGACGAATAACCTTGCACTTGTCGCAGATCTTCTTGACGCTTGGGTTAACCTTCATGTCTCTTACTTTTCTTCAGGGCTTTTTACAAAACCGATTTACTTGTAGCGATAAATGATTCGACCTCTGGTGAGGTCGTAAGTGCTTAGTTCAACAATTACTTTGTCCTCAGGAAGAATACGAATGTAGTGCTGTCGCATCTTTCCGGAGATGTGTGCCAAGACTTTGTGTCCGTTGGTCAACTCGACTCGAAACATTGCGTTCGGTAGAGCTTCAACCACCGAGCCCTCAATCTCAATGACGCCGTCTTTGTTGGCCATAGCCTCACTTATCTTCTTGTCTTTTAGGCACCAAAAAACCAATCCAAAAAATGGGATTTCGCCCTTACGGCGCCAAAGGTCCAGTTTAGGCTAAAACACGCCGAAAGAACAAATTAAATTCCTAGGCGGAAAGGCCTCCGAAGGGCACTCCAAGCGCTTCAAGTCGGGCTTTTCCGCCATCCAAAGCAGTCAAAACCCATACCCCAGCCTCAGTTACTGCCACCGAATGCTCCCAGTGGGAGGCGGCCGAGGAGTCCTTGCTCACAACGGTCCAACCATCGGCCAAAACCTTGGTTTTGTTCGATCCGGCGGTGACCATTGGCTCAATCGCTACCGCTAGCCCCGGGGTCACCTTTGGGCCCAAGTCCTTGGTCCGGAAGTGATACACCGGAGGCTCTTCGTGCATGTGCCTACCTATACCGTGGCCGACGTAGTCTTCCAGGATGCCGTACTTACCCTGAGCGTCGATGTAATCCTCGATTGCAGCTCCGACTTCATTCAATCGCTCAGCTTTTGCTAACGCTGCGATGCCCGCCCAAAGCGAACCTTCTGTAACTCGAGAAAGCTCTTGCCTTAGCTTTACTTGGTCAGTTTCAGGAACAGATCCGTCGGCGTTTGGAACGATGATCGTGATAGCGCTATCGCCATTCCAGCCGTCGATTTCAGCGCCGCAGTCAACCGACAGGATATCCCCCGCCTCGAGAATTCTCTCTTCGGCTGGAATGCCGTGAACCACTTCGTGATTGATTGATGCACAGATGGTGTGGTTATAGCCTGCAACAAGCTGGAAGTTTGAATGGGCACCGAGTGACTGAATTGTTTCATCTGCGATTCGATCAAGCTCGAGTGTGGAAACACCTGCAACGCACGCAGCGCGCACGGCCTCCAAAGCTTTTGCAGTAATTAGTCCAGCTTTACGCATGGCAATAAATTGCTCAGGGGTTTTTAGTTCAAAATCAGAACGGGACATGTTTTTTCTCTAGCTCTGGTTCTTGGCGTTGAGGGCTTCCACGATTCTGGAAGTCACCGCCTCAATTTCGCCAAGGCCATCAACCATGACCAAAGATCCACGAGCTGCATACATGCTAATTAAGGGTGCGGTCTGGTCTTCATAAACTGCCATGCGGTTTCTGATGACATCTTCGGTGTCATCAGATCTTCCCTGCTCGATCGCTCGCTTTGCTAAACGCTTCACAACTTCGTCAGTGTCAGCAGTTAGCTGAATAACTGCATCAAGAGATGAATCGGTTTCTTTCAAGATATCGTCTAGTTCGTTTACCTGGTCCGCTGTTCTTGGGTAACCATCAAGTAAGAATCCGTTAGCGCAGTCTGGGTTTTGCAAACGGTCGCGTACCAATTTGTTCGTTAGATCATCTGGCACGTAAGCGCCGCGGTCCATGTATGACTTGGCCTCAAGGCCTAGTGGGGTTTCGTTTTTTACGTTCGCGCGAAAGATATCCCCTGTTGAAATTGCTGGGATACCAAAGACTTCTGAAAGTTTTGAAGCCTGAGTTCCCTTGCCGGCCCCTGGTGGGCCAATCAAGAGAAGCTTCATCATTTCAGTAGGCCGTCGTAGTTGCGCTGCTGCATCTGAGCGCTGATCTGCTTCACGGTCTCAAGTCCAACACCAACGATGATCAGAATTGAAGTTCCACCGAACGGGAAGTTCTGGTTAGCGCCAACTAGTGAGAAGGCAACTAGAGGAATCAAAGCGATCAAACCTAGGTAAATCGAACCTGGGAAAGTCACACGAGAAAGTACGTACTCAAGGAACTCAGTGGTTGGGCGTCCGGCACGGATACCAGGGATAAAGCCACCGTACTTCTTCATGTTGTCTGACACTTCTTCAGGGTTGAAGGTGATTGCAACATAGAAGTATGTGAATCCGATAATCAGGAAGAAGTAAAGAGCCATGTATAGCGGGTGATCGCCCTGGGTTAGGTAGTTAGAAACCCACTGAACCCAAGGATCAACGCGGCCTTCTGCATCTGGCTGGTTGAACTGAGCAATCAAAGCTGGAAGGTATAGCAAGCTCGAAGCGAAGATAACTGGGATAACTCCAGCCATGTTTACCTTGATTGGAATGTAGGTAGCCTGGCCACCGTAAGTTCTTCTTCCAACCATGCGCTTGGCGTACTGAACTGGAACTCGTCTTTGGGACTGCTCAACTAGAACAACCAAACCAACGATTCCAACACCAACCACGATTACGACAATCAGAGTCTCGATTGAACGAGTCTCAGCGATTGCCAATAGTGAGGATGGGAATGAAGATGCGATGGAAGCAAAAATCAGTAGCGACATACCGTTTCCTACACCGCGCTCGGTGATTAGCTCACCCATCCACATGATCAAACCGGTACCGGCGGTCATGGTGATAACCATCATGGTGATAGCCAGTGGTGAAGAATCAGTCAGAATCGGAAGAACACAGTCAGCTCCGAACAGGGCTCCCTGGCGGGCAACGGCAATCAAAGTAGTGGACTGTAGTAGACCTAGGGCGATGGTTAGGTAGCGGGTGTACTGGGTCAAAACAGCCTGGCCAGACTGACCTTCTTTGTGAAGAGCCTCAAAGCGAGGAATAACAACGCGAAGTAGCTGGGTGATGATCGATGCGGTGATGTAAGGCATGATTCCAAGAGCGAAGATCGAAAGCTGAAGCAGCGCTCCACCGGAGAATAGGTTTACCAGCTCGTACAAACCAGAGGTGTTGTTGGTTTGTGCCAAACACTGCTGCACGTTGCCATAGTCAACGTAAGGAGCAGGGATGAAAGAGCCCAAGCGGAAAACAGCGACGATAGCAAGGGTGAAAAACAGCTTGCGTCTTAGATCCGGTGTGCGGAACGCACGAATCACGGCATTAATCAACTTGGGCCTCCTGGCTAAGTGCTATTTGCTAACGGATCCGCCCGCAGCCAAAATCTTTGATTTTGCCTGCTCGGAGACCTTGTCAACCTTTACATCCAGCTTAACTGAGATGTCACCAGAGCCCAGAACCTTCACAGGCTCGTTCCTGCGAACAAGTCCCTTAGAAACTAGGTCGTTTACAGTCACAGCGCCGCCCTGAGGGAAGTGCTCAACAAGCTTGTCTAGGTTTACAACCTGGTACTCAACGCGGAATGGGTTCTTGAAACCACGAAGCTTTGGAGTTCTCATTACTAGACGAACACCACCACCTTCGAAGCCTGGACGAACCTGGTATCTCGCCTTGGTTCCCTTGGTTCCACGACCGGAAGTCTTACCCTTGGAAGCTTCACCACGACCAACACGAATGCGGTCCTTCTTTGATCCAGGAGCTGGACGCAAGTGGTGCAACTTCAAAATAGGTGACTTCTCAGCAGGCTCAGCCTTTTTCTTCTTTGACTTTGCCTGACGCTCAAGCTTTACAACCTTCTCAACCTTTGGCGCAGCCGCTGGCTTCTCAGTTGCTAGCTCGGTTGCTTTCGCAGCTGGCTTTTCGCTTGCAGCTTTTTCAGCAGCAGGCTTAGCAGCAGTTTTGGCAGCGGCAGGCTTTTTCTCAGCGGCAGGCTTAGCGGCAGCAGGCTTCTTAGCTGCTGGCT
>CAYVZV010000024.1:0-13054 GCA_964456485.1 uncultured Rhodoluna sp. | reverse complement strand
AGGTTGTCGAAGTAGCTCTCCATACCTTCTCTAGATGCCTCAGCCTGTTCTGGATCCATCTCACCAAACTGGGAAAACCGCACCCTTGTGCCATCCTCGATTGGGGAAAAATCAATTTCAATTCGGTGCGCGTCGTCCCTTGGTTCCCGAAGGGCAAACTCCAACTCGTCTTGGGAATAATTCAAATCGTGCACCAACTTGAGGTTTGTCTCAACTAATGAGTACTTGCCCCAAAAATATGCATTGAAGCCATTTTCTGAAACGTCAACTGCGATGGCCCAGGTGCCGCCGACAGCAGCGTCGCTGGTGGCAGAGCCTGGAACAACGTTCAGAAATACTGGGCAGTACCACTTCTCAAGCTCAGCTGAATCGGTCCAGGCTTGCCACAATTTCTCCACTGGGAATTGGAAGCTGCGTTCGACGAAATACAGAGGCTTCATGGCTATACGTTGAATCTAAACTCCACTACATCGCCATCTTGCATGATGTAGTCCTTACCCTCCATGCGCACCTTGCCCTTAGCCTTGGCTTCCGCCATTGAGCCAGTTGCTACAAGATCATCGAAGGAAACAATTTCCGCTTTGATAAATCCGCGCTGGAAGTCGGTGTGGATAACGCCAGCTGCCTGCGGTGCACTCCAACCCTGCTTGATAGTCCAAGCTCTGGCTTCTTTTGGTCCAGCAGTGAGATAGGTCTGCAATCCTAGAGTTCTAAATCCAATGCGGGCTAGCTGATCCAAACCAGATTCGTCTTGACCCAAAGACGAGAGCAGCTCCGCCGCTTCTTCCTTGTCTAGGTCAATTAGCTCGGACTCCACTTTGGCATCTAGGAAAACTGCTTCCGCGGGAGCAACCAAATCCGCCAAGGCCTTTTTCTTTGCTGGGTCGGTAAGGATTCCCTCGTCCACGTTGAAGACGTAGATAATTGGCTTGGCGGTTAGAAGTCCAAGTTCCTTGATTGAACTCAAGTCAATCTTGCTGGAAGAAAGTGGCTTGCCCGAATTGAGAATCGCGAGCGCTTCGTCAATAACAGCGAGTGCCTCTGGTTCAGCCTTCTTGCCTTTGATTTCTTTTTCGATGCGTGGTCGGGCTTTTTCGAGGGTCTGCATGTCAGCCAGAATCAGCTCGGTATTGATTGTTTCGATATCCGAAGAAGGCTCAACTTTGCCATCGACGTGGACTACATCAGAGTCACTGAATCCACGAACCACCTGAGCAATTGCATCGGCTTCGCGGATGGTGGCAAGAAACTGGTTACCAAGCCCTTCGCCGACAGAGGCACCCTTCACAATTCCGGCGATGTCAACAAATGAGACTGGGGCAGCCAATATCTTCTCGCTGCTAAACATCTCTGCGAGCTTGTCTAGGCGAGCATCAGGTAGGTTCACCACACCAACATTTGGTTCGATGGTTGCAAACGGGTAGTTAGCCGCCAGAACGTTGTTTTTGGTCAGTGCATTAAAGAGGGTCGACTTACCAACATTTGGTAGTCCCACGATTCCGATTGTTAGAGCCACGGGATACCACTCTACCCGTCGGTGGCTAATGGCAGACTGTTTCCTATGCCCCTAGATTTCACAGCAATCGACTTTGAAACAGCCAACAACTCACCTGCCAGTCCTTGTGCAGTTGGGCTGGTTCGAGTCCGCAGTGGACAGATAGTGGATAGCTTCGAGTCTTTGTTCCAACCACCGGCTTTACACAACTGGTTCAGCACGGGCAACATCGCTGTGCATGGGATAACCCCAAAGATGGTCGAATCTGCTCCCAAATACTCTGAAGTATTCGAGCAGATGCTGGCATTCATTGGCGAAGATGTGATGATTGCACACAATGCGCCTTTTGACATGGGTGTACTTCGTGCCTCGGCAGAGGCCATTTCTGCTCAACTGCCAAAGATTAGCTACAGCTGCTCACTGCTTATATCTCGCAAGACTTACAACCTAGATAGTTATCGCCTCAACCAGGTGGCTTATGCCATCGGGCACGAGGAATTTGATCACCACAATGCCCTCGCCGATAGCGATGCCTGTTCCCGAATCGTGATTCACGCCGCTGATCGGCACGGGGCCGAGGATCTCGACCAGCTACTGGCTGCCACGAAGCTAACTCTGAGTACCCTCTGAGTTCGAGAGTCCCTGTCCAGGCTTGTCGCTAGCTAATGGCATAGTTCTAAGCATGGAACTTATTTACCTCTCTATTGGATTACTGATTGGCGCTTTGGTTGGAGCACTGGTTGCCTCCCTGCGCTATAGAACCAAAGGATCCGATAGCTCGCTAGCTATCCAGCTTGCTAGTGCCGAAGCCACTGTCGCAGGACTCAATGCAGCCCTACTCAGAGCCGAGGAAGATAGAAAGCAACGCGAAGCAAGAGAACGTGAAGAATCCCGATTGATTGCCGAGCTAGCTCCTGTGAAGGATCGTCTTGAGCAGATGCAAATTTCCGTCAAGGCGCTAGAAAAAGAGCGCACCGAGCAGTTCGGAACCATCCAGGAACAGCTTAAAAATGCCATCGCATCAGATGATCAACTCAGGAAAACCACCCAAGCCCTTTCACAAGCTTTATCTTCAAACTCCATTCGAGGCGTCTGGGGCGAAACTCAGCTTAGAAAACTCGTTGAACTTGCAGGACTTATCAAGCATGCCGACTTCAATGAGCAGGCAACTTTTTCAACCGATGGCGGCTCTGGTCGCGCCGACCTGATAATCAACCTGCCGGGTGGAAAGTCTTTAGCAATTGATTCGAAGGTCCCCTTCAATTCCTACCAAGAAGCCTCGGCCATCTCAGAGTTGGCCGAAGGTGACGACGCGAGACGCAGAGCAGAACTCATTGCAGCTCACGTCAAAGCCATGAAAGGTCACATCGATGCTCTTTCCGGAAAAGAGTATTGGACCGGCCTAAATGCCTCCCCTGATTTTGTGATTGCATTCGTTCCTTCTGAATCCCTACTCTCGGCTGCACTCGATGCAGATCCAGCTTTGTTGGAATACGCGTTTAAGAAAAACGTTGCATTGGCCTCTCCAGTTAGCTTGTTCTCTGTTTTAAAAACAATCAACTACATCTGGCGCCAAAACGCAGATGAGAGCTCGGTTCGAACCATGATCAAACTCGGAAAAGAGCTTTACGAGCGCATCGGCAAAATTGCTGAGCATGCGGACAAGCTCGGTCGTTCGATTACCTCAACCGTCAAGGACTACAACGTCTTTCTGTCATCCCTGGAGTCTCGAGTTTTGGTCACAGCCAGGAAACTAAATGATCTGGACGAGAACCAGTTGGGTACCGATGAGATCATTTCGCCTGCACCTCTAGAATCTGCGCCGGATAGCATCACGGCCAGCGAATTGCAGAAAAACACCGAAAAAGACTAGGTTTTCTAGGGCCTGGAGGCCTCTCAAGGGCCGCAAGAGGCGTTGGCTATACTTTGTAGGAAGTGCTCACAAAGGCGTTTGCAGCTAAAAAATCACCGGTAAATCGAATTTCCGGACTCCATTGATAATCCGCAAAGGAAACTGCATGTCTGGCAACACCACAAAGTCACCAATTGTGACTCTGACCCCAGCACCAACTCTTGACCGCACCTACCTGGTGACAAACCTCCACTCAGGTGCAGTAAACCGAGCTGATTCTGTTGGCGAAGAGCTCGCCGGTAAAGGAATCAACGTTGCAAGAGCGCTGCATTTGGCTGGAATTGAAGCCCAAGGTGTTGTCCCAATTGGAAACGCCGAAAAGAATATTCTTGAGCGAACTGGTTCCAAAAAGTTTCTGATTCCGATGTGGATTGAAGGAACCATTCGAGTTTCAACCACAATCCTTGAGCGCGGCGGACCGACCACAAAAATCAACGAAGCGCCTAAGCCTCTAACTCATGATGAGTGGCTTCGCGTTATTGACCTGACCGAACAGACCGTAAAAGATAATGACGCCAAGTGGTTGGTTATTGCTGGCGCATTACCAATTGATCAGTCAACTGGAACGTTTGTTGATCTTCATCCAATTTTTGAACGCATGGCCAAACTTGGTGTTCGCGTTGCACTTGACACCTCCGGTGAACCTCTCGCCTACTGGGTTAGACAAGGTGAAGCAGCAATCTTGAAGCCAAACGCTGAAGAGCTGGCCTCGGCTGTGAAGCGCTCCCTACTAACCAACGGGGACGTAATTGAAGCCGCACGCGAACTTTGCGCCCACGGCGTTGAATGTGTTTTGGCTTCTTTGGGTTCAGATGGAATGCTTGCAGTTACAAAATCTAGAGCCTGGGGAACAAGAACTACCCCTGTCGAAGTAATCAACACTGTTGGAGCTGGCGATGCCACCCTGGCTGGATTCCTCGCGGCGATCACAAAGAACCCCCTACCTGAAGACCACGAGGACATTGGCGTTAGCTTCAACGTGCCAGTAGGCGCTATGGCCGCGGTTCAGTGGGGCGCCGTAAAGGTAAGCCAGCCAACCAGCGGTTTGGACAACATTGACAATCTTCCTGAAGTGTTCCTAACGGAAGATGTTGACCTTTCAGCCAAGCTTAAAGAACCAGCTATTTACAAGGAGAACTAGAGATGCCAGTAGCCTCACCAGATGCCTACCTAGAAATGCTGGATCGAGCAAAGTCTCAAGGCTTCGCTTATCCGGCCATCAACGTCTCCTCTTCCTCAACTGCAATCGCAGCGTTGCAGGGTCTTCAGCAAGCAGGCTCTGATGGAATCCTTCAGGTTTCTACCGGAGGTGCCGAGTACTGGTCAGGCGCGAGCGTAAAGTCCATGGCTATCGGAGCTCAGGGTATGGCTGCCTTCATTCGCGAAGCTGCGAAGGGATACGGCGTAACCGTTGCTCTTCACACAGATCACTGCGCTAAGCACCAGCTAGATGGTTTTGTTCGTCCACTGCTTGAGATTTCCGCAGAGCGAGTAAAAAACGGCCAAGAGCCACTTTTCAATTCACACATGTGGGATGGTTCTGCCGTGCCGCTTGCTGAAAACCTAGAAATTGCAAAAGAGCTACTCGCTAAGACTAAGAGCGTTGGATCAATTCTTGAAATCGAAGTTGGCGTAGTTGGCGGAGAAGAAGATGGCGTTGAAGGTGGAATGGGTGAGCACTTGTTTACCACCGTTGAAGACGGCATGGCTACCGCAGAGGCTCTAGGTCTTGGAGAAAATGGTCGCTACATGACAGCCCTTACTTTCGGTAACGTTCACGGAAGTTACAAGCCAGGAAGCGTTCAGCTTCGCCCGGAACTTCTTGATGAAATTCAAAAAGCTGTTGGTCAGAAATACTCCAAGAACCTACCCTTTGATCTTGTTTTCCACGGTGGTTCTGGTTCAACGGCCAAGGAAATCTCAGATGCTGTGAGCTTCGGAGTTATCAAGATGAACATTGACACCGACACACAGTACGCTTTCACCAGAGCAATTGCTGGCCACATGTTTGCAAACTACGACGGAGTACTAAAAGTTGACGGCGAAGTCGGAAACAAGAAAACTTACGACCCTAGAGTCTGGGGCAAACTAGCCGAGGCATCCATGGCTGCTCGTGTTGTTGAAGCCGCTGCCCAGCTGGGTTCTGCTGGAAAGTCTGCAACAGCCTAAGATGCGAGACCCGTTCTACGACAACGGTAATCCCCGTTACACGGGGAAATTCAAGGATGGCCAGATGCATGGTGCCTGGAAGTTCTATAGAAAAGATGGCTCGCTTATGCGAAGTGGGAAATTCAACTTAGGTAAGCAAGTAGGTGTTTGGACTACCTACGACCGAACTGGTCATCCACACAAGGAAACAGACTTCGGCTCCTAGGAGCGCTTGACCTTGTTGCTGGTGTCTTGGCCAGCGCTTTTCAGGTCCTTGCGGAGCTCCTTTGGAAGCGAGAACTGAACGTCCTCTTCGGCAGTTGTGATTTCTGTTGGGCCCCCGTAGCCCCGAGCAGCCAGGTATTCAAGAACTTCATCAACGAGCTCTTCAGGCGCCGAAGCTCCGGAGGAAACACCTACGGTTTCTACGCCTTCGAACCAAGACTCTTGAATCTCGCTCGCGTAGTCAATTCTGTATGCGGCCTTTGCCCCTGCCTCTAGAGCAACTTCGACAAGGCGCACTGTGTTCGACGAGTTCGCGGATCCAACCACCAAAACTAGATCAGATTCAGCGCCAACTTTCTTGATGGCAACCTGTCTGTTCTGAGTGGCGTAGCAAATGTCGTCGCTTGGTGGGTTCTGCAGAGTTGGGAACTTCTCGCGAAGTTTCAAAACAGTTTCCATGGTCTCATCTACTGAGAGAGTCGTCTGAGATAGCCAAATGACTTTCTTCGGGTCTTTCACCTTTGCGTTGGCTACGCCATCTTTTCCATCGATGAGCTGAACGTGATCTGGAGCCTCGCCGGCTGTTCCCTCGACCTCTTCGTGGCCTTCGTGGCCAATCAGCAAAATGTCATATTCTTCTTGGGCAAAACGCTGGACCTCACGATGCACTTTTGTAACAAGTGGGCAGGTTGCGTCGATGGTGTTTAGCCCGCGCGCCTCTGAAGCCTTAACGACAGCCGGAGAAACGCCGTGCGCTGAGAAAACCAGCACAGAACCTTCTGGGACTTCATCAACCTCGTTGACGAAAATCGCACCGCGCTTTTCAAGACCTGTCACAACGTGCTTGTTGTGGACAATCTCCTTGCGGACATAAACCGGAGCACCGTAGTGGTCAAGCGCCTTCTCAACGGCAATCACAGCTCGGTCTACGCCTGCGCAGTAGCCTCTCGGGGCGGCCAGAAGGACGCGACGGGTCGCGGTATTGTTGATTTCGGTCACATACCAAGTGTACGAGAGATAACCAGCCCTCCCTAAGGAATAGCCATGTCGGAGAACCAATCAGGTGAATCCTCCGAATCCCGAGTATCCAGTGAACAAACTCCCTGGTCGGTGGCTAATTTCACCAACACTCTCAAAGAGTGGATCACCCGACTAGGCAATGTCTGGGTAGAAGGTCAGATCTCTCAAATTAGCCCCAAGAAAGACGTTTTCTTTGGAGAGCTGAGAGACCTTGTTGCAGACAAGGGCTTTTCAATTCACTCCCGCAGACCAGATGTCCTAGCCGCGGTTAGCGAACTAGCTGCCGGGGATCGAGTGGTTGCGCTCGTGCATCCAGATTTTTGGGAACGCTCAGGCAAAACCAGCATGGATGTCCTAGCCATTCGCAAAGTCGGTCTTGGTGAACTACTTGAGCGAATCGAGAGACTACGTCAGCAGCTTATAAAGGAAGGTTTGACGCTTGCCGATCGCAAGCAGCCACTCCCGTTTTTGCCAAACCTTATTGGACTGATTACCGGAGCAAATAGCGATGCAGAAAAAGATGTCCTGCAAAACACCAAGGCGCGTTGGCCTCAGGTTCGCTTCAAGGTTCAGCACACTCCAGTCCAAGGAGACAAGGCTGCCCCGGAAATAATCAAGGCTATTGAGCTTCTAGATTCCGATCCTGAAGTGGATGTAATTGTTTTGGCCCGAGGAGGCGGAAGCTTCCAGGACCTACTGGTGTTTTCAGATGAGAAAGTGGTTAGAGCAGTAGCCAACTGTAAGACACCTATCGTCAGCGCGATTGGTCACGAGAACGATCGCCCCCTTACCGATGAGGTCGCTGATGTTCGAGCTTCTACTCCCACCGATGCCGCCAAGCTGATTGTTCCCGATGTAGTGGAAGAGCGAAAGAAGATAGCTCAGGCGCTTGAGCGCATCAGTCTTCGAGTAGTGGGCTTTGTGCAGAACCAGCTCGAAATGATTTCTGGAATTCGCTCTCGTCCAATCCTGGCTAATCCATTCACTTTGGTTGATGAAAGGGCTCTACAGATTTCCCAACTCGAAAGTAGCCTTACTAGCCAGGTTCGAAACACTCTCGAAAAACAGCAGCTCCTGGTCACCGGACTTCGCGGTCAAGTTAGAGCCCTGTCCCCTCAACTGACCCTCGATCGAGGCTATGCAGTAGTGAGGGATACAGACGGTCATGTCCTTACTGAACCGAAGCAGGCTAAATCAGGTCAGAAGCTAAGAATCACCCTTGCCGGGGGCGATCTTGGGGCTACAGCAGATTGAAAGTAGGCTTGATACACAATGACTGAAAACAATAAAGACGTAGCTTCAATGAGCTACGAGCAGGCAAGAGACGAACTAGTAAAGGTAGTAGCTGAGCTGGAGGCAGGATCTGCCACTTTGGAATCTTCCATGCAGCTCTGGGAGCGCGGAGAAGCTCTGGCAGATAAGTGCGAACAGTGGCTTTCCGGAGCTCGCGACACTCTCCAAAAAGCTGCCAAGGCAAAGAAAAGCTCTGCTGAATGAGCGATGCCGCTGCGCAGCGAAGAGCTAGACAAACTCTGATAAATCTTCTTTTATCCCTAGGTGCAACCGTGGGAGTTATGGTGCTTTTGGTTTTAGCAGTTCCGCGCGATGACTCAAACCGAATTCAACCGGTCGACTACTTGGCTATTGCTAATCAGGCTTCTTCCGAGGCTCCGGGAAAACTCTTGGTTCCAACTATTCCAGTTGACTGGTACTCCAACGCCGCACGCTACCGCTCTCCGGCTCAAGATGGGGTTGCAAATTGGTACGTTGGGTTTGTCGGACCTAACAGCGAATTTCTTGCAATGACTCAAGGCCTCGATGTAAACCAAACCTGGATTCAGCTCATGCTCGAATCAAACAAGCCTTCCGGCCAAGTTGAAATTCAAGGTAAGAGTTGGAGCATTTACGAAAGTGCTCGAGAGAACAATCCTCCGAGGTCCAAGGACTACATGATGGTTTTGGAATACGAGAACAATGCCGTGTTTGTCTATGGGGTGGCCCCTAAGGCGGTTCTCGAGGATCTCGCCTCGCAGCTGGGGACTCTAATCGATGAAAATGTGCCTGCCGAAGCGGTAAATTAGTACCCGAAGCAATTGATCTTTAGCCCTAAGAAAGGCTCGATTTTCGTGGAATTCCGAATTGAACATGACACCATGGGCGAAGTTAAGGTCCCAAAGAACGCTCTTTATGCAGCGCAGACTCAAAGAGCAGTCGAGAACTTCCCTATCTCCGGTTCCACTCTCGAGCGAGCTCACATCGCCGCTCTGGCAGAAATCAAGAAGGCTGCTGCGCTAGCAAATGCTCAGCTAGGTGTCTTGGATAAAGATCTTGCGGATGCGATTGCAAATAGTGCCGATGAAGTTATCACTGGCTCCCTAGATGAGCACTTTCCTGTCGATGTTTACCAGACGGGATCTGGAACCTCTTCAAACATGAACATGAATGAGGTGCTTGCAAGCCTTGCAACCAAGCACCTTGGTAAGGCAGTCCACCCAAACGATCATGTGAACGCCTCACAATCCTCGAACGACGTTTTTCCAACGTCAGTTCACTTGGCTGTTACCTCCGCACTAATCAATGACCTAATCCCTTCTCTTGACTATCTTGCAAAGAAGTTTGAGGTCAAGGCAAAGGCTTGGGCGGAGGTAGTGAAGGCCGGGCGAACTCATTTGATGGATGCTACCCCTGTGACTCTGGGCCAGGAGTTTGGTGGCTACGCAACACAAATTCGCTACGGCATCGAGAGAATTCAATCTTCAATTGCTCGAGTTGCTGAAGTTCCACTTGGCGGAACGGCCGTTGGAACTGGAATCAACACTCCTAAAGGTTTCCCGCAGACTGTAATCAAACTACTTGCCGAGCAGACCAAACTTCCCATCACCGAGGCACGTGATCACTTCGAAGCTCAGGGAGCCAGAGATGCGCTAGTTGAAGCATCGGGTGCTCTCCGAGTTTTGGCAGTAAGTCTTACCAAGATCAACAATGATCTGCGCTGGATGGGTTCCGGACCAAACGCAGGTCTTGGCGAGCTTGCCATCCCAGACCTTCAGCCAGGATCTTCAATCATGCCTGGGAAAGTAAACCCGGTTATTCCGGAGGCTGTCCTGATGGTCTGCGCGCGAGTAATTGGAAACGATCAGACCGTAGCTTGGGCAGGAGCTTCAGGAAACTTTGAACTGAACGTGGCTATCCCGGTTATGGGTAACGCCCTTCTAGAGTCGATTCGACTGCTTGCTAATTCCTCCAAGGTTTTGGCCGACAAGACAGTCGAAGGACTGGAGGCCAATGTTGACCGTGCCAGGGCTCTTGCCGAGTCCAGCCCTTCAATTGTGACTCCCCTGAACAAGGTAATTGGCTACGAGGCAGCTGCCAAGATTGCCAAGCATTCAGTTGAAAAGTCAATGACGATTCGTGAAGCTGTAATCGACTTAGGTTTTGTTGAGCGCGGTGAGGTCACCCTCGAGCAGCTAGATGCATCACTCGATGTGCTGTCTATGACCAGACCGCCAAAGTAATCGCTCCTAGAAAACCCGCTATCAAATAAGGTCCCAGTGGCATCGAGCCGCCCAGCTTGATTCGCCTAACTGCCAAAAGCGCAATTGCTACTACTCCTGCGATTAGGAAGCTCAGGCCGAGGGCAATGATTGGTAGAAGAGGCGAATACCAACCAAGGGCCAGCGACATTACAGTCATCAGCTTCACATCCCCCATACCCAAAAGACCTAATCGGTTGATGATGAGGGCGATAGCAAACGTAATTGCCGCTGCGAAAAAAGCCCAAAGCATATTCAAGAAGCCTGCACCCAAAGCACCTGCAACTATTTGACCAAACCAAGTGATTGGGAACGCGGGAAGAACATACTTGTTTGGCAGCCGACGCTCAAGAATATCGGTCTTGGCTAAGGGCCAAGCCGTAGCGACCAGATAGCCAAGACCGAGTGCTGAAAACAACGAGGAGAGATTTTCAAACACCGGATCAGGGTATTGACACTTTCTCTAAGGCGAGAAAGTTATCCCCAGCTATCTACCGATCTAACAGCTCTGTGACTAGAGCCGCGATGGCACTTCTTTCGGAACGAGTCAAGGTGATGTGAGCAAACAGTGACTGACCTTTCAAAGTCTCGATCACTGAGGCAATTCCATCGTGCCTACCAACTCGTAAGTTATCCCGCTGAGCAACATCGTGCGTCAGGATCACCCTGGAGTTCTGACCGATTCGAGAAAGCACCGTCAGCAAGACATTTCGCTCAAGAGACTGGGCCTCGTCAACGATAACGAAGCTATCGTGAAGAGATCGACCACGTATGTGAGTAAGTGGGAGAACTTCTAGAAGACCCCGGTCTTGGATGTGCTCAATGACTTCTTTGGAAACCAGAGCGCTCAAGGTGTCAAAGATTGCCTGACCCCAGGGATTCATCTTCTCAGCCTCAGTTCCTGGCAGGTAGCCCAGCTCTTGTCCTCCAACTGCATACAGAGGCCTAAAGACCATGATCTTTTTGTGCTGGCGCCTTTCAACTACCGCCTCTAACGCCGCGCACAACGCCAATGCGGACTTACCGGTACCGGCGCGCCCGCCCATTGAAACAATTCCAATTTCTGGATCCAACAGGTAATCAATAGCCAGGCGTTGCTCCGCAGATCGACCCTGAACGCCGAATACTCCTCGGTCGCCTCGAACGAGCTTTACCGTCTTACCTGAAGTGACTCGCCCAAGGGCGTGACCACGCTCGGAAGAGATAACTAGGCCACTGTTGACCGGAAGGTTCGCAATCTCAGGGTGGGTGATCTCCTCGTTGTCATAGAGGTCCGCCATCTGATCAGCACTTAGGGCAAGTTCACTGATTCCGCTCCACCCGGAGTCGGTGGCAAGCTCATTTAGATACTCCTCGGCAAGCATTCCAAGACTTGCTGCCTTTACTCGCATCGGAAGATCTTTGGAAACCACAGTGACGTTGAATCCCTCGTTCGAAAGATTCATTGCCACCGAGAGAATTCGGGAGTCGTTATCGCCAAGCTGGAATCCAGTTGGTAAAACGGACTGGTCGCTGTGGTTTAGCTCGACGCGAAGGGTTCCCTTTTCCCCGACCTCAATCGGAAAATCCAACCGCTGGTGCTTCTGGCGAAGATCGTCAAGGTGTCTGAGTGCTACTCGAGCAAAGTAGCCAATTTCGGGATCGTGGCGCTTTTTCTCGAGTTCGTTGATCACGACGATTGGGATTACCACCTCATGTTCGTCGAAGCGGAACATGGCCTTTGGGTCCGAGAGCAGTACCGAAGTATCCAGCACGAAGGTTCTCACCGCCTGGTCGTTCTTGATTTGGTTCTTGGCGGGGGAATTGGCTTCGGCTTTAGGCAACTAGTCCTCCATAGATTCAGGCTTAGCTTTAAGGTAAATCCTTTAGGGGCTGGGGACTGCTAGCAACACGCCCGAATCAAGGGACGTGCTTAGGCGCCGAAACGGCGGTGCCGGCGGGCAAACGCCCTGATGGCTCGGAGAAAATCTACCCTGCGAAAATCTGGCCAGAGGGCCTCTTCGAAGTAAAGCTCGGAGTTACTGGATTGCCATAACAAGAATCCACTTAATCTTTGCTCCCCTGATGTTCTGATTATCAGATCCGGATCAGGCTGATCTGAGGTGTAAAGGTGTTTAGCGATTAGTTCCGGTGTTAGTGAGTCTGCCAGCTTCTCAAGGTCTGCGCCTTCAGTGATCGAGCCCCTGACGATAGAGCGCATCGCATCGGTAATTTCTTGACGTCCCCCATAGCCAATTGCAAGATTGACCTGAGCACCTTTGGTCTGGCGACTTGCTAGTTCGCTTCGCTCCAAAACCTCGAGGAAGCTTGGAGGTAGCGAGGTTCTATCTCCGACCAGGCGCAGTTTCCAGTTGCCGCGTCTGACCATTTCTTGGGCAAGTTCGGTAAGGATAACCAGCAGATCTTTGAGTTCTTCTGAATCGCGCTTTTTGAGATTCTCGGTTGAGAGTAGATAAAGAGTGACCACTGGAACCTCAAGGCCATCGCACCAGGAGAGGAAATCAAAAATCTTTTGCGCTCCGGCTACATGACCGGTTTTGGCCTTTGAGCCATTTTTCTTATCGGCCCAACGTCGGTTGCCATCCAGCATGACGGCAATGTGCTGAGGAATGTTGGATTTATCGAGCTGACGCTCGAGACGGTTCTCATAGATTCGATAAATCAGATTTCGCACTTGTTAAGGTTACCGCTGGAAAAGCGAACTAGGGTTGAATCATGGCT
>CAYVZV010000023.1:0-13374 GCA_964456485.1 uncultured Rhodoluna sp. | reverse complement strand
TGCTGTGGCAAACTTAGCTTCGATGCTACCTTCTGTACCAAAATCATTTGGGAGGCTTTCCGAGGCTTATCTCAGTGCATTACTAGCGCTCGATGGCAATCAGAATCCACTTGCGCTTGCTCCCAAACAAAGCTACGCGGTGATTCTGGTGGACGGTCTCGGGGTTGCAAACATCAAAGCCGCTGGCGGGCACGCTGGTTTTCTGAATCAAAAGCTAGCAAATTCCAAATCGCTATTCTCCGGTTTTCCCACAACCACTGCCACAAGCCTTGCGAGCCTTGCAACCGGCAGGCAAAGCGGCGAACATGCATTCATCGGTTATCGAGTCTTTGATCGCTCTATCTCAAAAGCTATAAACCTACTTAATGATCTTGGATCTGAGCTGCCACCGAGAAAATACCAAGAACTTGAGACCATAAGTGAGCGGGGAGTTGCCCAAGGAAAACTAGTACTTACTATTGGACCGGGTGAGTATGAAGGCAGCGGATTCACTAAGGCAACAATGCCAGCTTCAAAATACATGTCGGCGAAGAGTTTCGAGGAACGGTTTGAGATCGCAAGATCTGAGCTTGCACAGCCAGGAAGACTTATCTATCTATACATCCCGGAACTTGATCAATTGGCCCACCGCTTCGGAACAAGCTCTCAGAAGTGGTTGAACACAATTGAAGAGCTGGATTCGGTGCTTAGTGCTTTCGGGAAGACACTTCCAAAGTCCGCCGGCGCGATTCTGACAGCCGACCACGGGGTCATTGATGTGCCAAAAGAATCGCACGTGTACTTGGATGAGTTCGAGTCAATGCAAGATCTCGTAATGATTGGGGGAGATCCGAGAGTTGGATTTGCCTACTTTGATGCCGATGTTGACTTGGTACGCAAGCGCTCGATCATTGAGGCAGAACTTGGGGGCCTGGTTGATGTTGCTTCGGTTCAGGAAATAGTGGAGGCAGGTTGGTATCAACCACTAAGTGCTAACGCAGAAAAGCTCGCACCTGATTTGATACTGCTACCTAAAGCAGATCGAGTGATTTACCATCGAAACTTTGCAAAGCCAAAGTCATTAGAGATGATTGGGCAACACGGGGGTATGAGCAAGCCTGAGTGGGAAGTTCCACTGCTTGTTTTCTAAGGAGAAGTTAGTCTTCGGTCTTTGTTCCGAAGACAATCTGATCCCAGCTTGGGATTGAGGCACGTCCGCGTTTAGGTGTTGCAGTGCTATCAGTGTTTACCGGTGCTGGATTTGGCTCAGGTTCTTGCACCTCTGGCTCGGGTGCTTCATCTGGATAGATTTCCGAAGGAGCGAGCTCTACAATCCTCAGCCCTTCAGTTGGGGGGTGAGGGTCAAGTTGCTCAACACTCTCGCGCTCGTTTCTTTTCCTGCGCAACGCATCTAGTAGATCTGCTGTCTCGGAAAGTGCAGGCTCGGTTGGCTCAGAGGCTTCCGTATTCAAGGGAGCTGCAGCGGTTGGCATTGCCCTGACCAGGTCAACTGTTTCACCCAAGCTTTCGGTTACTGAGGTTGGGGCCGTAGCGACCGGGCGAAGTCTTGGAGCTTGAGAGGCAAGGCGATCTTGAGATGAGAGATTGATTGCTACGTCGTTTTCAGGAGATAACGCTAGACGTTTTGGATCGTAGCTCCAGGTTGCCTTTTTGGTTTCGCCGTTTAGTTCAAACTCGCAGTAGATATAGAATCCATGGTCCGGAGCTTTGAGAGCTGACCATCGCTCAATGCCGGCACCGCTTGCAGCAAGGCGAGCTTTGATGATTTCACCAAACTCACGAGCGGTTGGTTCGTTGAATCGGTCTCCTGCAATTTCAAGCCGAACGGTGAGGGCATTTAGAACTGCATGGTTTAGCTCATCTAGAACCGGCTGGGCAAACTTCCGGATGTACTCCTCCGGGGCTCCACTGGCTGCAATGATGTCTTCGATGCTCCTGCCAACTCTTATTTCTTCCTGAATCTCACGGGGACTCAGAGTCGGTGCGTCGAGTTGTGGGGAAGCTTCGCCGCGACTGGCCCGCCTCACGGCGTCGTCTACGAGCAGGCGGTAGCGCACTCCTTCGGCTGTTTCAAGCAATAGGAAGTCACCGTCGGTCCCAAGGAACTTTATGTCTTTCATGGCTTGTCTTCTCCTACCAGAAGTGTGCCAGCAAGCCCCCGTTGGGACCAGCAAATACACGGAAGTTTCCAAGGAAATTGTCGCTGTGTCGGTTTGCTATTGGGGCACTTTTGTTGCACACTACTAGCGCTTACCGAAGAACTGAAGGGTCCCAAGATGGCAACCGATTACGACGCACCTCGAAAAGCCGACGATGACACAGAGTCCATCGAGGCAATTAAGGAGCGCGTTCCTGCTACAACTGGCGCTTCGGACACCGAGGTAGACGACTCCGGTGACTCATTTTCAATCCCAGATGTTGTCTCTGAGGATCTAGAAGTAGTTGTTTTGCCACCCCAAGACGATGAGTTCACTTGCTCAAGCTGCTTTATTGTCAAACACCGATCCCTGGTTGCAAGAAAGACCAAGAATGGTCCAATCTGTTCAGAGTGCGACGCCTAAACCGTAGCCTTTAGCACGGTAGCCAGCTGAGCTGGTTTCCTAGTGGAAATAAGCCAGTAGGGCGTTGGATCGTTGGGGTCCTTGATAATTATTTTTAGGCCCGTCTTTACAGTTCCTTGAAATACTTTGTATGCAGATGGGTCAAGTTTGGGACCACGCTCTAGAAAAATCTGATCTTTTTCAATCACTTCTATTTTTCCAAGGAGCGTTCTTGGAATACTCGCTGCTCCAACTGTGAAAGTGGTTTTGCCCACTTTGATGACTGGAGCAAAAAAGTAAAGAGCAGCCCAAATCGCTAGAACAAGCAGAGCGCCCAGAACTACGCCAACCCTAAAGTCAAAAGGTTCTGAAACTAAGGTCACAGCCGGCAACAAGGCGGAAATCGCAACGAAAGTTCCAAGATTTGGGCGAACTCGCTCCTGATACAGAATCGGCTCTGTCGGTTTTTGGCTGGGCACAGATTCTAGATTACGCTGTCTTACGATGAGTGAAGTTCGAGTACTGCTGACTGCCCCTGCCGGTTTTGAGCCCGTCTATGCCAAACCTGGTGATGCCGGGGCTGATCTTCGATCTACCGTTGCAGTGACGATTCCGGGCCGCTCGCGGTTATTGGTCCCAACAGGAGTGTCAATTGCTCTTCCTGATGGATACGTCGGCCTAGTGCACCCAAGATCTGGTCTGGCTGTGAAACACGGCATCACCGTTTTGAATACTCCTGGAACCATTGATGCCGGATACCGAGGTGAAATCATGGTGATTTTGTACAACAGCTCAGATGCTGAGTTCGAGATTGCTATTGGTGATCGCATTGCTCAGCTAGTGATTCAGCAAGTCGAAAAAGCAATTTTCGTTGCCGTTGAGAAACTGCCTGAAAGTGAACGCGGCGAGACTGGCTTCGGTTCGAGTGGACGAGCGTAAATGCTCGAGTACGGAAATTCCAAATCAGCGCCTGTGGACCGGGTTTCTGCTGGGCCATTCGATTCGAGTGAGGTCATTCAACTAAAGCCATCTGTCGACTTCGGTGCACTTCAGGTCCCAATTCGGGAAGATGTCACGCTCAAGTTGGAGGTTGAAGAGGCATCTAGTCGAATTGTTGCCTTGACCATCGACCACCAGGGTTCATCATTACAGCTGCAAGCCTTTAGCGCACCAGCTAGCGAAGGAATCTGGCACGAAATAAGAAATGCGCTGGAACAATCAATCCAGTCCCAAAACGGAAAAACTGAAACTGTTGTTGGACCACTAGGTCCTGAACTTAACGCTCAGATTCCAACCAAAGACGGTGGGTTCAGGCTCGCCAAGTTCGTTGGAGTAGATGGACCAAAGTGGTTCCTCCGAGGTGTAATTTCTGGATTGGCTCTGGCAGATACTTTGGCTATGACGTACATGATTGACATTTTCCGTTCGGTTGTTGTGATGCGGGGAGTGAACCCAATGCCACCCAAGGAATTACTGCAGTTGACCGCCCCGGCGGCAGCCAAAAAGGTTGTTTCGTAATGTCAAACGACGACCTCCGCGACTCGGCTGCCAAAAGACTTGGAGTAAGCGCCGAGAACGGGAATCTTCAGTTTGATCGTAAGTCGCTTCTTGCCGGCATGGGTGGCTGGCTTGGGGTTGTTGAAACGATTCTGCCAAGTGTCCTGTTTGGTTCTAGCTTTGCGCTGACCGGCGAAGCTTTGATTTCTGTGTTGCTAGCTGGTGGAACTTCTGCGGTTTTTATCCTTTACCGACTGCTTACACGTAAGTCAGCATCTAGTGCTCTCATCGGTGCCCTGGCTGTTGGTTTCGCCGCATGGCTTGCCCTTCGAGAGGGAGGCCAAGCAGTGGACTACTTTATCCCTGGATTTATCACTAACGCCGTCTATGGATCTGTACTTCTGATTTCGATTTTGGTTCGTTGGCCAATCATCGGGGTTCTGGTTGAGGTTCTTCGTGGGCACGACACCAGCTGGCGAAAAAACCGCAAGGTTCTGACTGTCTATTCGCTAGTCACTGCTTTCTGGGTAGGGTTCTTCAGCCTTAGGCTTGCCATCCAGCTACCGCTTTACTTCGCTGGAAACACTGAATTACTGGCAACTGCAAGGGTTGCCATGGGTCCTCCGCTCTACGCGCTGGTTATTGTCTCAACCTGGTTGATGCTTCGGGCGACAGTCCTAAAGCCTCGCTAGGGATGGTATTTTTAGCTATTGGCCCTTTATGGGTCTAGAAACATTAAGGGAGTAGTAGATGTCCAAGGTGGATAGTTTCAAGGTTTCGCGCGAGCTAGAGGTTTCGGGTAAGAAGTACCGAATCTTTGACATGTCCAAGCTTGATGCCAAGACCTTGCCCTACAGCCTAAAGATTCTGCTTGAAAACCTCCTACGCACCGAAGACGGCGCTAACGTCACTTCTTCACACATCAAATCCATTATCGAGTGGGACCCTAAAGCAGAGCCAGATACCGAAATCCAGTTCACTCCAGCTCGAGTAATCATGCAGGACTTCACTGGTGTTCCTTGCGTTGTGGATCTAGCGACCATGCGCGAAGCAATGGTTGAGCTTGGGGGAGACCCAAAGAAGATCAACCCGCTTGCCCCTGCAGAGCTCGTAATTGACCACTCTGTCGTTATTGATGTTGCCGGTTCCCCTGATGCTTTCGAGCGCAACGTAGAGTACGAATACCAAAGAAACGCTGAACGTTACCAGTTCCTGCGTTGGGGTCAGATGGCGTTCGATGATTTCAAAGTTGTGCCTCCGGGCACAGGAATCGTCCATCAGGTAAACATTGAATACCTTGCACGCACTGTAATGACCCGAGAAGTTGACGGCGTGATGCAGGCTTACCCGGATTCATGCGTTGGTACAGATTCACATACCACCATGGTCAACGGACTTGGAGTTCTTGGCTGGGGCGTTGGAGGAATCGAAGCCGAGGCTGCGATGTTGGGCCAGCCAGTTTCAATGTTGATTCCGAAGGTAGTTGGATTTAAGCTCACCGGCCAGATTCCTATGGGAGCAACTGCGACGGATGTTGTTCTAACAATCACTCAGCAGCTTCGTAAGCACGGTGTGGTTGGAAAGTTTGTTGAATTCTACGGAGCCGGTGTTGCTTCGGTGCCACTAGCTAACCGCGCAACAATCGGAAACATGAGCCCAGAGTTCGGTTCCACTGTGGCAATCTTCCCGATTGATTCGGTCACCCTTGACTACCTGCGTTTCACTGGAAGATCTGAAGAAGAGATCGCCCTTGTCGAGGCGTACAGCAAGGCGCAGGGTCTTTGGCATGATCCATCCATCGAACCTCGCTACAGCGAGTATCTAGAACTTGACCTATCGACCGTTGTTCCCTCGATTGCTGGACCAAAGCGCCCTCAGGATCGGATTGAACTATCTGCTTCGAAGCGTCAGTTCTCAGAGGACATCAAGGCATACGCCAACGTTGCATCGAACCCTGTGCAGGTAAAGGGTAAAGAGTTTGCTATGGACCACGGCCACGTGAGCATCGCATCGATCACTTCTTGTACCAATACTTCGAACCCATCTGTGATGTTGGCGGCAGGGCTGTTGGCTCGAAAGGCCGTTGCGAAGGGTCTAAAGGCAAAGCCTTGGGTAAAAACCTCACTCGCACCTGGCTCAAAAGTTGTGACTGACTACTACGACAAGTCAGGTCTTACTAAAGACCTCGATGCACTTGGCTTCCAGCTTGTTGGATATGGATGCACCACCTGTATCGGAAACTCAGGTCCTTTAGATCAAGAGATCTCGGATGCCGTAAATGCAAACGACTTGGCTGTCACTGCGGTTCTGTCGGGAAACCGAAACTTTGAGGGTCGCATCAACCCAGACGTGAAAATGAACTACTTAGCTTCGCCTCCTTTGGTTATCGCATACGCGCTAGCTGGAACGATGGACTTTGATTTTGAGAAGGACTCTCTTGGAACAGGTTCTGATGGTTCTGAGGTATACCTGAAGGACATCTGGCCAACCCCTGCGGAAGTCCAGGACACTATTGATTCGTCCATCAATTCCGGAATGTTTACAAAGCAGTATGCGGGTGTATTCGAAGGAGACCAGCGTTGGAAGTCACTAAAGACTCCAACTGGAGACACTTTCGCCTGGGATGCAAAGTCAACTTACGTTAGAAAACCTCCTTACTTTGATGGCATGAGCATGAATCCGGCCCCAGTGACAAACATCAGTGGCGCTAGAGTGCTTGCAAAGCTTGGCGATTCGGTAACTACCGACCACATCAGCCCTGCAGGTTCAATCAAGGCTGACTCGCCTGCCGGAAAGTACTTAACCGATCACGGCGTTTCAAGAGTTGACTTCAACAGCTACGGCTCTCGCCGTGGAAACCACGAAGTAATGATTCGTGGAACTTTTGCGAACATACGTCTTCGTAATCAGTTGCTTGACAATGTTGAAGGTGGCTACACCCGTGATTTCACAACCGCCGATGGCGCCCAATCGTTCATCTATGACGCGAGTCAGAATTACCAGGCCGCCGGGACACCACTTGTGATCTTGGCTGGAAAAGAATACGGCTCGGGCTCTTCAAGAGACTGGGCTGCAAAGGGAACCAGTTTGCTTGGAGTTCGAGCGGTAATCACTGAGAGCTTTGAGCGCATTCACCGAAGCAACCTAATTGGAATGGGCGTTTTGCCCCTGCAATTCCCAGCGGGAGCTTCCGCTGAGACCTTGGGTCTCGATGGAACAGAAATCTTCGAAATTGAAGGTGTTGACGCTCTAAACAGCGGAATAACCCCTAAGACCTTGAAGGTCACAGCAAAGCCATCTCCGCACTCGGCTTCTGGCAAGACCGAAATTCAGTTCGATGCCGTGCTTCGCATTGATACACCGGGAGAAGCTGACTACTTTAGACACGGTGGCATTTTGCAGTACGTACTGCGATCCCTGGTTTCGGCCTAGGAATAGAAGCACCGACAAAGAAGTTGGAATAAAGATGGCAATCCTAGATTCAATTAACGGCCCGAGAGACCTGAAGGGCCTCAGTCACAAGCAGTTGATTGAACTTGCCAAGGAAATCAGGGAATTCCTTATCGCCAAAGTCGCTAAAACTGGCGGTCATTTGGGTCCAAACCTTGGCGTTGTTGAAACCACGATTGCAATTCACAAGGTCTTCGATTCACCAAATGACAGTATCGTCTTCGATACCGGCCACCAGTCCTACGTTCACAAGATACTTACTGGCCGCAAGGACTTCGACACTCTCCGTCAAAAGGACGGTCTTGCTGGCTACCCACAGAGATCAGAGTCAGAGCACGACATCGTAGAAAGCTCACATGCTTCCTCTTCGCTTTCTTGGGCCGACGGAATTGCCAAGGCATACAAGCTCACCGAACAAATTGACCGTTACGTGATTGCAGTTGTTGGAGATGGCGCATTAACCGGTGGAATGACCTGGGAAGCACTGAATAACATCACTGACGATAACGACAGAAAGCTAGTTATTGTCGTCAATGACAATGGTCGCTCCTATGCTCCAACTATCGGTGGTCTTGCAAGGTACTTAAATGGAATTCGAACTGAAAAGTTCTACCGTCGCCTTTACAGACTTAGCAAGAAGGTTTTTTTCAAGTTTGGAACAGTGGGTCGAATTGCCTATTCAACTTTGCGCGGTGCCGGTAAGGGGTTGCTAGGTTCTTTTGCACCCAAGGGGATGTTCCCAAACCTTGATTTGAAATACATCGGACCAGTTGATGGTCACGATCTTCACGCCATGGAAGCTGCTTTACAGCAGGCAAAAAAGTACGCCAACCCGGTTATCGTGCACGCCATCACCCAAAAAGGCAAAGGCTACGACCCTGCAGTCAGTGACGAAGCTGACCAGTTCCATGCGGTTGGTCAAATTGATCCGGATACCGGAGTTTCCGTCGAGTCTTCAGGCAAAAAGAGTTGGACTTCAGTTTTTGCAGACGAGCTAGTTGAAATCGCAGATGGTAACCAGTCAGTGGTTGGAATCACCGCAGCCATGCTGATTCCGGTTGGAATGCACAAGTTTGCAGCCAAGTACCCAGATAGAGTTTTTGATGTTGGTATCGCCGAGCAGCACGCGGTTGCATCATCAGCGGGCATGGCCTTTGGTGGATTGCATCCAGTAGTTGCCGTTTATGCAACATTCATGAACCGAGCTTTCGACCAAGTGCTGATGGATGTGGCGCTTCACAAAGCGGGCGTCACATTCGTACTGGACCGCGCTGGAGTAACAGGCCCAGATGGGGCAAGCCATCACGGAATGTGGGATCTTGCCATGCTGCAGATTGTGCCAGGGATCCGAATCGCGTCGCCGCGTGACGAGGCAAGACTCAAAGAGCAGCTAGCCGAAGCAGTCGCCATCAACGATGCTCCTACAGTTATTCGCTTTTCGAAGGGAACCGTTGCTAACGAACTTCCGGCCCTCAGAAGACTTGAAGACGGCGTCGATGTTTTGCACGAAAGTTCCGCCAAGGATGTTCTTATCTTGACCGTAGGCGCGATGGCTGAAACTGGAATCCAGGTTGCCAAGATGCTTGCTGATCAGGGCATCGGAGCAACGGTTGTTGACCCACGTTGGGTGATTCCTGTTCCTGGTTCCATCGTAAAGATGGCTGCCGAGCACAGGCTAGTAGTCACCATCGAGGACGGTATCCGTGTGGGCGGTATCGGAACTCGCGTAAGGCAGGATCTGCGCGCCGCACAGATCGACACAGCCTTGAGTGAAATTGGTCTTCCTGATGAGTTCCTGGAGCACGCATCGAGAAATGAAATCCTGGAACGAGTGGGCCTAACCGCACAAAGCATTTCAAGAGAAATTGTCGCTCAAGTTCTAGGTTCTAGAGTTCCTCATGCTCGTCCGGTCCCAGGGGATTCTCCGTTGACGGATCGTTCGGAGCTTTCTCAGCGAGATTAAAAGCCTCCACAATCAACTCTGCCGTAAGCTCAACCTGCCATGGCCTAGCTCCAAGCTGGATCAATTTGTCGGAGAGCGTCTGGGTTGAGAGATTCTCCGGTGGAGTAAAGCTAACTTGGCGAAGGAATTCCGGTGTCAACAGGTTTTCAAGAGGAACTTCCTTTGACTGAGATAACTCCACTAGTGCTTCCTTGGCTTGTTTCAGTCGACGATCAGCCTCTGGGAACTTATTGATCCAGTTCCGATGATTGGGCAGAGCATCGGTTTTCTCAGGCTTTAGTGATGGCAGGTCAGTTGCCTTATGAGCAGATTGGATTGCTTCCCACCAGGTGTCCAAATAGGATCTGCTTGCACGTCCTGAAAATAACTTCATAGCAGCAAGTTCTGGTCGGGTTCTTGGCTTCTCAGTAGCGGCTACCAAGATAGAAGAATCAGGAATCAGCCTTCCAGGTGCAACATCCATCTTTTGCGCAAGAGCTTCTCGGCTAAGCCAAAGTTGCCTTGCAATCTCCAACGACAATCGATCTTGGACTTTATGTAATCCGGCAATGCCGCGCCAACGATCAAGTTTCTGGGGCTTTGGTCGGAAACTCATCAGGGCATCGAACTCTTGCTTGGCCCAGTCGAGCTTTCCTTGCTGAGAAAGCAGTGCCTCAACTTCTATCGCTAATTCATGCAGCACATCAACATCCAGCGCTGCGTAGTTGAGCCATGAATCGGGAAGCGGTCTGGTGCTCCAGTCCGCAGCGGAGTGCTCTTTTGCGAGGCGGAACTTAAGCAGGGATTCTGTTAGTGCGCCTAAACCAACTCTCGGTTGACCAGCAAGTCTGCCGGCAAGTTCAGTGTCGAATATCGATCCGGGGTAGAGGCCAATTTCGTTAAGGCAGGGGAGATCTTGAGTTGCGGCATGGAGAATCCACTCTCGATCGTTCATTAAGGCAGCGAGCTCAGCAAACTCTTTCGATGAGACAAATTCGGGTGAAGCAGCAGGGTCAATTAGAAAAATGCCTGTGTTCTCTGCACGAATTTGAACCAGATACGCGCGTTGTGAGTACTTAAAACCCGATGCTCGCTCGGCATCAATAGCAATCCGGCCCTTTGAGCCTGCCAACGTGGCAACAACATCCGCCAGTTCGATTTGATTTGCGATGAAGTGCACAAGGGCGCGAGGTTTACTAAGGAGTGGAAGCTCGGGAGACTCGGGAGCTGATGCTGAGTCTGACAATTAGATTCTGCTGATTCCAGATTCAGGAGGAAGTCCAGACATCATGCAAAGCAAGTCCTGCCAAGCCTCTAGGTGGGCGGAGAAGTTAGTGTCTGTTGGTGACCAAGAGGCGCGAAGCTCAAGCTCTGCGTGATCGCTGTGGCCAGAAATTGAACCGTACCCCTGAGAGATGATGCGAGTTATGGTTCCAGCCTCTGCCGCGTACCCGGCGGATCTGCTTCGAAGCGCATCTTCCAGCCAGGCCCAGCAGACATCAGTAATCATCTCGTCTTGACCGATATCTGTTTCAAGCGGGGATTTAGCAAAGCAAATAATTCGGTAGTTCCCACCCCAGCCATCTTGTGGTTCATCCGAATTCAGAAGCACAAAACGTCCCGTGCCCTGGTCTGATCGGTTCTCGTGGGCATCTACGCCGATGTTTGCAGCCAGAGCGACGGAGTACTGAGCAATCTTGTCAGGGGAAGGGATTTCGGTGATGTTTACGCCTTCGCGGATTGTTGCTTGACGCAACGACATAACCGCTAGCTGAAAGTCAGCGGTCGTGTCAGTTTTATCCGAAATTTCAAGCATTTTTCTAAGACTACGAGGGCCAACTTGAGATGGCTGGCTGCCACGCCGCTAGTGAGACCAGAGTGAAAAACTTGCCCCAGAAGTTAGGGCAAGTGAGACGAGTTTTGCCTCTGAGTCAAAGGGATTCTCAATCTGAGCTGGATTCGTCTCTAGCGAGGAACCAGTTCTGGTTATTGCGGACTGGCGAACAATTCCTGCTTCGAATGCTTTAACTGTGAGCGTCGGGCCAGCTTCAAGCAAGATTGCTTCGATCGAAAGAGACTTGGCCCACTTGAGGAATCCATCAAATGGTTGCGCATTTATGGGCACCACAACAACATTCGGATTCGAAGGATGCCTTGGAGAGGTGTTGCTTGAAAACAGGTAAATCGGTTGTTCTGAGTTTTCCACCGCAGGAATGTCCGCGAAGTCTCCGCTGGAGCTAAATACCGCAAGAGAAACTTTCGATCTGGGTGCTCGGTACTTCTCGAGCCTGGCGGTAGCCGCATCAACCACAATCAGGTCCGCGAGCGAGCGAAGAGCCAGTAGCAGGTCCCTATCTTCCGGCGTGGAAATTGAACGGGAGGAACCATCGCTGCCGGAGAAATTTCCATTTGAGCCCAAGACGTGATTTGAACGAACACCAGTCCAGGCGCCGTAGCTGTTTGCAAGGGAAGGAACGTCTACAGCGTTAGCTAATTGAGCCAGGCCAAAAGTGGCTTGAATCACTGTTCGGATTTTTCTCGAAGCTGTCTTTTGATTCTTGAAAGAATTCCAAGCATTCCCCTGAGTCGCAAAAGTGAAACAGCTGTTGAGAGGGATAGCTTAAAAGGAAAGTCCTGATCAAACTCGAGTGCTTCCTTAACCGGCAGGCCATCAATCACGCTAAACAACAAGCTGGCAAAACCGCGGGTGGTGGGGGACTCCGGTGGTGCGCTAAAAAACAGCCTCGTCAGCCCTTCGTCGTCAATTTCAACGAAGAGAAAAATCGGCGACTGACACTCTTCAACTCTTTCGAGAAGTTCTGGGTGGTCTGCATACCTTTTTGGAAGTTCTGGTAGTGCTTCAGAAAATTCGAGTAGTAGATCAAGCCGCTCTGAATCCCGAAGGACTTCAAAGTCCTTGATCAGCTGTTCAGCGCTCTCGAGGGTAGACATTTAGACCAGTGCAGGAATAGGACCAGGCTCGGCTCCTAGAGCAATCGGAGCCTTTACGAGCGAGCCCCACTCACTCCATGAACCGTCATAATTTCTTACCTTCTCAATTCCAAGCAAATACTTAAGAACAAACCAGGTGTGTGAAGAACGTTCGCCAATTCTGCAGTAGGCGATGACATCTGAATGCCCTGCAAGCCCGGCTTGCTTTAGGTAAACATCCTCAAGGCCCGCTCGGTCCTTGAAGCTCTGGTCTTCATTACAAGCTTTGGACCAGGGTACGGATGCGGCGGTCGGAATGTGTCCGGCGCGAGTAGCTCCTTCGTCGGCATAGCCAGGTGCTGTTAGGCGCTCACCGGCATACTCCTCGGGGGAGCGGACGTCAATCATCGGCTTTCCAAAATGAGAGAAGATGTCATCTCTAAATGCCCGGAGAGTCTCGTCGTTTCTTTCAACAACGGGATAATCTGTTGGCGAAACAGCAGGGATGTCTTTTGTCAGTTCGCGACCTTCGCTAATCCACTTGTCGCGGCCGCCATCAAGAAGACGCACATCCGCGTGGCCGAAAAGCTTGAATACCCATAGCGCGTAAGCAGCCCACCAGTTGCTTTTGTCGCCGTAGAGCACGATTGTGTCATCGCGCTTGACCCCAAGTCTTGACATAACGGCTGCGAAACCTTCGCCGTCGATGTAGTCGCGAGTCTGGCTATCGTTGAGATCGGTGTGCCAGTCAATCTTTCTTGCGGTAGGAATGTGACCTGTTTGGTAGAGAAGGACGTCTTCGTCGGATTCGAGTATTACTAGGGATTCCGATCCCAAGTTATTTGAAAGCCACTCACTACTAACCAGAGCACTTGGGTCGGCGTACTCCGCAAATTTTGCATTGTTGTCGATGTCGATTGGCAAAGTGTTCTCCTTGTAGACTGATGGCTTGTTCGGGACCACACTAGGCGGTGTCATTGTCAACCACTTCAGGGGCTATTTGTTCCCTGGTTG
>CAYVZV010000022.1:0-14355 GCA_964456485.1 uncultured Rhodoluna sp. | reverse complement strand
CAAAACCTGCTTGGTATGGATTTATATCGAGATTCATTTCGTGACCGTACAGCGGCATGCCTGCTTCCAGTCGCAATGTGTCACGGCAGGCAAGACCGGTTGGAAGCAGACCATCTTCTTGGCCTGCTGCCATGATCTGGTCAAGGACAGTTGCGGCTGATTCAACAGGGATGTAAATTTCAAAACCATCTTCACCGGTGTAACCAGTTCTGGCCAGCAAGCAGTTAACGTTTGCAATTGATTCTTCAGAAATTGCGTAGTACTTCAAATCCGCTAGTGCTGCAGAGGTAATCTTCGAGAGTATCTTGACGGAGTTTGGACCCTGGATAGCAAGTAATGCCCAGGCGTCGCTTTCGTCTCTTACCTCTACGTCAAAGCCTGCAATTCTTTCTTGAAGCGCTAAAGCCACGGAGTCTTTGTTTGAAGCATTTGCGACAACCAGGTAGGCGTTTTGCCCAAGCCTATAAACAATGAGGTCATCAATTATTCCGCCAGCTTCATTGCAAATCAGAGAGTATTTAGCGCGACCAATTGCAATTTCAGATGCTGCGCCGACAAGCGCGTAGTCAAGATACTCCGCAGCTTGCTTGCCCTCGACGAAGATCTCGCCCATGTGAGAGATGTCAAATAACCCAGCTGCTTGTCTAACTGCGTGGTGTTCAGCAAGATCAGAGCTATATCGAACCGGCATCTCCCAGCCACCAAAATCAGTGAAGCTGGCCCCAAGTGCTTCATGGCTGGCCCTTAGCGGAATTGATTTCATGACACCTAATCTAAGGGTCAAATTTGGACCCAAAAACACCAGGTCGGCTATCGCCTGCCAGCCAAATCACTTGGCTCAGTTAGCCTTGGGAGGAGAATCACACTTCAAGGAGAAAAGATTATGGCACGTTGGCACGAACACCCCGCTATGTCCAAGTATGGAAAAGATCAACTCACCATCGGACAAAAATCTGCTGATTTGCTTCGCAATTCCATGGGCTCTTGGCCGTTTGTGTTTATCGCCCTCGGATTCTTGGCAGTTTGGATGTACTTCAATGCCGATGGTGCGTTCGATCCATTTCCTTTTATTCTGTTGAATCTGATTCTTTCCTGCGTCGCTGCCCTTCAGGGCTCCATCTTGCTTATTGCTGCTAAGCGTGAAGATCAGATCAATTCCGATCTAGCTCTGCATACCTACCAAATCGATAAAGAGAACCTGGAACTAACCAGGCAGGTTCACGAGTTGAGCCTTCGAATCGAGAAGTTGACTGCCGAAGTGCACGAGGCACTCGTGAAAAACAAACCCTAGCTTTCAGGCAACCAGCTCCTCCCGGGGATGGATGTCGGAGGGGCCCAATACTTTTAGCCCATGAAAGTACTTGAAGTAGTTGTTTATTGGGCCAACAAGATTTGGCCTTGGGTAGTTATCCCAACCTTGATAGTTGGGGCCATAGTTGTTGGCTTGCTATGGGGCGAGGCAAAGAAGGCAGTTAGGAGCTAATCGTGGGATTTCTGAACTGGCTAAATCGAATTCTCAGTTATGACCCGTCCGTTTATCGCCCACCGGTTTCCAAGAGTAAAGACTCGGGGATGAATGAAGGAGATTTCCATTCAGGGCCAGAGGGATATTCGCCGAACACCGCCTACCCAGATACTTTTTATGGTTCCGGTGGTTCTGATGATAACGGCCACAACGAAGGTGACTTCAATAGATAGTCCTTCGCCAAGCTTCAGCAGTATTTTGGTTTGCCCGCAATAGGCTTTGAGTATGGACGCAAAACCTAAAGACATATTTGGCACCTTCGCCCGCATTGAAATGTTCACCTGGGCTTTATTGCTTACCGCAATCGTAGTTCGCGAGACTGTTGGGTTGGCGCCGAACATCTTTACCATCGCTGGTGCGACTCACGGATTTGCATTCATCGGGTACTCAGTCACTGCAGTGCTAGTGGGAGTGAACCAGCGTTGGCCACTTGCGCAAACTGCCATCGCTGTTGTTTTGGCAATTGTTCCCTTCGCCACCTACCCCTTCGACAGGTATCTGGAGAAGAGATCCATGATGGATGGCGAGTGGCGAATCGAGGGCACTAAGGACCCGAGAGATAACACCCGGTTCGACCGACTTTTTCGGTGGTTTATCTTCCGCCCAGTTTTGCTAGTTCTCACCCTGGTGGTTTTCGTAGTATCGCTGTTCGCGTTCTTGCTTTGGCTAGGCCCGCCGTATGAGTGGGGTCGCTAGCGCAGCTAGCGATTATTCAGCCTTGCTGGCTCTGAGTCAAAAAGCTTTACAAAACCGCAACTTTAGGACCCCTGTTTAGCCGAGTCATTTTTGCCGCGGAGAGTAGGCTAATGGATGTTCAGGAGCCTCGCGGGGGAGGGCTTGTGAGACAAAGAAGTCCTACAAACGACTAGGTGATATTTTGACCAACAGCTCCGCACGCAGCACCTCCGCTGTTAGCTTGAAGAATCTGAACAAAACCTTTGGTGATGTCACCGCCGTTTCCAACCTAGATCTTGAAATCCCACAGGGCGAGTTCTTTTCGATGCTTGGACCTTCCGGCTCTGGAAAGACCACCGTTCTTCGAATAATCGCAGGCTTCGAAACTGCCACTAGCGGGCAGGTCTACCTTGAGGGCTCTGACGTCACTGAGCTTGCCCCATTTGATCGCGACGTGAACACAGTTTTCCAGGACTATGCACTCTTTCCCCACATGTCGATTCAACTGAACGTTGAATATGG
Organism: uncultured Rhodoluna sp.; assembly: GCA_964456485.1. Classification (GTDB taxonomy): domain Bacteria; phylum Actinomycetota; class Actinomycetes; order Actinomycetales; family Microbacteriaceae; genus Rhodoluna. The sequence goes on along the minus strand of CAYVZV010000022.1, from coordinate 11,633 downwards.
TCTTCGCGCCAGAAAGATTCCTAAAGCCGAGAGAGCAAGGCTCGCCTCAGAGGCAATTGAATCTGTGAAGCTAACCCACCTCGCCGATCGCTTACCCCATCAGCTTTCTGGTGGGCAGCGGCAGCGAATTGCACTCGCACGTGCTCTAGTGCTTAGGCCAAAGGTCTTGTTGTTGGATGAGCCACTTGGTGCACTTGATAAACAACTTCGTGAAGAAATGCAGGTCGAACTAAAGAGAATCCAACGTGAAGCGGGTATCACTTTTATCTTTGTGACCCACGACCAAGAAGAAGCCATGCGCATGAGCGACCGAATAGCAGTTTTCAATCAGGGCCGAATCGAGCAGATCGGCACACCACGCGAGGTTTACGAAAGCCCTTCTTCGGCTTTCGTGGCAAGTTTCCTTGGAGTTTCAAACCTGATTTCTGGGGCCGCAGGTAAGGAGCTCTTTGGTTCCGAGCAACTGGTCAATGTCAGGCCTGAACGAATCAAGCTACAAAAGGAGAATGCAAAGGTTTCTGCAGGTGATATCGGAGTCAAGGCAACCATTACGGATGTTGCCTATACCGGAGCCAACACGTTGTATGTGTTGGAATCCGATACCGGACTTCGTCTAATTGCCACCAGATTAAATGAAGAGTTACCGGGACAAGATCTAGGTCTTGAAGCGGGTGACAGGGTATTGGCCTCATTCCGCAAGGAACACGTCGCCAAGATTCCAAACAATTAATGAGAGGAAAAAAATGAGAAGAAGCAAACTAGCTCTTCCTGCACTACTAGCAGCTAGCGCCTTGGTGCTATCTGGTTGTGCAACAACAAGTGGCGAACTGACCCTTACGGTTCCAGACGTGCCAATGAAGACCGAACTTGGTGCCTTCGAGGGTGAACTGAACATCGTTAACTGGTCTGGTTTCGTTGACCCAAAGTGGGTTGACCCATTCACTGCTGAGACCGGTTGTGTTGTTAACTCCCGCGTAGCAGGTACAAGCGATGAAATGGTTACCCTTATGCGCACAGGCGAATACGACATCGTTTCAGCATCAGGTGACGCAGCTCTTCGCCTAATTGTTGGTGGAGACGTTGCACCACTAAACATGGACCTAATCCCGAACTTCAGCGATGAAATCGCTGAAGGTATGAAGGGTCAGATCTATGACGTTGTAAACGGCAAGCCTTACGGTGTTCCAATCGGCCGTGGCGCAAACCTTCTTCAGTACAACGAGACCGTGACTGGTGGCACCCCGGAGAGCTGGGATGTTGTTTGGGAAACTGACAGCCCATACGCTGGCAAGATCACCGCTTATGACGCACCTATTTACATTGCTGACGCAGCTGTGTACTTGATGGCCACCAAGCCAGAGCTTGGCATCACCAACCCTTACGCACTAGACGAGACTCAGCTTGCCGCTGCTGTTGAACTGCTAAAGCAGCAGAACACCATCATCGGTGAGTACTGGTCAGACCCAGTGGCTCAGATTACTTCCTTCGTTGGTGGCAACACCGTAGTTGGAACTAGCTGGGAAGTTCTAAAGAAGTTTGCAGCTCAGGACAACCTGAAGACCACTCTTCCTAAAGAAGGTTCAACCGGATGGTATGACACCTGGTTGGTATCAACCACTTCTCCAAACTCGAACTGTGCTTACGCATGGATCGACTACACCAGCCAGGCAAGCGTTAACGGAGCAATCGCCATGAACTTTGGTATGGCTCCTGCAAACATCGCCTTCTGTGCATCAAGCGATGAAGCTCAGGCTCACTGTGACCAGTTCGCAGCTGAAGACGAGGCTTTCTGGGATCAGGTATGGCCTTGGACCACTCCAATCGAGGAGTGTGTTGATGGACGCACTGACGTTAAGTGCACCAGCTTCCAAGACTGGACCAATGCGTGGGTAACCGTTAAGGGTTAGTTCCGCAGCTTTGCCGGGTGGGGGGTAAAACCCCACCCGGCAATACCAATCTTCAAGAACAAACTTCAAATAAGTAGGTGAGAAATTGAGCGCAATCCAGAAGACCCCAAAGCGTCCAGTTTCAACCTACTTGCACAAAAGACCCACCACCCGGCTGGTTGCACTTCTTGCCCTGCCAATGACTTGGCTTGTCGGGGTCTACATCATCTCTCTAGCGCTTTTGCTAGTGACTGCTTTCTGGTTTATTGACCCATTCACTTCCAAGGTGATTCCAGGATTCACACTTGAGAACTTTGTGAACATCTTTACTGTTCCGGCCTATCTTTCAACTTCGCTAAGAACCCTTGGCATTGCCCTTGCAGTCACCGTTGTCTGCATTGCCTTTGCGATCCCACTTGGAATCTTTATGGCCAAGATTGCAAGACCTTGGGTTCGAAATGCCCTTGCTGTTGCAATAACGCTTCCGTTGTGGGCTGGGTACCTAGTGAAGCTTTTGGCAATGAGACTAACTTTCACTGAAGAGGGGCTATTCAACTGGCTGATGTCTCCATTTGGAATTAGCGGACCTGGTTTCGGGATTCCCGTCACAATTCTCACTTTGGCCTATCTGTGGTTTCCTTACATGGCCCTGCCAGTGTTTACAGCTATCAGACAGCTGCCCACCAATTTGTTTGACGCCTCGGCAGATCTAGGGGCAAAAGGCTGGCCAACTGTGTTTCGAATGGTGCTGCCACTAATTACACCGGCGATTATTGCGGGAAGTGTATTCACATTTTCTTTGAGTCTGGGAGATTACCTGGCGGCCCGCTTCGTGGGAGGGACAACTCAAATGATTGGGTCAATCATTGCCTCGAACATCAACTTGAACCCGCCGGTTGCTGCCGCGTTTTCAATGGTGCCAATTGCCTTTGTTGTTATTTATTTGATGGTTGCAAGGCGCACCGGCTCACTGGAGAGGATGTAGCCCAAGATGCTTAGATTCTCTCGCGCTTCTAGATGGTCACTGATGGCAATCGTTTCAGTTGTTTTGGTTTTCATGTACGCACCACTTACTGTTCTAATTTTGAATGCCTTCAATGAACGCCAGATTTCGGCTTGGCCGATTCCGGAGTGGTCATTCAAGTGGTGGGTCGTAGCTTTCGAGTCTGAGGCCATTAGAGCAGCTCTTTTGAACTCGGCAATCGTTGCATTCGGGGCTATGTGCATCGCCATGGTCCTTGGCTCCCTAGTGGCTTTTGCCCTGAGCAAGTATGAGTTCTTCGGAAAAGGGACAGTGAACCTACTGGTAGTTTTGCCGATCGCCTTGCCTGGTGTTGTCACAGGTGTTGCCTTTAGCAACACTTACAGCAACTTTCTTACCCCAGCCGGTTTCCAGATTGGATATTTCGGAATGATTGTCGCCCACGCGACTTTTTGTATTGTGATGGTTTTCAACAACGTCTTTGCCAGATTGAAGCGAATGAACCCTTCACTTCAGGAAGCCTCCATGGATCTGGGGGAGGGTCTTTGGGGAACCTTCCGACTCGTCACTTTCCCGCAGTTCAGAACCGCTTTCGCAGCTGGTGCCCTACTAGCATTTGCTCTTAGCTTTGACGAGGTTGTTGTGACAATTTTTACTGCCCCTCCAGGGGTTGACACCCTGCCTCTTTGGATATTGAAGGAGATGGCTAGGCCGAATCAGGCATCTGTTGTGAACGTTGTTGCAACCGTTGTTATTGTGCTCTCACTTATCCCTGTGTACGTGTCGCAGAGGCTCTCTAGGACTGAAAACGAGAAGTAAGCGCTAGCCGATAAACTGGAGTTCTGCCCTCGTAGCTCAGTGGATAGAGCAAGAGCCTTCTAATCTCTTGGTCGCAGGTTCGATTCCTGCCGAGGGCGCCATCGTTGAACTACTGCCCATACACTGATTCGATGATTGCATTCTTACCGGGCCTGCTCACAGGGCTATCTCTGATCATCGCAATTGGTGCTCAGAATGCATTTGTCATTCGCCAGGGGCTGACCAAAAAGCACGTGCTTCTAGTTGTTGCAATTTGTGCAATGTCGGATGCTCTACTCATTCTTTTGGGAGTTGCTGGGCTTGGGGCCCTTATTAGCGGACTTCCATGGCTGCTTGAAATTATCCGGTGGTTCGGAGTTGTCTACTTGTCTTGGTTCGGCATTAGGTCTATACGTTCAGCCTTCAAGACTCAGAGCCTTGACGCCTCAGGCGTTCAAAGCGGTAGCGCAAAGACTGTGGTGCTTTCGGTATTGGGGTTCACTTTTTTGAACCCGCACGTTTACTTAGACACCGTCATTCTTCTTGGTTCAATTGGTAATCAGTTTGGACCGGATAAGTGGTGGTTTGCCTTCGGCGGTGCAGTTGCAAGCATCCTGTGGTTTAGCTCAATTGGCTTTGGTGCTCGTGCAGCCTCTAGGTTTATGGCCAAGCCTGTGTTCTGGAAAGTACTAGATCTGTTTATTGCTGCGGTGATGTTTGGGATAGCAATTATGTTGGCCTTCTATACCTTCTAACTGGAACCTGCTAGTAACATTGGGCCATGCGCAAAATACTAGGACTTACCCGCTACGCGGTAATAGTTCCATCTATTGCATCAATCATCGGAGCCTTGTTGCTTATGGCTCAGGGATCAATTTCAATCATGATTGTGATTGTTGATGCGGTCCTCAACGAGGCATACCTAAAGGACACGATTGTCGATGTTCTAACAGCTGTGGATGCCATTTTGCTGGGAACTGTTTTGCTTGTTATTGGCTACGGACTTTATGAGCTATTTGTTGACACCAGGCTAGAAGTGCCTACCTGGCTGCAGGTTAGAGACCTCGACGATCTAAAGTCCAAGTTAATTGGTGTTGTGGTGGCCATTGTCGCGGTTGTGTTTGTTGGTGTCTTTGTTGACACAAATCGAGCGGCAGACGTTGTCTCCTATGGACTTGGGGCTGGAGCCTTAGTTGCCGGACTTGCCCTATTCGCTCTAGCGACCCGCAAGGACGCAGACAAGAGCAAGTCTGTTTCAAGCAAATCAAAGTAGCTCGCGCTTGAAAACAGGCTTAGTTCGGCCCGCGGCGGTGCTTTGAGAGTCAAATCTTGTGGATTTGGTCGCGCGAGGGGTAAATTTCTGCGATTATTGTCTTTCAACGTTCGAATAGCCATTGGGGTGAGTTAAACAGGTCTTTGGAAATAATCCTGCTGTTTTCTCTAATTGTCGTTAATGGTGTTCTAGCCATGTCGGAGGTTGCACTTCTTACCTCCAAGCGATCGAAGCTCTCGGCTATGTCCGCGAAGGGTAAAAAGTCTGCTGCTGCAGCTTTACGCATCAGCGAAGACCCAACCCAGTTTCTTTCCACCATTCAAATTGGTATTACCTCTATTGGTCTACTAAGCGGAATCGTCGGAGAGTCCATCTTTGCTAAACCTCTGGCCATTTGGCTTCAGAGCGTAGGTGTCCCAGACGGCATTGCCGATATCACAGCAACCGTTTCGGTTGTTCTGATTGTGACCTTTGTTGCGATAACTGTAGGGGAGCTCGTTCCAAAGCGAATTGGACAGTCCAACCCGGAAGCCATCGCCGCTGTAATGGCGCGTCCGATGCTGATTCTTTCTCTAGCAACCAGGCCTTTTGTTTTGATCCTGAGCATTACAACCAATGCACTGCTAAGGCTGTTTGGAGTTGGCAAGCACAAAGAAGCCACCGTTACAGAAGATGAGATTGAAGCCATCCTTGACGAAGGATCCGTAGCTGGTTTGATTGAAGATCAAGAACGTGAGCTTGTAAAGAACGTCTTCCGCTTGGATGATCGAAAGCTCGGATCCTTGATGGTTCCGCGTTCAGAAATCGTTTACGTCGACATCAACGCTCCAGAGTCAGAAAGTTTTGACCAAATCGCCCAGTCGGTTAGATCTCGTATCCCAGTTTGTGATGGTGACCTGGATTCAATTATTGGAGTCCTGAGCGCAAAGACTGCTTTGTCAACTGTTGCCCGAGGAGAAAAGCTCAGCCTCCAGGAAAACCTTGAGGCCCCGCTATATGTTCCAGAAACCCTAACCGGTATGGACCTGCTCGATCAGTTCAAGCTATCCCGTACCCACATTGCATTCGTGGTTGATGAGTACGGAAGCCTTGAGGGTCTTGTGACCATTCAGGACATTTTTGACACTTTAATTGGTGAGATTGTGACCGAAGGCGAAGAAGCCACTGACCCAGTACAGCGCGATGATGGTTCATGGCTTTTCGAAGGTGACACTTCCATTCATGAGCTCAAGGACTGCTTGGTTATCGAAGATGTTCCAGAACAAGACAAGGGTCGCTACCACACCGTCAGCGGACTTATCTTGTTGCTTCTTGGCAAGATGCCAGTTGCAGGCGATAGTGTCGACATTGAAGGCTGGAAGCTCGAGGTGGTTGACATGGATGGTCGCCGCATCGACAAGATTCTTGCCACCCGCATTTCCTAGTTCATTCGCAGCACCGGAGCACTAATTCAAGGAGAAACAAATGTCGAATACTCGCGCCCTGCTGGTTGCAAGCCCAACTTCAAAGTTTGAAAAAGCCGACATGCCACTGAGGCCAGTTGGCACTGACGGTGTTCACATCAAGATTTTGTATTCCGGTATTTGCCACTCCGACATCCACCAGGCCAGAAATGAATGGTTTGAGGGAATCTTCCCAATGGTTCCAGGTCACGAGATTGCTGGAGAAGTAATCGGGATCGGCTCAAATGTCACAAAGTTTAAAGTTGGCGACCGAGTTGGCGTGGGAACTTTTGTGGACTCTTGTAGGCAGTGCGAGTACTGCCTCGAAGGAAATCAGAACTACTGCCTAAAGGGCAACGTCCAGACCTACAACGGACGTCACTACGACCAGGCTCCTACTTATGGAGGCTACGCGTCGGAGATTGTTGTTGACCAAAACTACGTGCTTTCGATTCCGGCAAGTCTAGATTTGGCACAGGCTGCACCTTTGCTCTGTGCTGGAGTTACTGTTTACTCACCCCTTCACCACTGGAAGGTAGGACCTGGCAAAAAGGTTGCAATCTTGGGTCTTGGTGGCCTAGGGCATATGGCAGTCAAATTTGCCGTTGCCATGGGCGCAGAAGTTTATGTCCTTGGAAGAAGCAAGGCTAAAGCGGCAGATGCTAAGGAGTTTGGTGCTAAGGACTACCTGTTGACTCTGGACGCAGTTGAAACCCACAAGAACTTCTTTGACATGATCTTGAACACCACTAGCTCCTCGACTGATAATGACGCCCTACTTGGAATGCTCCGAGTTGGCGGATCTCTTGTTTACGTAGGACTCGCAGGTGAACCACAGTCTTTCGACCCGTTCTCCTTGGTGACTGGACTCAAGAGCATTGGCGGCTCCAACACTGGCGGAATAGCGCTTACTCAGCAGATGCTTGATTTCTGTGGAGAGAAAAACATCGCTTCCACCATTGAGCTACTGGACGTTTCAGATGCAAAGACTGTTGATTCGGCCTATGACCGAGTTGTTGGTTCTGATGTCAGGTACCGCTTCGTTATTGATGCAAGCACTATCTAGTTTGCACTTCAGCTACTAGTTACCTTTTTGGTCTTCGACCAAGCCTGGGTCGCCCACAACGCCCAGAGAATCAACAGTGGCTGGAAGAGCAGTCTTATCGCCCTTGCTTCATCGGTGTTTAGTCCAAAGGCGTCTGTTTGGGTTAGGTATTGCGAGATGTTGCCCGGAAAAATTGCAAGAAAGAATGCAGCAGTTAGCCAGCCAATTTGCTTGCGATAGCGAGAAATAAAGATAAGAGATAACCCAAGGGCAATCTCGACAGCACCCGATGCCAGTACGACAAAGTCAGCATCTAATGGCACCCAAGGGGGAACTTGTGCCTGAAAAGCAAGCCTGGAAAAGGTGAAGTGACCGATACCGGCATAAATCAGGGCAGCTCCTAGCAAGTAGCGAGCAGCGTTCCTAACGAGGTTCATAGCCTTCATTATTTGGTTAGTGACTTGTCGAAGAAGTCAGCAAGCAAGGTAGCGTATCGATCTGTCTCGGTAAGCATGCCTTCGGTGTGGTCTGCGCCTTCAAAAGTCTCGAGAGTGATGTCAGCCCCGACACCCTTGGCGTAGTTATAAAAGTCAACCGAGGACTGATAGTCCAAGCGCTGATCGATATCCCCGTGGAGAATCAACATCGGCCTTGCTCCGGCAGCTTCGATACCCTGCATGGCTGAAGTCTCGGTTAGGTTCACTCCGTGGAAAAGTTGTGCTGAAATCAATGCCAACTGCCACAAGAATCCCGGGAAGCCTTGGAACTCAACTTCACGAGTAGCTGCAGCGTTGAAGTCGAAAATTGTGCCCTCCATGGCAAATGCAGAAACATTTTCAGTTTTCGCAGGTAGCAATGAAGTCGCGATAGCCCCACCAGAAACTCCGAACATTCCAAGGGATGAAGCTTTGATTCCCTTATTGGCTATCAACCAATCTGCAACTGCAGCAAAGTCAGTCGATTCTTCTTGTCCAGCGGAGTGCCTTCCGTCAGTGCAGGTTGATTCACCAGTGTCCCTTGAGTCAACCAAAAGAACATGGAAACCGTTTTTGACCAACATTGCCGTTGGGAGCAGAGCGTTGAAATCGCGTCTTGATGTTCCAATGCCGTGGGTCACAATGACGTTTTTTCCATTTGATTCGCTGGGCGTAATCCACCAAGCCGATAGCGTGACCTCATCGCTTACTGGAATCTCGACTGCCTGATAGCTGGCGTCGGTCATCCACCAATCACTTAGGTCATAACCTGCCCACTTGTCCCAACCCTCGCCTGGAAAAGGGCCGTTGCCTTTGGCTGGTGTGTAGAAAGCTTCGGGGGTGTTGGCAAGGTCGTCTTCGTTAATGGCACATGGAACAACTGTCCCCGATGTGTAAACGTAGTTGCCGGCGGCCAAAGCTCCGCCGGATACGGTAAGGGCTAGTACTCCAGCTGTAACAGCAATCCACTTTGATGCGCGCATCTGAATACAGTAGCACCGCAAGGGCTTGGAGACGCTTGTTGATCTAGCGTAGAACTAGCTTCTGCAGCAGCTTCTTTAGGCCTAGAACTGTGATTCCCAGGATCAGGAAGAAGAGCGTTATGGCTCCAATGTAGGTCAGCATGCCACCAAGGCCAGCTTCGCCGTTAGGGTTTATAAACCAATAGGGCCACCAGTTTGTCGCGCTCCCGCGAATCACCGAAAGCACAAGCCAGGTGAGAGGGAAAACAGCTACCCACAAAAAGGCCCGGAGTCTTATGCGGAAAGCTCTTACGGACATCAAGTACTCGATGGCAGCCAAGATGGGCGCGTAGGTATGAATAATCTCATTTGGAAGAACTGGCCAAGCGTAGTCCCCGTCACGAACATCGTTGGCAACATCTGCCAGAAGTGCGTGGTAAACAACTCCTACAACAATCAATGCCACGGCAAAGCTGAGTCTTGTAATCTCGACCCATTTCGTGTCCTCAATTTTTAGAAAGAGCCCAAACCCAGAAGTGACTAAGAATAGACCAGCGAGAATGGCAGTCACGATTGAGAAGTAGGCGAAGTATTCAAAGGGTCTGAAGATCCCGTTTGCAATACGATCTGTGACTTGCCAGATTACGCTTCCAAGAAGGCCAAGCCCAATTGCTAGTCGCAAAGTTGCCAATGAGTAGTTATACATAAGTAGCTACCCTAGCAACTTAGGCAGGCAGTACTTTGATGGTGGCAAGAGACGGGTCTGCAACGAAGGCAATTCTGACCCCAGATTCTTTAGCCCCCATCAGGGCCTCAAAGGCCTGATGGGTGATTCGCTCTCCCGGGGATAGCACTGGTACTCCTGGGGGGTAAGGGCAAATCAGCTCAGCACAAACTCGACCAATCGAGTCCTTGGCGGCAACAACCTCATAGCTGCTGAAGAACGCGTCTCTAGGTGAGACCACAACTTCCGGGATAACGGAGAAAGCAGCAGCTGTAACAATTTCCCTAGGCTCCCCGCGGTTGGCATCAACTAATTTGATAATTCGGCGAATTAGGTCATCGATTCGCTCGGGAGTATCGGCCAGAGTAATCATCGGGATGATGACGTCTCGATTCGCCATCTCAAGATCTATGTTGGCGTTTAGTAGTTCCTGCTCGATGATGTTTCCATCGGCTCCGGTTTCAGGTAGCAAAATCACCATCTTGAGTGGGTCGATGTACTCGCCGTCTATGACGCCGATACCGGCTTCTCGCAGAGCCTTGCGACCGCGGGCGGTTGCTTCAATCACAGGACCCAAAAGTTCCCGTCCATGGCGAGCCATTAGCGCACGTGCTGCATCGATGGATGCGAGGATTCTTCCAGACATAGAAGTTGTTTGTGTTGAGTCAAATGCTTTGTTAAAGCGCGCTAGGTCTACATAACCTCTATTCACAAGAACAAAGGATGCCTGTGAGTAGCTGGGGAGAGTTTTGTGAGCGGAAGTTACAACAATATCCGCACCCTCCAGAATCGGGTTTAGCGGAAGCTCGTCATGGAAGCCAAAGTGAGCAGCCCAAGCCGCATCAACCACTAACGGAATTCCGTACTCGTGAGATACCGCAGCAAGCTTTGGAATGTTGCTCATGGTGCCTACATATGAAGGCTCTCCAATGAGAACTGCTTTCGCGTCCGGGTGCTCTTCAAGGGTCTCTCTAAGAACTGTCGATCGGAGATACTCCGGCAAGCCGGTGGCTGGGTTTATTTCGGGCCTCACCCAAATTGGAATTACTCCTGAATAGACCATTCCGATCAGAACCGATTTATGAAGCGTTCTTGAAACAATAACTTTGTCACCTGGGCCAGCTACGGCCATAACGGCTGCGTGATTTGAACCGGAGGATCCGTTGACTCCAAAGCGACAGAGATCTGCCTTCCAAAGTTCTGCAGCAATGGCTTCTGCCTCAACGATTAGCGAAGGGGAGATGCGCAGTGGGTGATTTCCTGGAAGAACTGGTATGTCGCCATCCACGATGGAGCCAGTTAGGTCATTGCGGCCCTTATGGCCTGGGATCTGAAACGGTGAACGTTCGGTGGTGATGTCCCTGATCCAGGCATCCAGCAGGGGAGCATCGGATCTAAGGCCCATCGGGTCTTTTACGTCAAGGAGTGTTGCGGCACCAAACGCGTGTTCGGACAATCCCACCTGCTTTCAAAAATCGTCAAAATTCGGACCTCGAAAAGTCTAGTACCAAGAACTAGCCCAGCAGGTCCTTCATGTTCTTGTAAATAAGGTTCGCAGCTTTCTCTGGCATCAGTCGAGAAAGGAAGTACATGGTCTTTGCGTCTTGGCCAATCAGTACATGGAACTTCTTTTTCTCTATGCCATCGATTATGGCTTTACCTGCAACTTGGACAGATGTGGTCTTTCGGGCAGGACCTGCTTTGGCTGCCATTTGCTTCATCTGCTCCTGCGTCATGATGCCTGAGTTCATGGCGATGTTAGTCCCGATGGCTCCTGGGAAGATAGTAGTCACGCCAACGCCAGTTCCCTGAAGTTCAGAATGCAGGCCTTCGGTAAGTAGCTTTACGGCTGCTTTAGAGGCCCCGTAGATGCTTTGACCAGGAACTGGCACAAAACCACCCATAGAGCAAACGTTTGCGATGTGCGCTTCGGGCCGAGAGATTAGTTCGGGCAAGTATGTCTTCGTGACATGAAGGAGCCCATAAAAATTGACGTCCATGACCTTTTTGATTTGTTCAAAAGTCAAGTCATTTACTCGAACAAA
>CAYVZV010000021.1:0-14373 GCA_964456485.1 uncultured Rhodoluna sp. | reverse complement strand
CCGTCATTACTAGTCACGTTAATACCTCTAGTCTCCACAAAGAAAATCTCCCTCCGGAAACGGGGGGAGATTTCTTTATCTCTAGTTCTCTACTAAAGAGCAATATCCAATTGCTTAGCTATCTTTTTGCAGCGGTTCTGGACTGACTTAGCTCCGGTCTTATTGGCTTTTCTAATTCGCGGAATGAAATCCTCAAGCAAATCAGCATCAATCTCGGCAAAATCCGCTGCAGCCTGGAAACCGTAGTACCCAACAATCTTGCTTTTGTCAGTTTCAGCCCAATCCATAATCACGTCGTAAGCCCTTTTTCTTTGGGCTTTAGTGAGATCTAAATGAACCAGAAGCTGGGGAATGTGCCAACGGACTTCTTGTTGCGTGTATAGCTCGAGGTTCTTCAGTAGCTCCTTGGCATAAGGCTTCACGGACTCTGGTTTTTGTTCAGCAACCCTCATGGCTATGTAACTTGCCCTCATCGCAACAACTGGATCCTCGTCAAGAAACAAACTATAGATTTCAGTCAAGCCAGCAGGTGCTTTCAGCAATTTAGCAATTACTTGATCCGCATCGCCCACCGAGGTTCGGGTTCCGCCAGAAAGAGCATCTTTTAGTTTTGGCATGTTTCCCCCTTTGAAACACTGTTCTATGTAGTTGGGAGAAAACCCCCATCAACAATTTTCTCATCCAAGCCCTAGATTAGAAACATGTGCGGGCGCTTTGCGATGGAAGAAATGCTCAACGACATGGTCGCGGAGTTTGGTCTCAAAGGCCTACCCAACCGAGAGCTTTCATTCGACTGGAACATCAAGCCAACTCAGGATATTTACATCGTCAAGAACGACACCCTAGAAATTGCATCCTGGGGACTCATAGCTCCTTGGAGTAAGTCAAAGGCCGAAGCGTTGAAAAGTCAGTCTGCTGCAATCAACGCCAGGTCAGAGACTGTCCACGAGAAGCCAACCTTCAAGAACGCTTTTCGAAGATCCAGATGCTTAGTTCCAGCTAGCGGTTACTACGAGTGGGCTACCGAACTTGGAAAGTACAAACCCAGACAACCGGTTTACATTTCCCGGGATGACGGCAGGATGCTGGCTTTTGCTGGGATTCACGACCAGTGGGTTTCACCACAGGGTGAAATAAGAGACAGCGTTGCAATCATCACCCGTGAAGCAGTAGGTGATCTGGCAACTGTCCACAGCCGTATGCCAATGTTTTTGCCGAAGGACCGCTGGGAATCCTGGATGGATCCGAAGCTAGTAGATCCAGACAAGGTAAGAGATCTGTTTGAAGACTTCCAACCCGATGCGCACCTTAGGTTCTGGACAGTTTCCGATGCAGTGAACTCTATTCGCAACAGCGGCAGGGAATTAATTGCACCAGTCCAGATAGTCCCCGAGACGCTGTTCTAGCCAAATCTCAGATTTAGACAGCTTGGTGCAACAGGAATAGTCTTGGCCCATGCGAAATCGCTGGATACTTATTGGCTACCTAGCACTGTTTTTTACAGTGGTGTCGTTCTACGACACCTATAAAGAAAATGACCTCGCGGTATTCCTTGCGGCAGCTATCATCTTGATTACCGGACTGCTTGCTTGGGTCTGGTCAATTCAACCCAACAAGGAAAAGTAATGGCAGAAAAAGTCAAGGGACCCGCAAGCTATTTCCCATCCATTGAAGAGAAGTACGGGAAGAAAATGGACTACTGGTTCAAGCAGCTAACCAAAGTAAAATCCAAACCTCACATGGAACAAGTTGCTTTTCTAAAAACCGAACACGGTATGGGCCACGGCCACGCTAACGCAATCGTTGCTTACGTGAAGGCTAAGGGTTAGTAGCGATCTTCTCTCAAGATCTGAACATCGGTTACCCAACAACTAACTGCGTAGTGCGGGAAGTATTCAAGTTCTAGTTTCTCAATAATCTTTTGAACCGTTGGCTCATCGGCGATAACTTCGATACGGATGTTTCCACCTTCAAGATCACCGTTTCTTTGATTCCTTGGTCCTGCACCATGAGCATCAGTGATGGTGTATCCCTTGGCGCCTAGCGCCATGGAATCTCTGATCAGTCTTGATTCAAGAGCTGCTTCACAAACGACCGTAAGTAGCTTTCTCGCTGAGTACTTCAAAAGCCCAACACCTCCAATAGATTCCCCAGAGCAAACAATATCGGAATTCCAAAGATTAGATTGAACGGGAACGTGATTCCAAGTGAAGCCGTGAGATAAACCCCAGGACTTGCTTCAGGAAGTGCAAGTCTTACTGCAGCAGGAGCTGCGATGTAAGAAGCAGATGCGGTTAGAACTCCAAGCACCACTGAACCTCCAAGACTTAGTCCCGTTAGTTCACCGACAAAAACACCCAGTGACCCGGCTAGGAGTGGAAAGCCCAGGCTGAACACCACTAGTCCAACGCCAGCCTTTTTCACATCAGGCAATCTTCGTCCAGCAACGATTCCCATCTCGAGTAAGAAGAGTGCGAGCACGCCAGTAAACAAACCACCAAAAAACGGCTCCACTTTCTGATATCCGGCTGCACCAGTTGTGAGACCCAGCAGCAAACCACCGGCAAGCAAAACAATTGACTTAGAGGTGAGAATCTCTCTTAGAGATTCACCCCAGTTAAGTCCTCGACCAAGTCCGCGACTAGCAAGCATCAAACCAACCACAATGCCCGGGATTTCAAGAATTGCTAGCAGGGTTGTAACAAAGCCTTCGTACGCAACCGCTTGGGAATCTAGAAAGATAAGTGCTGCGGAGAAAGTAACCAAGGAAGTTGATCCGTAGTGAGCAGCTATCGCACCGCGGTTAATGGCATCGAGCTTGGTGAGTTTGCCAACTACCCAGAAGGCCAGCACTGGGATTGTGACACCAAGAAGGAGGGTTCCAAGAATCGGCAGTGCCACTTCGTTAGCGTTGGCCTCAGAGAGAGCAACACCACCTTTTATACCGATACCTAGAAGAAGGTAAATCGAAAGTCCCTGGTAGAGCGCTTCGGGAAGTCGAAGATCGGACTTCACTGCAACCGCGATTAGTCCCAGCACAAATGCAAGAACTGGCGGGCTCGTGGCATTTGATAGCGCGGCTTCTAGAAGCATTAGTTCTGACCTAGCTTCCCGCGGAGTTTAGAACTTCGCTATTATAGAAAAAGAATTCGTGAATCTTTATTCTAGTGTTTTTCCTGAGGTTGTCTAGCCTTCATCTAAGTTCCCCTAGAGCGGCAATCAGTTGACCCACGGTCTTACCTTGACTGGTTGGGTGCCTAAGCGGGGCTTTTTTGTTGATCTCGTAGTGGTTGTTGCGGCCATCTTTGGTCTTTGAGACGTAGCCATCTTCAACCAGGTCATTGATCAGATTTACCACCGATCTTGAGGTAATTCCTAGGATCTGGGCTATCTGGTCGATTGTGTAGTCGGGGTTCCGGTCTAGGGCTATAAGTGCGTGTGCGTGGTGGCTTAGCAAGGTCCAGCTCTTGCTCATCCTTCACCTACCTGTTCCAACGCTCTGAAGACTAAAAGTCTATTCCTTGGGGGCTAACCTACCCCGTACATACTTATCACATGAGTATTTGCACAGTGGTGGCAACTTTCGAACCCAAGCCAGAATTCCGCGACGAGATAAGAACCTTGCTACTGGAGCAAGCCGCAATTGTTCGAGGTGAGAAGGGTTGTGAATACTACGACCTGTATGACCAGGTCAACGGCAATCTGGTCTTTGTTGAGGCCTGGAGCACAAGAGAGCTTTGGATGATCCATAACGATGCCCCAACCGTAGCTGCCATAAACGCAGGCGTTGACGGAAAACTTCTAAGTCCGGTCTCAGTCCAAGAACTTTACGCCGCTAACTAGCAACTAACAACAAGCGCTCGCAAATAGCTTTTGTAGACTGAAGCCTTAGAGAACAAGAAAGAAAAACCGCTATGACCGAGCAAACCCCACAAGAACCAAAGAAGAAATCCAAAGGCTTACCTACTTGGGTTTGGTTCGTTGGAACCTTTGCAATTGTTAGCTTGCTCGGAAACGTTGTCTTCGGCGGAAACACTTGGATTAGCACTAGCGCAAACTTTATAACCAACAGTGTGAATTCTCTTTTTCCTGAGCGTGACACCTCTAAAGATGACTTTTGTCTAACCGGAGCTGTTTCCGAAATCGACCGAACTAATGTGTTGGCAGTTATTTCCGAAGCTGAGGCATTAGTTGGAACAACCACCGGAGCTATTGGCTATGCATCACTAACCGATGACCCGGATCAACTGGCAGAAGCTATCGGCACCGTCCGAGAGTCTGGTCCGCAGTATGCAGTTATAGGAGAGCGGCTCCAAACTGCCAAGGAATGTGGCGATGCAACATTCGAGTATTTGATGCAAGACTTCGGTGGGTCACTGGTCGAAATGAGTGAAAACTTTAGTCAGTGGGACCCAGAGACCCTAACTACAAACCCAGTGCTATTAATCACCGTCACGCCACTGATTGAAACAGCTGCCACCAAGGCGCAGGCAATTATTACTTACGTGGAGAACCTGAAGTAGCTTTCTGCTGAATCATTTGCTTATACAGAGTGATGGTTTTCTTGCTGATCTCACTTTGATATAGCCACTTGTTATCCGCAAGAGTTTCACGTCGGGTACTCCCCTCCGAAATTTCTTTGTTGGCTTTTTTGATTGTCTTTGCCAACCCCTTGATAGTTCCATCTTTATCAAGCCAGTTGCTTCCCTTTGGTAGCTCAGCTGAAATGTTTGGATCACAAAGAATTGTTGGGGTTCCAACCGCAGCAGCTTCATAAACAGTAAGCCCCTGTGTTTCAAACCCAATACTTGTTTGCATGACGGCATCGGCATCAGCGAAGACTTGCAGAATCTCGCGGTGGGGTAATTTGCCGTGGAACTTCACTCTCTTTGACAGTCTTCTAGCTCGAACTAAGTTCTTAGCCGCACGCTCCAAGGGACCGAAACCATAAACATCTAGGGTGGCTTTGCCTTTGGCCCTAGCGAAAGCTTCTAGCGCTTGAAGCAATCTCTTTTCAGGCTGCATGCGTCCTGCCCAAACAAAGTGCACAGGCTTTTGCGGCACCGGTGTTCGACGCTGCACTCCACTAAGGGTTTCATCATCAACCCCGTTGATTACAACATCAACTTCCTTCGCCACACCCTTTTCTTTCAACAACTTGGCGTAGTGCGAAGAAGGGGCAAGTACCTTATCCACATTTCGGTGGATAAATGCCATGTATTCAAATGCCGATGAAACCCTAGGCCGATTGGAAATCTTTAGAAAGTGCGCGTGCTGCCAGGTGAAGAACCGAAGCAAAACAATCTTGAGGGGCTTACCGATTAGCTTGTTGGCCATCACATCGACGTTGGTGTGTGAGGTGTAGACAATCGGAAGGTTTCTAGCCTTTGCTAGCTCGATGGCGAGGCTTGCAGCCGCAAAGTCACCCTGCAGATGCACAAGGTCAAAATGCTCTGACTCATAGTGGCTTTCACAGAACTTTGCAGCTTTGCGAAGTGACCAAACCACTGAGTACTCGCGACCGAAGGTCGCATAGCTGGAGGGAATGACTTTGATATCCGGATCTTGAACCATTCGCTTCGATTTAGGAGCAAAGATGGTCACCTTAACGTCATTACGATTCAGGTACTTCTTTTGAAGCATTACTGAGGTTTGGACGCCACCCAGAGAATGCGGGTGCTGATCCATGAACAGTGCGATATGCAAAAAGGGCCTTTTCCTTGGGCAGTAATCTCGGTAGCTAGTTAAATCTACTCCCGAAGCGACTTAGAATCAGGATATGACAATCAAAGACCTAGAGCTCACAATGCTAAACGGGACCAAGGCTACCTTTGGCGACTTCGCTGACAAAGTAGTACTGGTTGTAAACGTCGCCTCTCGTTGCGGACTATCGCCGCAGTATGAAGCACTAGAAGCCATGCACAAAAAGTACTCCGGCCGCGGCTTTACGGTTCTGGGTATGCCTTCAAACCAGTTCCTTCAGGAACTGAGCAAGTCAGAAAAGATTGCAGAATATTGCTCCACTACTTGGGGAGTAACTTTCCCGATGACGGAGAAAGTAAAAGTCAACGGCAAGGGTGCTCACGATCTATACAAAGAACTAACAAAAACCAAAGACGGCGTTGGACTTGCAGGTCCCGTTGCCTGGAACTTCGAAAAGTTTTTAGTTCTACCCAACGGAACAATTCACCGCTTCCGCCCAACCGTAAAGCCAGACTCACCAGAAATCATCGCTCTCATTGAAGCCAACCTTCCTCGCTAAAGTTTTTGTCATGAACGATAAAAAAGTTTTAGTTGAGCAAAAAGGCCACGTACTTCTAATTGGGCTTAACCGCGCAGACAAATACAACGCGGCGGACATGGAATTACTCGAACAACTTTCTCTTGCTTATGGAAAGTTAGATTCTGATCCAAATCTTCGAGTTGGTCTTGTCTACGCAGTGGGAGAGCACTTCACAGCAGGACTTGACTTAGCAGATGTTGCACCGAGACTAAACGCCGATGGTCTTTCTCTTGTTCCAGAAGGCGGATTGGATCCTTGGGGGATCCAAACCAAGTCGTGTTCCAAGCCGGTAGTTATGGCAATACAAGGAACTTGCTTCACCCTCGGAGTTGAACTTGCCCTGAACAGCGAAGTGGTAATTGCATCAGATGATGCAACCTTTGCTCAGCTAGAAGTTTCTCGCGGCATACTTCCTTTTGGTGGAGCATCAAAGCGCATGCCAAGATCTGCCGGTTGGTCAAACGCCATGAAGTATTTGCTAACTGGGGAAAAGTTCAACGCACAGGAAGCACTGCGACTTGGAATTGTGAACGAAGTTGTTGCCAAAGGCGCAGCCTTTGATCGTGCACTTGAAATTGCAAACAAGATTGCAGCTCAAGCACCACTCGCTGTTCAAGCAACACTTGCCTCAGCAAGAGCTGCTTTGGTCGATGAGGCAGCAGAGGATGCATTTGTGGGGAAGCGGCTGGCCCGCCTGGCGGCATCGAATGATGCCCGCAAAGCCATGGAGAGCTACCTTTCGAAGCAGCCGGTCAAATTCGAGGGAAATTAGCCCTCCAAGAAAACACTCAGTTTCTTGTATGAAACCTACAAAGAACAAATAGGCCCGATTCTCAGGCTTGTGGTTAGTTACAGACTTTAGAAACCCTCATTCTCCAGTGATTTAGCGGTGCTTACAATCAGACCGACACGAAGGAGTGCGGAATGAAAAGCGAAGTATTGCCAGAAGTAGATGTTGCCCTAGTTGGCGAGATGTTGCTGGGTAAATGGAAAGACATTCGCCTGGCCACCCGGAAGATCTGCGAAAAGCCAGAGATGTGGCAGATCCCAGGCCTTAGCCACCATGATCATCGTGAGCGCGTGCTCGGCCAGCTCAAAGTCCTTGTTAAAGAAGGTGCAACGTCATACGGCTTTCCTAAGGTAGTCGGCGGTAGCGCCGACCCAGGAGGCTCCCTCACAGTTTTCGAAGAACTAGTTCTTGCAGACCCATCCCTTCAGATCAAGTACGGAGTGCAGTGGGGTCTATTCGGTGCAGCGATTTTGTATCTCGGAACTGAGGAGCACCACAAAGAACTACTCCCGACCGTTATCAATCTAGAAACACCAGGCTGTTTTGCTATGACCGAAACCGGTCACGGATCAGATGTTGCAAACATCGGAACCACCGCAACCTATGACGAAGCCACACAAGAATTTGTTATTCACACACCAAGCCGTCACGCCTGGAAGGACTACATCGGAAACGCAGCTTTGCACGGCAAGGCAGCAGTTGTCTTCGCACAGCTAATCACCAAGGGTGAAAACCACGGTGTTCACGCTTTCTATGTTCCGCTTCGTGATGCATCAGGAAACTTCTTACCGGGTGTCGGTGGAGATGATGATGGAATCAAGGGTGGACTAAACGGCGTCGACAATGGAAGACTTCATTTCACAAACGTTCGCATTCCAAGAACCTGGTTACTAAATCGCTACGGCGCTGTTGACGAAGCTGGCACTTACACTTCACCAATCGAATCCAAGGGAAGAAGATTCTTCACCATGCTTGGAACACTCGTGCAGGGAAGAGTTTCAATCACCGGTGGAGTTACCAATGCGCAAAAGGTTGCACTGACAATTGCTATTCGCTACGCGAATGAGCGTCGTCAGTTCCCATCTCACGATGGTGAAGAACATATCCTGATGGACTACGGTCGTCACCAGAGAAGATTGCTTCCGGCGCTCGCAAGAACTTATGCGCAAGCATTTGCTCACCTAGAACTACTTGAACAGTTCGACGAAGTGTTCAGTGGAAGAAATGACACCGAGTCAACTCGCGCTGACCTAGAAACAGTTGCTGCAGCATCGAAGGCACTTTCAACTTGGAATGCACTTGAGATCATTCAGACCTGTCGCGAAGCTTGCGGAGGCCAAGGATTTATGGCCGAGCACCGCATGACTGGACTTCGTGCCGATTTAGACGTCTATGCAACTTTCGAAGGAGATAACAACGTTCTGCTTCAGCTAGTTGCCAAGAGACTGCTCTCGGATTACTCTAAGGCATTCGCCTCTCCTGATTTTGGAACACTGGCTCAGTATGTTGTTGAGCAAGTTGGTGAAGTTGCCTTCAACCGCGGAGGACTTCGCGGCCTTGCTCAGAAGTTCACCGACTTTGGATCAACCGCTAGATCAATTGGATTTGTTCGCGACGAGGAGCACCAGCACCAGCTACTAACCGACCGCGTCCACACCATGATCGCGCGCCTTGCCAATGAGCTTCGTCACTCAGGCAAGAAGGATCCAGTTGAATCCGAGCGAGTGTTCAACCGTCACCAGAACGATTTGATTCTTGCCGCCAAGGCTCACGGTGAATTGATTCAGTGGGAGGCATTTACCTCAGCACTCAAGAAGATCAACAACCCAGAAACCCTAAAGGTTATGACCTGGCTGCGCGATTTATTTGGCTTCACCCTTCTGGAAGAAAACCTAGCCTGGTACCTGATGAACGGTCGCCTAACCTCGCACCGCGCAGAAGCCATCACCGAATACATCGACGGAAGATTGCTTGGCAGACTAAAGCCTCACGCCCTAGACCTAGTTGATGCTTTTGGTTTGTCCGAAGGACTAATCCGATCCGATTTGGCTTTTGGTGCTGAGACCAGACGCCGTGAAACCCTAAAGAAAGCGAACGCCTAAAAATGCAAAACACATACTTTGTTGATGGAGTTCGCACTCCTTTCGGAAAAGCTGGAGAAAAGGGCGTTTACTGGAACACCCGAGCAGATGATCTGATGGTCAAATCCATCATCGGTCTTCTTGATCGTCACCCAAACCTTCCAAAAGAAGCCATCGACGATGTTGCAATCGCCGCCACCACTCAAACCGGCGACCAGGGTCTAACCATTGGTAGAACATCAGCTCTTCTCTCAGGTCTACCGCTATCTGTTCCTGGCTTTGCCATCGACCGGATGTGTGCCGGGGCGATGACTGCTGTGACCATGACCGGCTCAGCAATTGGCGTTGGTTCCTACGACGTAGTTCTTGCCGGAGGAGTCGAGCACATGGGCCGTCACCCAATGGGTGAGGGCGCTGATCCAAACCCAAGGTTCCTAGCAGAGAAGCTAGTGAACCCAGAGGCTCTGAACATGGGAAACACGGCTGAGAAGATTCACGACCGGTTCCCCGCTCTTACTAAGGAGCGCGCAGATGCCTTCGCAGTTAGAAGTCAGCAGCGCGCAGCTGCTGCTTACGACAAGGGATACATCCAACAGGACCTAGTTACTGTTTCTGCAACAACACCAGAAGGTGTTCGAGTTGTAGATCGCGATGAGCTGCTTAGACCAGATTCAACCGTTGAGGGCATGAAAGATCTAAAGACCCCGTTTAGAGCAAACGGTAAAGTCACCGCCGGAAATGCATCCCCATTGACTGATGGTGCAACAATTTCACTTCTTGCAGGAGATGCTGCTGTAAAGCAGTACGGATTGAAACCACGCATGCGCATGGTTGGTTTTGCTTTTGCCGGCGTCGAACCAGAGATTATGGGTATCGGCCCTATTCCTTCAACCGAGAAAGCTTTGAAAAAAACAGGCCTATCTATTTCTGACATAGGACTATTCGAGATCAACGAGGCATTCGCTGTCCAAGTGCTTTCTTTCCTTGAGCACTTCAAGATTGCTGATGACGATGCTCGTGTGAACGCCTGGGGTGGAGCGATTGCATTTGGCCACCCCCTAGCTTCATCCGGTGTTCGACTAATGAACCAGCTTTCTCGTCAGTTCGAGATGCGTCCTGATGTTCGCTACGGAATCACTACGATGTGCATCGGATTAGGCATGGGTGGAACTGTAATTTGGGAGAACGAGTTCTTCGACGGAAAGAAGAGCTAATGAAACTCGATTACTTCGAGGAACTTTGGGCAAACCAAGACGAGGTCATCACACATTCTTATGTGCAGGATGTAAAGCTCAAATCAGGTAAGACCTTGGCACTGATCACTCTCGACAACGGAAAAGATCACACCAGACCATCAACCCTTGGACCGCTCACTCTCAAAGAGTTTTCCGAAACAGTTGATGCACAAGAAGCTCGTGCCAGAAAAGGCGAGATTCATGGACTAGCCGTGACCGGCAAGCCATACTTCCTAGCAGCTGGTGCAGACCTATCCAAAGCAGGAAACCTTGCATCTTCCCGAGCTGGAAGATTATTCGTTGAACTTGGACATTTTGCTTTAGGCAAGTTGGGCAACTTTCCAGTTCCTACCTTTGTCTTTATCAACGGCCTTGCTCTTGGTGGCGGACTAGAGATCGCCCTGAACGCCAACTATCGAACAGTAAACCGTGCTGCACCTGCCATTGCACTTCCCGAGGTATTCCTAGGTTTGCTACCAGGTTGGGGCGGAGCGTATTTGCTTCCTAACCTGATTGGCATTCGAAACTCGCTCAAGGTCATCATCGAAAACCCGTTAAAGCAAAACCGGATGCTTAGCCCGGAGGAAACTTACAAGCTCGGTATCGCAGATGCAATCTTCGAACCACAGCGCTTCATTGAAGACTCTGTTGCTTGGGCCGACAAAGTTCTTGGCGGATATAAGCCAGCAAGAAAGAACAAGCCTGGCATTTTTGAACGTTTGGTTATGTGGTCTCCGGCTGTTGCCATCGCAAGAAAGATGCTGAGGCAAAAGATTGGTACCGTTCCACTTGCTCCTTACGCTGCTCTGGACTTGATTGACAAAGCAAAGTTCGGTTCGAAAGAAGCAGGCTTCAAGCGCGAGGATGAAGAGCTTGAAAAACTGATTTCTTCTGACCAGTTCCGCGCGAGTATGTATGCGTTCAACTTGGTTCAAAAGCACGCCAAGAATCCGCAAGGCGCGCCAGATCCAAAACTTGCCATCAAGGTTCAGAAAGTCGGAATCGTTGGAGCAGGGCTAATGGCCAGCCAGTTTGCACTACTTTTTCTCCGCAGACTCTCTGTTCCAGTAATCATCACCGATGTCTCTCAGGAGCGAGTAGACAAGGGATTGGCTTACGTTCGAGCAGAACTCGACAAACTAGTCGAGAAGGGAAGACTTTCCCCGGACGACCGCAACCGCTACAGCGCCAACCTCTCCGGAACCCTAGACCTTGCCGACTTTGCTACCTGTGACTGGGTTATCGAAGCTGTATTCGAAGAAATGAAGATCAAGCAGGATGTCTTCACCCGAGTTGAGGCAGTAGTTCGCGAAGACTGTGTACTTGCAACCAACACCTCCTCTTTGTCAGTTGATGAAATCGCCAGGGTGCTAAAGCACCCTGAGCGCATGGTTGGTTTTCACTTCTTTAACCCGGTAGCTGTTATGCCGCTTCTAGAGGTAGTCAAGGCCCCTAAGTCCAACGACGTTTCAATCGCAACCGCTATGAAGGTTGCAAAGGATCTGAAGAAGACAGCCGTCATAACCTCCGACAGCACAGGTTTTGTTGTTAACCGCTTGCTTGGCTACCTACTCGGCGAAGCCATGCGCGCTGTTGACGAAGGCATTCCATTCGAAGAGGTAGCGGACGCTATCGCACCTCTTGGGCTTCCAATGAACCCATTTGATCTTTTAGAGCTTGTTGGTCTGCAGGTTGGAGCCCACGTGCTTGATTCGATGTATGGATTCTCTTCGGAGCGTTTCTATAAGACCGAGTCCCTTCACAAGTTGGCCAAGTACGGCAAGATCCGCACCAAGGACTCAAAGGGCAACCCAACCGGGTACGACCCGGAGGCAATCAAGATTGTTGCCGGTGGAACCAGGAAGCGCACCAAGGACCAAGTCTTTGAGCAACTTGTCGAAGGTCTTGCCAAGGAAATCAAACTCATGCTCGACGAAGGCGTTGTTGCGTCGGCCGAAGATATTGATCTTTGCATGATCATGGGTGCTGGTTGGCCATTCCACCTCGGTGGAATCACACCTTACCTAGATCGCGTTGGCGCATCACAAAAGGTGTTTGGAAAAACGTTTCACAACCCAATGATCAAGGGCGTATCGAACTAGCGAGAAGCTAAACCGTTCGCTAGTTCCAACACAGTCAGCGCACCAAGGCGAACTGTTCTGCCGTCAGCGCTATCGGCAAGAGCGTCGATCTCGGTGATGTCAACCGAAACAACTTGAGCTGCTTTTCCAACAAGGAAGGCAAACTGACGAAGCTCATCCGCGCTTATTCCTCCAGGAGCGGCAGCAGGACATGCTGGAACAAAAGATCTGTCACAAACATCCATGTCGATATCAACATGCAACTTCTTGTTTGCAAGTTTCGATAGCGCCTCATCCATCACTGAATCGGCACTCCTGTTTCTAAGGGATGCGCGAGGAATAACGTGCACGCCATATTCCCTTGCTCTTGCCGCATACTGCGGTGAATTAGAAAAGTCGTTGATTCCAATTTGAACAACACTTGTTCCAGGAAGCCCTGCCTCAATCAGTCTTCGAACCGGGGATCCGTTAGAAACACCATCCCGTAGATCGTGATGCGCATCGAAAGTGATCAATCCAGTGCTGCTAAGTTCTTCACCAAAAACTCCGCGCATCACGGCATAGGTGATTGAGTTATCGCCACCAAGGGCAATCGACAGTTTTGAACTTTTGGAAACTTTGTTTGCAAGCGCTATAGTTTGGTTTTCACCTTCAGGTGAATCAGGAGTCTCAGAATCACCAAAGTCGGCAAAGGATAAATCTCTAAGGTCTTTGTCTTGGCTCCAGCTGTATGTCGAATACCTTGCAAGGGCCACTCGGATCTCTGCCGGGGTAGTGTTTGCTCCGGTAGCTGAAATAGAGGTTTCGCAGGCCAGGACCCCAAATAGCCCTAGGTCAAAAGAGCCTTCGGTAGCCGGCTTTAGCCAGCTTGCAGCGCTAGGCCAAAGGGCGTCTTTGCTCACTTGGAGTCCAATCAAAGATGGTGCAAAACGGTAAGTGATTTGAGATTACCCTGTTAGCAGGGCTTTATAAACATCGATGTTGATGGAGAAATACATGACTACTTTTACCCGCGGGGATCTGCACGCAGCCACCGGCTCGACTCTCACTGCCAAAGGCTGGGGTCAAGAAGCAGCACTTCGGATGCTGCATAACAACTTAGATCCAGCTGTTGCCGAGCATCCGGAAGAACTCATTGTGTACGGCGGCAGCGGTAAAGCTGCTCGCAACTGGGCAAGCTTCGACGCGATGGTAAAGACCCTCACAAACCTAGAAAACGACGAGACCATGCTGGTCCAATCCGGAAAGCCAGTTGGTGTTTTCCGCACCCACGAATGGGCACCCAGGGTAATACTTGCCAACTCCAACTTGGTTGGCGACTGGGCGAACTGGCCAGAGTTCCGTCGTCTAGAACAACTTGGTCTGACTATGTATGGGCAGATGACCGCAGGTTCCTGGATCTATATCGGAACCCAAGGAATTCTTCAGGGCACCTACGAAACCTTTGCAGCGGTAGCAGCAAAGCGCTTTGGTGGAACCCTTGCCGGGACACTGACATTGACCGGTGGTTGCGGAGGAATGGGTGGAGCACAGCCGCTAGCTGTGACCATGAATGAGGGAACCTGTTTGATTATCGACGTCGACGAGTCTCGTCTTCGTCGAAGAATTCAGGATCGCTACCTCGATGAACTTGCCGATAACTTGGACGACGCAATCGATCGCGTGCTCAAGTACAAGGCCGAAAAGAAAGCTATCTCGGTTGGCCTTGCTGGCAACGCAGCAACTATCTTTGCTGAGTTACTCAAGCGAGATGTTCCAATCGATATCGTCACCGATCAAACCTCGGCTCACGATCCGCTTTATTACATCCCTGAAGGCGTATCCGTTGAGGATGCTAGAGAACTAGCGGAGAAAGACCCAGCCGATTTCACAATCCGCGCGGAAGCCGCAATGGCTAAGCACG
>CAYVZV010000020.1:0-15305 GCA_964456485.1 uncultured Rhodoluna sp. | reverse complement strand
TCCTGCATGGCGCTCAGGCTCGAGGCCCGGCGGGTCGGCTTTTTGGCGTCCATTTCACCCTCTCAAATAGGCCCAATTGGGCTGTTATCGAAACTTTATTCTAAATTTGGCCCTAAATCAAACACATTTTCGAAAGATTTGACAAATGCTTGACAAAATGTCGGTGGTTCCTTGTAATCTTGTTCTAAGTAGAACACTTGTTCGAATAACTCAAGGAAAGGCTCCAAAATGACCGCAACTCTAGCTCCAGCAGCACAGGCCCACCCAATGAGCCCAAAGCGCCGCGCCAGACTAGCCCGCACCCTGTTCGTGATCAGCGCCTTGGCGCTGATGCTGGCTGGTTTGGTTTTCAATCAAAGTGCTGTGGCCACCGATCAGGTCGTGACTGGTTCGAAGGCCTTCAACTACGTATCGGTAATGCCAGGTGACACACTCTGGGAGCTTGCCGAAACTTACTCGGAAGGCAAAAGCCAGCAGGACTGGATTGCTGAAGTGATCTTGCTAAACAACTTATCTAGCGCAACTTTGACAACCGGGGACAAGCTAGCTCTTCCCTAAGGCTGCTATTTTGCTAGCGACTAATCTTGAGTAGTGGCTAGCCAACAAGCATTTTCAATCTCCGAATCCAGCATTGGCTCCCCAAGGGAAAGCCAGTGAATCGGGTTGTTGCGGTCCTTGACCTTGGAACCGGAGATCTCGCAGGAATTAGCGCGGCGCTGGAAGCTGCCGGAGCCGAAGTAGTTGTGACCAACCAGCGATCTGAAATCATGAGCGCTGATGCCTTTGTAATTTTTGGAAAGGGCGACTTTCCCTCTTTTATGTCTGCACTTGACAAATCCCGAGCAGCTGAGATTGTTGACAGTCGGCTTGCTGGCGGTAAGGCAGTGCTGGGAATCGGTACTGGCCTGCACGCGATGTTTGAAAAATCTGCTGAGAAGAACGAAACCACTGAAGGTCTGGCCCAGTGGCCAGGTGAGATAACAAAACTTGAATCTGCCAGCAACCCTGTAGCCAAGATGTCAGAAGTTTTGGTAGCCACTAACTCAAAACTTTTTCAAGGTGTCGAAAGTGAACAGTTCTATTTCGATCAGACTGAAGCAGTATTGGAGTTTAGTCTGCAGGTAGACCCACCTTTTGTTGCGCCAAAGGTTAGCTACTCGAAGCGGGATGTGCCCTTTATAGCTGCCGTTGAAAATGGACCCCTAACGGGAATTGGTTTTATCCCAGAGCAATCCGGCGCCGCTGGAATAGCTGTGCTTCGCAATTGGCTTGGAACGCTTTAGAAAGGCCATGAGTTGTCAAAGAATCTAGAACTACTGCCTGCCGTTGATGTTTCAAAAGGCTTGGCGGTTCGCCTTACTCAGGGCGATTCCAACTCGGAAGAATCCTTTGGCTCTCCAATGGACGCTGCTCAGACTTGGATCACCGCCGGGGCGGAATGGATTCATCTAGTTGATTTGGATGCTGCTTTTGAACGTGGCAATAATCACGCAGTGGTTCAAGAAGTTGTTGCCGGATGCAGTGGAGTAAAGATTCAGCTTTCGGGAGGAATAGTCAATCAGCATTCCTTGGAAGCAGCCCTTGCCACTGGGGCAACCAGGGTAAATCTGGCAACCCCAGCTCTTGCGGACCTTGAATGGGTGCAAAGTGTCATCTCAGATTACGGAGATCGCATCGCCGTTGGTCTCGATGTTCGAGGTTCAACGCTGATTGGTCGTGGTTCCAGTAAAGAAGTTGGTCAGCTACAGGAAGTCCTCGAGAAGCTGGAACAGGCGGGGTGCGCAAGGTACATAGTCACAGATGTTGCGAAAGACGGAATGCTGCAAGGTCCCAATCTAGAACTCTTGAAACAAGTGCTTTCAAAAACTGACAAACCCGTTGTTGCAAGTGGAGGTATCTCCTCTCTCGATGACATCGCTGCACTGAGCCAGCTTGTTTCGAGCGGCCTGGAAGGCGCAATTCTTGGAAAAGCTCTTTACGCCAAGCGGTTTACTTTGGAGCGGGCGCTGGAGTTAGTTTCCAAGTGAACGAGAGCATAAACCCAAATCGATTTGCCGATTCAGCAGGCAGACCCTGGGAAGGTCGCAGCTTCGATCAAAACGCTTTCGCCGATGATGATGGCAAAGCTCCTGCGGAGCTAATCGAAGCAATCAAGAAATTTCGAGCTGGGCAGGTTGGAGCAGAGGTTGTCGTTGACCAGATTCGTGTTTCTAGGCTTTTAGTTCCGCTGCTTGCCAATCTCGGCGAATCTGAAGAGGGTGCCCACGGCCACAAGGTAGATAAGAGCGCAGAGCTTTCGATTGTGACGGTCAAATCTCCCGATGATCAGGATTCGCTAGTGGTTTTCTCCTCAGTTGAAACCATGACTTCATGGAATAAGGAATCTAGGCCAGTACCAACCGACGCGATTAGAGTCAGCCTTGCGGCAGCTTCTCAGATGAGCACTCGAGTCGTTCTTGACCCTGGCAGCGAAACTGAGTTTGTTATCAGGCGTCCGGCGATCGCAAAAATCGCTCAGTCATTGCCTTGGATGCCACCCGAGAAAAACCCTGAAGTGCTCGAGGTGCTCCAAGATTCGATCGCTGGGGAGGAATTAGTAGTTGATGTAAACGCGGCAACGGCTGACCCTGAGTCCAGGCTCAAAGGCGCTGAGCTTGAGGTTTCTTTGCAACTTCAGCCCGGTGCTGCCCCTGATCAAGTCAGGGAACTAATTGAGCGAGTAAGTAGCTTTTGGTCCAAATCCGAGGAATTTGCCTCGGCAGTGGACTCGGTTTCAATAAAGCTAAAGAGCTAGTTCACCGGTCCGGTGTATTTTTCCCCTGGGCCTTGGCCTGGAGCATCCTTGATGACACTGGCTTCCCTGAAGGCTAGTTGAACTTGGCGCAGTGCATCCCGCAGCGGCCTAGCGTGGTGATCACCTAGGTCTGGGGCAGCTGCGGTTATCAGACCAGCCACAGCAGTGATTAGCTTTCTGGCCTCATCAAGGTCGCCTTTTCGGCCATCAGCTGCCAGCCCACACTGAACCGCAGCGACGCTGAGCAGGTCGACCGCATAGCGGCCAATGACCTCCACGGCTGGCAGGTCCGAGATTTCGGTGATCTGGTCTTGAATCTTGTCGTATTCAGACAACTATTCTCCTTTGGTGGCTTTGATGCTAGGCTATCCCATGGCTCCGAGGTCTCAGGATCTCGGTCAGAAGTGGATTAGTTTCCCACCCGCGTCCACCGATTTATAGGTTGCCGGGTAAAGCTTTTTTCGCATCTGCATTTCCCTGTGCGCTTCTGGCGTCCTTGGTGTGGCCAAAGTCATATCGATAAGGAGAACCAGATCAGCGATCCCCGCATCAATGACCGCATCCGTGTTCCTGAGGTCCGCCTCGTTGGAGCACTGGGTGAACAGGTTGGCGTTGTAAAAATCGAGGATGCTTTGCGCATGGCGCAGGAAGCAGACTTGGACCTCGTAGAGGTCTCACCACAATCCAGCCCACCGGTTGCGAAGCTCATGGACTTCGGCAAATTCAAGTATGAAGCTGCCCAGAAAATTCGTGAAGCTCGCAAGAACCAGGTGAACACTGTTCTAAAAACAGTTCGCTTCGGTTTGAAAATCGACGGTCATGATTACGGCACTAAGAAAGCTCAGATTGAGAAGTTTCTTAAAGCCGGCGACAAGGTCAAGGTGATGGTGGTTTTCCGAGGACGAGAGCAATCTCGTCCGGAGATGGGCATCAAGTTGCTGCAGAAGTTGGCTGAAGAGGTGGCCGAGTTTGGCGCTGTTGAATCGACTCCGTCGATCGACGGCCGAAACATGGTCATGGTCATAGGCCCACTTAGAAACAAAGCTGAAGCGAAAGCTGATGCCAAGAAAGCTGCGGATAAGGCTGCTAAGGCCGAAGCCAAAGCTGAAACCACCGAAGTAGTAGTCGAAGAGGCTGCAACGGAAACAGGAGAGAAGTAAATGCCAAAGCAGAAGACCCACTCGGGTGCCAAGAAGCGTTTCCGCTTCACAGGTAGTGGCAAGCTCATGAAGCAGCAGATCAACATGCGCCACAACCTTGAGCACATGTCATCAAGACGTAAGCGTCGTTTGAACGCTGACCAGGTAGTTTCAGCTGCCGACTTTAAGACCATCAAGAAGCAGCTCGGCAAGTAACCGACGATTTTTAGGAGTTAGAAAATGGCAAGAGTAAAAGGCGCAGTCAACTCGGCTAAGAAGCGTCGCGTTGTACTAGAGCGCGCAAAGGGATACCGCGGACAGCGTTCCCGTCTATACCGCATGGCAAAGCAGCAGATGCTGCACTCACTTGTTTATGCATTCAACGACCGTAGGGCACGCAAGGGTGATTTCCGCAGACTGTGGATCCAGCGCATCAATGCAGCGTCCCGCGCAAACGGAATGACATACAACCGTTTCATCCAGGGTCTTGGCCTTGCAGGCGTTCAGGTTGACCGCAGGATTCTGGCTGACCTAGCAGTAAACGAACCAGCGACTTTTGCGTCACTGGTCGCAACTGCAAAGGCAGCACTTCCTAAGGACACTTCAGCACCTAAGGCGAGCTAACAAAATTGATTCAAGATCCCTCCCAAGCGGAAATAAAAGGGGTCGCAAAGCTCACAAAGAAAGAGGCCCGGTCAGAGACCGGGCTCTTTCTGCTTGAGGGACCTCAAGGCTTAAAAGAAGCCTTAGAGCGACCAAAGCTAATTGAGAAATTGTTTGCGACTGAAAGTTTTGAGCAAAAACATCCAGAGTTGATTTCGCGCGCTCGCGATTCCAGAGTGAACGTCAATCTGGTATCCGAATCGGTATTGAAGGAACTTAGTGACACCACAACCCCGCAGGGCGTAGTAGCTGTCTGTCAGCAGTTCCACGTTTCTATCGATGACGTCCTTGCCTCCAAGCCAAAGTTGGTGGCATTCTTGGCTCAGATTCGAGACCCAGGAAACGCAGGAACTGTTTTGCGAGCAGCGGATGCTGCTGGTGCTGACGCTGTTGTGTTTAGCAAGGGAAGCGTAGATATCTACAACCCAAAGGTTGTTCGATCAACTACCGGATCGATGTTCCATCTGCCGTTCGTAATTGATGCGGATATTCCTACTTCGCTGAGTAAGTTCAAGCAGGCAGGCCTTGCTGTTCTAGGAGCTGATGTTGCCGGAAACTCTCTCGCGAGTCTTGACTCAGCCGAACTTGCCAAGCCAACTCTGTGGTTGTTTGGCAATGAGGCATGGGGTCTAGAGCCTGAAGTATCGGCCTTGGCAGATAAGTTGGTGCAAGTGCCGATATTTGGAGCAGCTGAATCACTGAACCTAGCCACCGCCGCAAGCGTTTGCATGTACGCGTCAGCCTTCGCCCAGAACAGCTAATCGGTAAACTTTAGAACTATGTCCAACTCCGAGGGTATTTCGCAGGCAGAGGTCGATAAGGCCGTGCAAACTGCCCTGGCTGAGGTATCTAATTCGGACTCCATTGCCGAATTGAAAAAGGCTAAGGGTTCGATTCTTGGTGATGGATCGGCACTTGCAGGATTTAGCGCGAGATTGGGCAAGTTAGCACCCGAACAAAAGGCTGAAGCCGGAAAAATAGTAGGCGCTGCCAGAGCCAAAGTCACCGAAGCTTTCGAGTCAAGAGAGCGAGAGCTCTCAGCCATTGAAGAGGCGAAGCTTTTAGAAAAAGAAGCCATTGATGTCACAGCTCTAGGTCGAATCGCAAGAACTGGTGCGCGTCACCCACTTAGCCTGCTGCAGGAGAAAATTTCCGATGTTTTCGTTGGCATGGGATGGGAAATTGCCGAAGGGCCAGAAGTTGAAAGCGAGTGGTTCAACTTCGATGCTTTGAACTTCGACGCTGATCACCCTGCGAGAGCTATGCAGGACACATTCTTTGTTGAACCAACCGAGCAGAAGCTCGTGCTTAGAACTCACACCTCACCGGTTCAAGTCAGATCGATGCTGGATAGGGAAGTTCCGATCTACGTGTTGTGCCCAGGCAGAGTTTTTCGAACTGATGAGTTGGATGCAACCCACACACCGGTGTTCCATCAAGTTGAGGGTCTTGCTATCGACAAGGGTCTGAGTATGGCCAACCTTCGCGGCACATTGGAGCACTTCGCGCGAATCATGTTTGGGGAAGAAGCCAAGATTCGTTTGCGTCCATCATTTTTCCCATTTACCGAACCTTCTGCTGAGCTAGACGTTTGGCACCCGGGTGCTAAGGGTGGAGCTAGGTGGGTCGAGTGGGGTGGCTGCGGCATGGTCAACCCAAATGTGCTTCGCGCCAGCGGAATTGATCCAGAGGTTTATTCCGGATTTGCATTTGGAATGGGCATCGAACGAACTTTGATGTTTAGGAACGAAGTTAGTGACATGCACGACATGGTTGAAGGCGATGTTCGTTTCAGTCAGCAGTTTGGAATGGTGCTCTAAATGAGAGTTCCACTCAGCTGGCTAAGCGAGTATGTTGATCTTCCAAGCGATGCAACACCGGCTTCCGTTATGGATCAATTGGTCCGTGTTGGATTTGAAGAAGAAGCCGTCCATAGCTTTGATGTTTCTGGTCCGCTGGTTGTTGGGCAGATTCTGGAATTTGCCCCAGAGCCTCAAGCAAACGGGAAAACCATACGGTGGTGCCAAGTCCAAGTTGCTCCTGATGGCGAGAAGGCTGCCGATGGCGGAGCATCGGTGCGCGGAATTGTTTGTGGCGCAGCCAACTTTGAAGTTGGGGACAAGGTAGTTGTAAGCCTCCCAGGTGCTGTTTTGCCTGGAAACTTTGTAATCTCTGCACGTTCAACTTACGGCCACACCAGCGATGGAATGATCGCATCCGGGCGCGAACTAAATCTTTCTGACGACCACGATGGAATCCTGCGTCTTTCCACCATGGGACTCGATCCAAAAGTCGGCACCGATGCAATTGAACTTCTTGGACTAGCTGATAACGCCGCGGAAATAAACGTTTTGCCTGATCGCGGATACTGCTTATCTATTCGCGGCGTGGCTAGAGAGTATTCGCACGCCACCGGTGCTGGATTTCGGGATCCAATCACCAATGCGCACCCAGTTAGTGGTGAAGGCTTTGGCCTGAGCGTTTCTGACAAGAGCCCAATTCGCGGGCGTAAGACTTCGCAGAGTTTCATTCTTAGAACTGTCACGGGTATTGATGCATCAAAACCAACTCCGACCTGGATGCGTGCACGTCTCAAGCTCGCGGGCATGCGTTCAATTTCACTAGCTGTTGACATCACCAACTACGTAATGCTTGAGCTCGGCCAGCCCGTTCACGCCTACGATTTGGACAAAATCAAGGGAGCGTTCACGATTCGTCGTGCAACAAAAGGTGAAGTTCTAAAGACCCTAGATGGTCAAGAGCGTAAGTTGCATGAGGAAGATCTACTGATCACAGACGAGTCTGGTCCTATTGGACTTGCTGGAGTAATGGGTGGTGCCTCAACAGAGGTTTCAGAAACCACCACGAACGTGTTGATCGAAGCAGCTCACTTCGATGGAATTTCAATCGCTAGAACTGCAAGAAGACACAAGCTTTTCTCAGAAGCTTCGAAGCGCTATGAGCGTGGGGTAGATCCCAAAGTCGGCGAGGTCGCAGCTGCAAGAGTCATTCAGCTACTCGAGGTGCACGCTGGTGGAAAAGCAGGTGCAGTAGGTGCAACCTACTCGGACTTTGAGCCTGAAGCCGAGCTCTTTCTTCCACATGGCTTTGCAAACTCCTTGATGGGTGTTGATTACTCAGGGCAAGAGATTGAATCTGTGCTTCGAGACATCGGTGCGCAAGTTCATCCTGAAGATTCAGGATTGAAAGTGACAGTTCCAAGTTGGAGACCGGATCTAAGGCACAAAACAGACCTTGTTGAAGAAATCGCAAGAATCACCGGTTACGACCGAATCCCATCCTTACTGCCGGTTGCGCCTCCTGGTCGAGGACTGACTAGAGCTCAGCAGTTCAGAAGCACAGCTTTGAACTCACTTGCTGCAGCTGGCTGCACCGAGGTGCTTAGCTATCCATTCGTGTCTTCGGCGTCTAACGATTTATTTGCCGATTCCAAGAAGGCCGTTGTCCTAGCTAACCCAATACAAGAAGAAGCTGGTCAACTGCGCATGTCTTTACTTCCAGGCTTGATTGAAACCGCTCGCAGAAATCTATCTCGTGGACTTACTGACCTAGCCATTGTTGAACATGGATCGGTGTTTCTTGTCTCTTCAAGCAAGACTCCGGAGTTTCCAGAGACTCACTCAAGACCAAGCGCAGATCAGATTGCAAACTTGGAAGCTGGAATTCCATCGCAGCCTAAACATCTAGCCGGACTCTTTCTTGGATTGCGCTTAGGTGCGCAGCCAGGTTCAAAATCCGTAGCAGCTGGCGTCGAGGACGCCCTTGAAGCCGCGCGTATTGTTGGATCTTCAGTCGGCGTCGAGCTTGAGGTACGTCAGGCATCACCTAAGGGTCTTCACTCTGGTCGCTCAGCCGAATTATTGGTTGGTGAAGTTCCGGTTGGAGTAGTTGGAGAGCTGAACCCATCGGTTAGTAAGTCCAATGACCTGCCTCGAACCGTGGGCGTATTCGAAATTGATATGGACACGCTCTTCTCGGTAGCACCTGAGTCAATTCAGGCAAAACCCCTTGGCACTTTGCCTGCGGCTACCCAGGATCTCTCTCTGGTTGTTGATCAAGGTACTCCAGCTTCAGAAGTATTGGCTGCGGTTCGAGAAGGCGCCGGTGAGCTACTCGAAGCAATTACTTTGACCGATGACTACCGTGGCTCAAACGTCCCGGAAGGCAGAAAGTCCTTGACTTTTGCTCTTCGATTCAGAGCGATGGATCGGACCTTGACTCAAGCAGAGGCTACTGAAGCCAGAGACTCTGGAGTGGCGATGGCCAAAAGCAAATTCAACGCGGAGATTCGTTCATAAAAGATTTTGCCGAAGGGAGCACCAGATGGCTTTAAGCGTTGCAATCGCTGGCGCGAGCGGCTACGTCGGTGGCGAGTTGATAAGGCTTGTAGCAAACCACCCCGAGCTTGAGCTAAAAACTGTTACAGCAAATAGCAACGCTGGCGAGTCTGTGGCAAGCCTTCATCCCGAAAACTCAACACATTCTCACTTGGTCTTTGCTGAAACAAGCGCTTCAAACCTCCAAGGCCACGATGTTGTGTTCCTAGCAATGCCGCACTCAAAGAGTGCTGAGGTTGCAAAGTGGCTGGAAGACACCCAATTGATTCTTGATTGTGGAGCTGATTTTCGACTTGAGGATCCCGTCGCTTGGAAAAAGTTTTACGGAACCGAGCACGCAGGAACGTGGAGCTATGGACTACCCGAACTCACTTTGGCCTCGGGTGGTAAGCAAAGAGGTCGTCTTAGAAACGCGATTCGCGTAGCGGTTCCGGGCTGCAACGTCACAGCAATTACTTTGGCTCTAGCTCCGGCGCTAACTGCAGGCCTGATTGAGCCTTCAGATATCGTCTCAATCCTTTCGGTCGGAACTTCTGGTGCCGGAAGATCCCTAGGTCCAAGCCCCACAGAATTGGATCCAAAAGGTTCTGCAAACGCTTATGGGGTAGGTGGAGTTCATAGACACACTCCAGAAATTGAGCAGAACCTCTCGCACGCGGCTGGAGAAAAAGTTTCTGTATCTTTCACACCGGTTTTGGTTCCGATGTTCCGCGGCATCTTGGCCGTAAACACCGCAAAGGCAAAACCTGGTACCGCCCTGGATTCCCTGCGTGAGATTTACAAAGATGCCTATGGAGATGAATCGTTTATCCATCTTCTTCCAGAAGGGGAATTTCCAAACACTGGCAATCTTTCCGGTTCAAACAACGCTGCAATTGGACTGTCATTCGATGAGCACTCTGGCCGAGTCGTGATTGTTTCGGCAATCGATAACTTAGTTAAGGGAACTGCGGGTGCTGCAATTCAATCTTTGAATCTAGCCCTTGGCTTCAACGAGGCACTAGGGCTCGAAGGAATTGGGTTTAGCTCGTGAGCGTCACATTTGCACAAGGGTTTAGTGCAGGGTCAGTAGCAGCTGGACTTAAGTCGACTGGAAAACTTGATGTCACTGTGGTGCATAACACCGGGCCTTCTGACACAGCCGCAGCTGTGTTCACCAGCAACCGCGCCAAAGCTAACCCTGTTCTGTGGTCCATGGAAGCAATCAAAGACGGTAGCGCCAGAGCAGTGGTTCTAAATAGTGGAGGAGCAAACTGCTATACCGGTGCACAAGGATTCCAAGCCACACACAAATCTGCCGAGTTGGTTGCATCAGCACTTAGCGTTTCAGCTCAAGATGTTTTGGTTTGTTCAACTGGTTTGATTGGTGTGCAGCTGGATGGAACCAAACTTTATCCGGCAATTGAAGCGGCCTGTAACGGGCTAAGTGTTGACGGTGGAGCTGACTCAGCCCTGGCAATCATGACCACAGACTCAGTTCCAAAGCTAGCAACTGCCTCTTCACCCTCGGGTTGGAAAATCGGAGGCATGGCTAAAGGCGCCGGAATGCTGGCTCCAGCACTAGCCACCATGTTGGTTGTAATCACCACAGATGCAGAAGTTTCTGATCTCGACGCTCACCTTCGGGCAGCGACGTCGGTTTCATTCGACCGGTTGGACTCTGACGGCTGCACCTCTACAAATGACACGGTTATCTTGATGGCTTCAGGTGCTTCCGGAATTAAGGCGAAGGCGCAAGAGTTTCAAAACTTGCTGGTTGATGTCTGCATGGATTTGGCTCGGCAACTAATGAAAGACGCCGAGGGCGCAGCTCACGAGATCGCGATCGAAGTTCATGGAGCTGCTTCAGAAGCTGATGCGTTGGAGGTTGGAAGATCAATCGCGAGAAACAACTTGTTCAAGACTGCAATCTACGGAAACGACCCAAACTGGGGGAGAATCCTTGCCGC
Organism: uncultured Rhodoluna sp.; assembly: GCA_964456485.1. Classification (GTDB taxonomy): domain Bacteria; phylum Actinomycetota; class Actinomycetes; order Actinomycetales; family Microbacteriaceae; genus Rhodoluna. The sequence goes on along the minus strand of CAYVZV010000020.1, from coordinate 4,402 downwards.
CATTGGAACAACATCGGCCAAGTTTGACCCCTACGACATCGATGTTGAGATCAACGGAGTTCGAGTCTCGAGTAAGGGCGGCCCTGATCAAGATCGATCTTTGGTTGATCTAACAAAGCGCGAGGTCTTGATTCGAGTTGATCTAAACTCTGGTCAAGAAACTGCAACTGTGCTAACTAACGACCTAACCAAAGAGTACGTAATAGAGAACAGCGAGTACTCAAGCTAATGAGCTCAAACCAGATTCAGGATGCAGCTCTTGCTCGCATCAAGGCAGAAACCCTAATTGAATCGCTTCCTTGGCTTCAGGATTTTCACGGCAAGGTAGTGGTCATAAAATTTGGCGGAAACGCCATGGTTGATCAGCAACTGACGAAGGCATTCGCAGAAGACATGGCCTACCTGAGATTCGTTGGAATCAAGCCTGTCGTGGTTCACGGCGGCGGACCTCAAATCACCGCGCGTCTTGCTGAGCTTGGAATTCAGACCGAGTTCAAAAACGGACTTCGCGTCACAAATGATGAGGTTATTCAGGTAGTTAGAGATGTCTTGCGAAATCAAATCTCTGCGGATTTAGCCAAGCTGGTTCAAGCCGCTGGGGCTAGCACCGTGATTTTGTCGGGAGAAGATGCCAATTTGTTCCGGGCGGAGAAAACTACCGTCGACCAAGCCGGAAATGCCTTGGATGTTGGATTAGTTGGTGAAGTCACCCAGGTAAACCCAAGGGTAGTTCTGGATGCATTAGCCACCGGAGTTGTGCCAATTGTCTCCACAGTTGCACCTGGGCCAGATGGATCACTTTTGAATGTGAATGCCGATCTAGCAGCTGCATCCTTGGCTGTTGCACTGGGGGCTGAGAAGTTGCTTTTGCTCACCGACGTCGCTGGCCTCTATAGCAACTGGCCAAATAAGGACTCCTTGATATCTGAAATCAGAGTTGCAGAGTTGACCGAGCTATTACCCGAACTGGAATCTGGAATGATTCCAAAGATGCAGGCTTGTCTGAACGCTCTAGCTGGGGGAGTCCCAAGAGCCCACGTAATTGATGGCCGCACTCCGCACAGCATTTTGCTTGAGATCTTTACCTCCACCGGTGTTGGCACCTTGGTGCTACCTTAGAAACTTCGAGAGGAGAAAGTACATGACCCGTCATTTTTTGCGCGATGATGATATTTCTCCTGAAGAGCAGTCCGAGATTCTCGATCTGGCCGAAAAGCTAAAAAGCGATCCTTACTCAGCGAAGCCATTTTCCGGACCTAAAACCGTTGCCTTGATTTTTGACAAGAGCTCTACCAGAACAAGAGTTTCATTTTCGGTGGGTGTTTCTGATCTTGGGGGAGCACCCTTGATTATGGAGTCCGGCACCAGTCAACTTGGAGTCAAGGAATCAGTTTCTGACACCGCCAAGGTTCTAGAGCGACAGGTTGCGATGATTGTGTGGCGCACCTTTGCTCAAAGTGGTTTGGAAGAAATGGCAGCCAATTCAAAAGTGCCGGTAGTCAATAGCTTGAGCGATGATTTTCATCCCTGCCAGCTACTGGCAGATTTGATGACCATTCGAGAAAAGATCGGAAACCCTAAAGGCAAGGTGCTCTCTTATATTGGAGACGCGTCCAACAACATGTGTCACTCGTACATGCTTGCTGGAGTAACTGCTGGTATGAAAGTTCGCGTTGCCGGACCTGCCAGCTACCAGCCGAACCCAAAGATTTATCGCCGGGCCGAAGAGATCGCTTTACAAACCGGCGGGTCAATCGATGTCTACACCGACCCAAAGCATGCACTTATCGATAGCGATGTTGTTGCAACCGATACTTGGGTCTCGATGGGACAAGAGGCAGATAAGGAGCAAAAGCTCAAAGAATTTGCTGGTTTCACTCTAGATAGTGAACTATTGAGCATCGCCAAGCCCGAAGCCATAGTTTTGCACTGCCTACCTGCTTATCGCGGCTACGAGATTTCAGCTGAAGTCTTGGATGGGCCCCAGTCAGTTGTGTGGGACCAGGCCGAGAACCGTCTTCACGCCCAGAAAGCCCTTATGGTTTGGCTGGCTGCACGCTCTAAAGCCTAAGATTGAACTATTCCCGAAGGTTTGCGGGCTAGATTTTTATCAATTAGTAGGAGACACATGGCCCAGCGCGTAGTTTTGGCATATTCGGGTGGTCTTGACACCTCAGTTGGCATCGGATGGCTTAAGGATGCCACCGGCAAAGAGGTAGTAGCCATGGCTATCGATGTTGGCCAAGGTGGCGAAGACATGGAGGTCATTAGACAGCGCGCTTTGGACTGCGGAGCTGTTGAATCGGTCGTTATTGACGCTCAGTCAGAGTTTGCAGATGACTACATCATGCCGGCACTCAAGGCCAATGCTCTGTACCAGAAGCGCTACCCGCTAGTTTCTGCACTATCCCGCCCGCTTATTGCAAAGTACCTAGCGAAGACCGCTAAGGAACTCGGTGCTGACACCGTGGCTCATGGTTGCACCGGAAAGGGAAATGACCAGGTTCGCTTTGAAGCATCGGTGGCTGCAATTTCTCCAGAACTTACTTCAATTGCTCCGATTAGAGATCTAGCTCTAACCCGAGACAAGGCAATCGAATACGCAGCAGAGCACAATCTTCCAATCGCGCAGTCAAAAAAGAGCCCGTACTCGGTAGATCAGAACGTGTGGGGAAGAGCTGTTGAGACTGGTTTCCTAGAAGATCCATGGAACGCGCCAATTGAAGATCTCTACACCTACACCCAAGACCCAGATGTGCTTCGTGAGGCAACTGAGGTGATCATCAAGTTCGACCAGGGTATCCCTGTGGCAATTGATGGCATCTCATACAGCGCAATCGAGATGGTCAAGAAGATGAACGAGCTAGCGGGTGCTCACGGCATTGGACGTATCGACATCGTCGAAGACCGCCTAGTTGGAATCAAATCACGAGAGATTTACGAAGCTCCTGCTGGAATTGCCCTAATCCAGGCTCATGAAGAACTTGAAAACCTAACTCTTGAGCGAGATGTGAACAGGTTCAAGAAGGGAATTGAGGACAAGTGGGCCACCATGGTTTACGAAGGTCTCTGGTTCTCAGATCTGAAGCGCTCGCTAGATGTGTTTATTGACCACACTCAAAAGTATGTATCAGGGGAGATCCGTCTTAAATTGCGCGGCGGTAGGGCAGTGGTGACTGGTCGTCGTTCAGAGCAGAGCTTGTACGACTTTGATCTTGCAACCTACGACACTGGCGATTCCTTCGATTCATCGCTAGCTAAGGGATTCATTGAGCTTTGGGCGCTTCCAAGCAAGATTTCGGCGAAACGATCCCATGGCAAATGAGGATAAGCCCGGATCACTCTGGGGCGGAAGATTTGCATCGAGCGCAGCAGATTCAGTTGCAGCGCTGAGCAAATCAACACACTTTGATTGGCGACTGGCCGAGTACGACATTGCTGGATCAAAGGCTCACGCTAAGGCTCTCTTTACAGCCGGCTACCTAAACAACGATGAGGCAGAGCGCCTCAACAAAGTTTTGGGACAGTTACTTGAAAGAGTTCAGGCTGGAAGTTTTGTCCCGAAAGAGCAGGATGAAGATGTTCATTCGGCTCTTGAGCGCGGACTTATTGAAATTGCTGGCGCGGAACTAGGCGGCAAGCTTCGGGCTGGAAGATCAAGAAACGACCAGATTGCAACGCTGATTCGTGCCTACTTGATGGATGAAGCAGTTGCCATCGAAGCTTTGGTTCGAGCCCTCATCGGTGTGATCACAGATCGCGCCCAGGAACACCTTGGATCAGCCATTCCAGGCAGAACTCACATGCAACACGCTCAGCCTGTTTTACTTTCACATCACCTGCTAGCTCACGCTTGGCCGCTAGTTAGAGACCTTGAAAGACTTCGCGACTGGCGAGTTAGAGCCAATTTTTCACCATACGGAGCAGGAGCACTAGCTGGCTCCAGCCTTGGCCTAGACCCGAATTTGGTAGCTAGCGAGCTGGGCTTTGCAGGAACTACTCCAAACTCAATTGATGCCACATCTTCAAGGGACGTGGTTGCCGAGTTCACTTTCATCATGAGCTTGATTGGAATCAATCTTTCTCGATTCGCCGAAGAGATTATTGTTTGGGCCACCGCAGAGTTTGGTTACATCAAACTCGACGACGCCTACTCAACTGGTTCTTCGATCATGCCTCAGAAAAAGAATCCGGATGTTGCAGAACTTGCACGCGGAAAATCAGGTCGTCTCATTGGAAACCTAACTGGATTACTGGCAACCCTGAAGGCTCTCCCGCTTGCCTACAACCGCGATCTTCAAGAAGACAAAGAGCCAGTGTTTGATTCCATCGACACTCTCAAGCTTTTGCTTCCAGCATTTTCTGGAATGGTTGCAACCATGAAGTTTGACCTTGACCGTCT